>NZ_QTMZ01000037.1:0-56911 GCF_003602935.1 Bacteroides sp. AM54-2NS
TATATAATAGGTATAGTGTTGTTTACCTCTTTTTTTTCGTGCACTGTATAGTGGTGCGACCAAAGAGGTGCGCCTGATTGATTCTTTAAACGGGAAAGCGTATACTTATCGTTATCGAAGCTGGATTCCTCCTATAAATATGCCAATGAAGCTTATCAACAGGTAAATTTTTATAAGTCGGGGAAAGCGGAGGCATCTAATAATCTCGGATTCTGTGCTTTTATGGCGATGGATTTTGACCGGGCGGAAGCGTTGCATAAGGAAGTATATAAACTGACTAAAAATGAGCTTGAACTGTTGATTGCTGATATCGGACTGATGAAGATTTGTCAGCGGACAGCTATGAACAAAGAATTTTATGATTATCGTAACAGTGCGCTCCGGCGTATGAAACGTATTCGGGAAGAGAGTGATTTGTTTGCTGACCGCCACGAGGCACTTCGACTGGATTATGCTTTCACCGAATTTTTCATTGTGTCTTCTATTTATTACTATTATCTTCAGCAAAGGCAGGAAGCCATCGCATCTCTCAATCAGATCCCGGAAGATGAAGTATTGGCAGATACGAATCAGTTGCTTTATTATCATTATATCAAAGGATCGGCTTCATTGGTGGAAGCCACCAAGCCGGAGGACAGGAAAATGCGTGAGTTCGACCAGCTATATATTACCTGGCGGACTGCGGTTCAGACTAATCATCCTTATTTCGAAGGAAATGGTCTGCAAGGGTTGGCTAATCTGATGGTTTCTCCCAATAACTTCGAACTCTTCCGAACAAGGAGGGGATATGCGCTGGATCAGTTCGGTTTTCCTGTAGATTCGCTTTTGCCTTTGCGAATGGCACAGCTTGCGCTTGAAAAATTCCGGGAGTATAATGATTTGTATCAGATTGCCGGTGCGTATGTATCTATCGGTAAGTATATGAATGAGCACGGACGTTATTCGGAAGCATTGGATACGCTTACAAAAGCGTTAGATTGTGTGAACCAACACCATATGCTTTATTATCATCATGCAGTGGATACGTTGGACAAGTTGCGTATTTATGCGGAAGGAGATACGACATATACTGGAGTTCCGTGGATTATGGAGGAAGACGTAAGGACGGTGCCTGAATGGATTTCGAGGATTCGGGAACAATTGAGTGTATCGTATGCCGGGCTTGGAATGAAGTATGCTTCTGATTACAACCGAAATATATATCTGGATATTCTGAATTATACCCGTCAGGATAAAGAGTTGGAGAGTCGTTATCTTTCGTTGGAATCCGATTCACGACAAATGACGCTTGTGCTTTCTTTGGTTATTGCCGGACTTGTACTGGTGGTTATTCTTTGGTGGTTTTTCAATAAGCGATCTAAAATAAGGAATCAAGTAGATGTGGAACGTCTGCAACGGATACTGGCTCTTTGCCGGGACATCACTTCTTCTATACCAATGAATGTTCCGTTAATTCAACAAGGCATCGACCAACTGTTTGGGAAAGGGCGTCTTCAACTGGAAATTCCGGAGGAAGGAAAAGCGGCACTGGTTCCTTTGCATCGGTTGAACCGTGATGAAAAAGCGTTGGTGCACGTGCTTGAACCGTATATCGTTTGGGCTGCGGACAATGAGCAGATGGTAGAAGCGTTGAGTGACGAGCGGATGCAATTGGAAAAGCAACGATATGTTTACGAACAACATATCGCGGGAAATAAACGCCAAAATCTGATTAAGAAGGCTTGTCTGGCCATTGTGAATGGGATAAACCCTTATATCGACCGTATCTTGAATGAGGTGCATAAGTTGACGGAACGAGGATATATCGATCATGCAAAGATAAAGAAAGAGAAGTATCAATACATTGACGAGCTCGTAACTACGATTAATGAATACAATGATATTTTGGCTCTTTGGATTAAGATGAAGCAGGGGACGCTTAGCCTGAATATTGAAACGTTCGATCTCAATGAACTCTTTGAACTGTTAGGCAAAGGGAGACGTGCTTTTGAAATGAAAAATCAGAAGTTGGAAATAGAACCGACTACGGTTATGGTGAAGGCTGACCGGGCATTGACTTTGTTTATGATTAACACGCTGGCGGAAAACGCCCGAAAATATACTCCGGAAGGAGGAACAATCAAAGTGTATGCCCGTACTATGGACGCGTATGTCGAGATTTCCGTAGAAGACAACGGAAGGGGGATTTCCGAAGAAGATGTGGCTCGTATTATCGGTGAGAAAGTATATGACTCTCGTGTCATCGGAATGAAGAATGTAGCTGATCCGGAGGTTCTGAAGGAAAATAAGGGCAGTGGTTTCGGACTGATGAATTGTAAGGGAATCATTGAGAAATATAAGAAAACGAATGAATTGTTCCTGGGATGTGTCTTTGATGTAGAGAGTGAATTGGGGAAGGGGAGTCGTTTCTATTTCCGTTTGCCTTCGGGAGTGCGTAAAGCGATGGGAGTCTTGTTGCTTTGCCTGTTGCTTCCGTTTGGGGTGAGTTCTTGTCTGCATGATCCGATTCCTCCTATGTTGCAGGAGGGCGATTCGATAGTGGTGGTTACGGATTCTGCCTATGAGGATTTACTGGATGCAGCGTCGGATTATGCGAATGCCGCCTATTTTGCTAATGTGGATGAAGATTATGAATTTGCTTTGCAATATATAGATTCTGCTATACTCTTGTTGAACGAGCATTATGAGAAATATGCGCGTCCGGATCGTCCGCATCGGTATATGAAGCTGGTGGGGGAAGGAACGCCTGCCGAAATCAGTTGGTGGAACGAATTGTTTGATTCGGATTATCATGTGATTCTGGATATCAGGAATGAGGCGGCAGTTGCTTTTTTGGCTTTGAAACAGTTGGATGCATACAGTTATAATAATTCGGCATTTACGGATTTGTATAAGTTGCAAGGAGAAGATCAGACTCTCGAAGCGTATTGCCGACAGTTGGAACGGTCGAATACGAATAAGACAGTAGGAATTATTTTATGTTTTGTTTTACTGATTGTTTCTTTGGTCGGATACTATTTCCTGTATATGAGAAAACGTTTGCAGAATCGTTTGAATCTCGAACAGGTACTTGAAATTAATCAAAAGGTATTTGCGGCATCTTTGGTCAGACCGCAGGAACAAGAAAATGCAGAGGCACTTCAACGGGAGGAAAGTACGCTTAAAGAAATCCCGCAACGTATTGTGGATGAAGCATTCGGTTCGGTGAATGAACTATTGACAATTGACCGGATGGGAATTGCCGTTTATAACGAAACGACACATCGACTGGAATACGCTTCTCGTCCTGGGCAGGAAATGCCGGAGATGGTAGAACAGTGTTTTAGTTCCGGAGAATATCTTTCTGAACAGCATCTTCAGGCAATTCCGCTGATGGTGGAAGCAGGAGGTGAACATCAATGTGTCGGTGTGCTTTATCTGGAACGCAGGGAGGGAACGGAGCAGGAAACAGACCGGCTGCTTTTTGAACTGGTAGCGCGATATGTGGCTATTGTCGTATTTAATGCAGTGGTGAAACTGGCTACTAAATACCGGGATATTGAATCGGCGCATGAAGAAACACGCAGAGCTTCCTGGGAAGACAGTATGTTGCATGTACAGAATATGGTACTTGACAACTGCTTGTCGACAATTAAACATGAGACGATCTATTATCCGAATAAAATCAAACAGATTGTAGGGCGGTTGAATACACAGAAGCTTTCGGAAACGGAGGAGCGTGAAGCGGTGGAGACTATGACGGAATTGATTGAATATTATAAGGGAATCTTTACGATTTTGAGCTCGTGCGCTTCCCGTCAATTGGAGGAAGTCACTTTCCGGCGTACTGTAATTCCGGTGCAGGAGCTTTTGGACGCTGCCGGAAAATACTTCAAGAAATCAATGAAGAACCGTTCGGAGAGGATAGAACTGGAGATAGAACCGATGGAAGCGAAGGTGATAGGAGACGTGAACCAGTTGCGTTTTCTATTGGAAAATTTGATTGATGAAGCATTGACTGTGCGTGAAGATGGGGTGATACGTCTGCAAGCACGTCTGGATAATGAATATATTCGTTTTCTCTTTACGGATACGAGACGTGAAAAGAGTGTGGAAGAACTGAATCAATTATTTTATCCGAATCTGGCACGTATGACTTCCGGTGAGAAAGGGGAGTTGAGAGGAACGGAATATCTGGTATGCAAGCAGATAATCCGCGACCATGACGAATTTGCGGGACGCAGAGGATGTCGTATCAATGCCGAACCGGCTGAAGGCGGAGGATTTACGGTTTATTTCACCATTCCGCACCGATAAAAGGAGAACACATAAAAGTTATTAGATAAGAAACATGGAAGAACAGAAGTTTAAAGTTATTATCGTAGAGGATGTAAAACTGGAGTTGAAAGGGACAGAAGAAATATTCCGTCATGAAATACCGAATGCGGAAGTGATCGGTACGGCAATGACGGAAAGTGAGTTCTGGCCGTTGATGGAGGCGCAGCTTCCCGATTTGGTATTGTTGGATTTAGGACTGGGAGGTTCTACGACCATTGGTGTTGACATTTGCCGGAATATATTCAAACGCTACAAAGGAGTCCGGGTACTGATCTTCACAGGTGAGATTCTGAATGAAAAGTTGTGGGTGGATGTATTGAATGCCGGTGCCGACGGAATTATCCTCAAAACGGGAGAACTACTGACGAAAACAGATGTGCAGGCTGTGATGGACGGAAAGAAGCTGGTATTCAACTATCCGATTTTGGAAAAGATTGTAGATCGTTTCAAGAAATCGGTAGCCAACGATGCCAAGCGTCAGGAAGCAGTCATCAGTTATGACATTGATGAATACGACGAACGTTTTCTCCGCCATTTGGCATTAGGATATACGAAGGAGATGATTGCCAATCTGAAAGGGATGCCTTTCGGCGTAAAATCATTGGAGAAACGACAGAATGATCTTATCGGACGCCTTTTCCCAAATGGAGAACGGGTGGGAGTGAATGCTACCCGATTGGCAGTACGTGCACTGGAATTGCGTATTATCGATTTGGATAATCTGGAGCCTGACGAAGAATAAGTAATGGCAAGTAATACCTCTGGAAAGTAATGAAGAATAAATGGCGTATGCCCCATCCCGCTACGATGTTCCTTCTGCTGACAATGGCAGTGGTCTTTCTTTCATGGATATGTGATATCTATGGGTTGAAAGTGACATTGCCGCAGACAGGTGAGGACATCCGTGTACAAAGCCTGTTGAGTCCGGAAGGAATCCGTTGGTGGTTGCGGAACGCTATTAAGAATTTCACGGGCTTTGCTCCGTTGGGCATGGTGATTATCGCTATGTTCGGACTGGGAGTAGCACAACATTCCGGTTTTATTGATGCGTGCATCCGCATGGGAGTAGGGAACCGGCAGGAAAAGAGGAAAATCATCTTGTGGGTGATTGTGCTCGGTTTGTTGTCGAATGCCATTGGGGATGGTGGATATATTATTTTATTGCCTATTGCCGCTATGCTGTTCCAGTGGGTGGGACTTCACCCGATTGCTGGGATTGTTACAGCTTATGTCTCTGTTGCGTGCGGGTATAGTGCTAATATTGTATTGAGTACGATGGACCCGTTATTGGCGCATACCACACAAGAGGCGGCACTGGCGCAAACGGGTTATCAGGGGAACACGGAACCTCTTTGTAACTACTTCTTTATGAGTGCTTCAACAGTAGTCATTACAGCTATTGTGTATTGGATTACTCAAAAATGGCTTCTTCCCACGTTAGGAAAGTATGAAGGCAGTGTGAAAGTGGTGGCTTATCATCCTTTGTCTCGCAAAGAGCGGCGTGCCATTATGATTTCCATTGTTGTAGCAGCTGTTTATGTTGCTCTTATCTTGTGGCTTACTTTTTCTTCTTATGGAATTTTGCGTGGGGTGAACGGAGGTTTGATGCATTCGCCTTTTATTGCCGGTATTTTGTTCTTACTTTCTTTGGGAGCAGGTATTACGGGGATGGCTTATGGATTCAGTTCCGGACGGTATCGCACTGACAATGATGTGATTGAAGGACTTACGCAGCCAATGAAACTTCTTGGAGTGTATTTCGTTATCGCTTTCTTTGCTGCACAGATGTTTGCCTGTTTTGAATATTCCCATCTGGATAAATGTTTAGCTATCATGGGAGCTGATTTGCTCTCTTCGTTTGAGCCGGCTCCTTTGTCCGCCCTCATCCTGTTTATTCTATTCACGGCATTGATAAACCTGATTATGGTATCTGCTACCTCCAAATGGGCTTTTATGTCTTTTATCTTTATTCCGATGTTTGCACAGATGGGAATTGCTCCGGATGTAGCACAATGTGCTTTCCGTATCGGAGATAGTTCGACGAATGCCATTACTCCTTTCTTATTCTATATGCCTTTGGTACTGACTTATATGCGGCAGTATGATAAACAGATTACGTATGGCTCATTGCTTAAATATACCTGGAGATATTCATTAGGTATCCTGGTTGCCTGGACATTGATGTTTATTGTCTGGTATTTGTTGAAAATACCGATGGGATTGTAGCCAGTACGTGAAAAAATATCAAGTAGGCAACATGTGGACGATTCTATTAAATGAAAAAATCGCAAACGCTATTTTAATAGCTGTTTGCGATTTTTCTAAGTGATTCCGAAGCGATTCGAACGCTTGACCCACGCCTTAGAAGGGCGTTGCTCTATCCAGCTGAGCTACGGAACCATCCTTATTTGCGGATGCAAGGTAGTGCTTTTTATGAAAACTCAAAAACTTTCCGGCACTTTTTTATTCATATTTTTCTTTATGGCTATGAATCAGTAATTTATAAAAGAGAAATATTTTGTTTAGTTATATGGTTTGGGATGAATAAATAGGAAAACGTCATTTTTACGAAGAATAACGAAAGTTATATAGGTTTCAAAAAGGTCAAAAAAATAAAATACGGTTGTGTTTTTCTATTATAACTTCTACTTTTGGACGATAAACAACTAAAAAACACATAAAGTTATGAAGAAATTGATTTTTTTATTTGCATTTTGTATTGTAGTGACTAATGTTTTTGCACAAACCGCCCCAGAGCAATTGAAAAAAGAAGGAAATGACGCATTTAATGCTAAAAATTATCCAGTAGCGTATGCGAAGTTCAGCGAATATCTGAAACAGACTAATAATCAAGATTCTGCAACAGCTACTATTGTGGTATAGCAGCAGACGAAGTGAAAAAGTATGCGGAAGCCGTGACCTTTTTCGATATTGCTATTCAGAAAAAATTTAATATAGGAAATGCGTATGCTCGTAAGGCTTTGGCTTTAGATGCACAAAAGAAGACTGCTGAATATGTAGCTACATTAGAAGAAGGGCTGAAAGTCGATCCTAAAAATAAGACAATGGTGAAGAATTATGGTCTTCATTATCTAAAAGCAGGACTTGCAGCACAGAAAGCTGGAAAGGCTGAAGAAGCAGAAGATTGTTTCAAGAAAGTAATTCCGTTGGATCACAAGCAGTATAAAACAAATGCATTGTACAGTTTAGGAGTTCTGTGTTATAATGACGGAGCTAATATCCTGAAGAAAGCTGCTCCTTTGGCAAATTCAGACGCAGACAAATATGCTGCAGAAAAAGCAAAAGCGGATGGAAGATTTAAAGAAGCATTAGACTATTTGGAAGAGGCTGCTAAGATCTCTCCGGAAAATGAAAATGTGAAAAAGATGCTTCCTCAAGTGAAAGCTGTTATGAAGTAATTTGACCAATCTTATAAATGATAAAGGGTTGCCGGTATGATACGTCGGGCAACCCTTTTTTATTGCTATCTTTTTCTAATCTATACTTTTTGTGTACATTTGCCGTTCCTAAACGCTGAAATATTTTATGCATTTATATAATAAGGAACAGGCCATTAAACGGATGAATCAGTTTGGACAACACCATCGTCCTTTTGTTTTTGTTATCAATTATCTACAGGATGCATCTTATATAGAAGAGGTTGCTGCTGTTGATTCTACTGAACTTTTGTATAATTTGAATGGATTTACCAATCAAGCTACGTCAACTGAAAAGTATACACCTTCTTTTTCTGCTAAACCAGCGAACTCTATCCATTGGCAGCCTTCTGCAGAATCTTTCTATTCCTATCAACGCTCGTTTAATATTGTCCGACAGAATATCTTGGCTGGAAATAGTTTTCTCACAAATCTGACTTGTCGCACTCCGGTAGATACCAATCTCACTCTGAAAGATATTTATTATCATTCTAAAGCGATTTATAAGCTATGGGTTAAAGACACTTTTACTGTTTTTTCTCCAGAAATATTTGTGAGAATTCATCAGGGAAAAATTAGCTCATACCCGATGAAAGGGACTATTGACGCTTCCATTCCTTCTGCTGCCCAATTATTGATGAACGATCCTAAGGAGGCGGCAGAACACGCTACTATCGTAGACTTGATTCGTAATGATTTAAGCATGGTTGCCAATCAAGTGTTCGTTTCCCGGTATCGGTATATCGATACATTGCAGACTAATCAGGGGGCGATTCTTCAGACAAGCTCTGAAATTCAAGGCGTATTGCCGGAAAACTATTCGGAACATTTGGGAGAACTTATTTTCCGACTTTTGCCAGCCGGTTCCATTACCGGTGCCCCCAAGAAAAAAACGATGCAGATTATTCGGGAAGCTGAAACCTACGACAGAGGGTTTTATACAGGAATTATGGGCTATTCGGATGGAATTAATCTGGATAGTGCCGTTATGATACGTTTTGTAGAACAGGAAGGAGAAAAAATGTATTTTAAAAGCGGAGGTGGAATCACCTGTCAGAGCGATGCGGAAAGTGAGTATAACGAAATGAAACAAAAAATATATGTACCCATTTATTGAGACTATCCGGATAGAGGATGGACAGATTTATAATCTTGATTATCACACAGAGCGTTTCAATAGAACCCGTTCAGTCTTTTGGAAAGATACTGTTCCGCTTGATTTGCGTGAGTATATATCGCCACCAGTTTTAAACGGGATTCATAAATGCCGGATTGTGTATGGAAAAGAAGTAGAAGAAGTCACGTATGCTCCTTATCAGATGCGGAAAGTGTCCTCTTTGCATCTGATAGAATCCGATACCATTAATTACACTTACAAAAGCACACATCGGGAAGAACTGAACGCTTTGTATGCCCAAAGAGGAATGGCAGATGACATTTTAATCGTGAAAGACGGCTATCTGACAGATACTTCTATTGCCAATATCGCCCTCTACGATGGGCACACATGGTTTACTCCGGCTCATCCGTTACTCCGGGGAACGAAGCGGGCGGAACTTCTGAATAAGCAATTCATTGTTGAGAAAGACATCGCGCAAGTACATTTAAACGACTATTCACATATCATGTTATTCAACGCCATGATTGACTGGGAACGTATTGTATTGCCTATAAATGAGAAACATTTCATTCTATAAACGATAATTAACTGAAATATACAGAGCATTGCTGAACAAATGTCACTTTTGTACTGTTATATTTATGTGTTTTTCATAGTATTAGATATAAGATTAATTAAAGAGATTGTACTCCACTTGTGAAAGCTAAAGTACGTCAGAGACAGAAGAGTCTGTTTTTTTGATAAATGTGTTAAAGCATCGGTTTTACCAGGCCGATGCTTTTTTTATGTCCTTTTACCCCCTTTTTTAGTTTATATGAAATAAAATTTGTACGTTTGTAGAGTAATAATAGAAAATGATAAAGATGAACATACCCGTTATCTTTCAGTTTTTAAAAGATCTTTCCGCGAATAATAATCGTGAGTGGTTTAATGAGCACAAGGCAGAATATGAAACAGCCCGTGCCGAGTTCGACAACTTTTTGGCAACAGTGATTGCCCGTATTTCCCTGTTTGATGAAACTATCCGGGGAATTCAACCCAAAGACTGTACTTATCGCATTTACCGGGATACCCGCTTCTCTGCGGATAAAACACCTTATAAAATACATTTCGGTGGTTATATCAATGCCAAAGGAAAGAAATCCGACCACTGTGGATATTATGTCCATTTGCAGCCGGATGGTTCGATGCTTGCCGGAGGAAGCTTGTGTCTGCCTCCCAATATCCTGAAAGCAGTGCGTCAGTCTATTTATGACAATATCGAGGAATTTGTTGCGATCGTAGAGGATCCGGAGTTTAAGAAATACTTTCCGGTGATAGGGGAGGATTTTCTGAAAACAGCTCCGAAAGGTTTCCCGAAAGACTTCAAGTATGTCGATTATTTGAAATGTAAAGAGTATGTTTGTTCATATAATGTTCCTGATGACTTCTTTACCCGGCCGGATATGTTGGAACAGATGGACAAAGCGTTCCGCCAGTTCAAGCGGTTTGCTGATTTTATAAATTATACGATTGATGATTTTGAATAAATAATGCCTGGAATATAAACTTTAAAATTTAACTTATATGGTAGTAGATACTTTAGAAAATCTGGAGAAATATGCGTCTTTAAATCCTTTGTTTGCACAAGCCATCGACTTCTTGAAGTCTCATGACCTCCAAGCCATGGAAATTGGTAAGACAGAACTGAAAGGGAAAGATCTGTTCGTGAATATCGCACAAACCAAGCCTAAAACAAAAGAGGAAGCCAAACTGGAAACTCATAACGAATTTATTGATATTCAAATCCCGTTGTCGGGAACAGAAATTATGGGGTATACCGCTGCTAAAGATTGTGTTCCGGCAGATGCACCTTATAACGCAGAAAAAGACATTACTTTCTTTGAAGGATTGGCAGAAACATACGTTGCCGTAAAACCGGGAATGTTTGCTATCTTCTTCCCGCAAGACGGTCATGCTCCCGGCATCACTCCGGATGGTGTGAAAAAAGTAATCGTAAAAGTAAAAGCATAATCCTAATTCAATTCTGATATGGAAAAGACACTTAATCTCATAAAAAATGATCCCTGGCTGGAACCTTTTGCTGGTGCTATCACCGGGCGTCATCAGCATGTATTAGACAAGGAAGCTGAATTGACGAATAAAGGCAAACAAACCCTTTCAGATTTTGCATCGGGGTATCTTTATTTTGGATTGCATCGCACCGATAAGGGATGGACTTTCCGTGAATGGGCGCCCAATGCTACTCATATTTATATGGTGGGTACATTTAATAATTGGGAGGAAAAAGCAGCCTATAAGCTGAAAAAACTAAAGAATGGCAATTGGGAAATTAACCTGCCGGCGGATGCCATTCATCATGGCGATCTCTACAAATTGAATGTATACTGGGAAGGCGGACAAGGCGAGCGTATTCCTGCATGGGCTACTCGTGTGGTGCAGGATGAACAGACCAAGATATTCAGTGCACAAGTCTGGGCTCCGGAGAAACCCTATAAATTCAAAAAGAAAACATTTAAGCCCGACACGAATCCACTGTTGATTTATGAATGTCATATCGGAATGGCACAACGGGAGGAAAAAGTGGGCACTTATAACGAATTCCGCGAGAAAATACTTCCCCGTATTGCTGAAGAAGGGTATAACTGTATCCAGATTATGGCCATTCAGGAACATCCTTATTATGGAAGTTTCGGCTATCATGTATCCAGCTTTTTTGCTGCCTCTTCCCGTTTTGGTACTCCCGATGAATTGAAAGCATTGATCGATGCCGCCCATGAGATGGGAATTGCTGTGATTATGGACATTGTTCATTCACATGCAGTGAAGAATGAAGTAGAAGGATTAGGAAACTTTGCCGGTGATCCGAATCAGTATTTCTATCCGGGCGTTCGTCGTGAACATCCGGCTTGGGATTCTCTATGCTTCGATTATGGCAAGAACGAAGTGATTCACTTCCTGTTGTCTAACTGCAAGTACTGGCTGGAAGAATATAAATTTGACGGCTTCCGTTTTGACGGAGTCACTTCTATGCTATATTATAGTCATGGTTTGGGTGAAGCCTTCTGTAACTATGGAGATTATTTCAACGGTCATCAGGATGATAATGCGATTTGTTACCTGACATTAGCTAATGAAGTGATTCATCAGGTAAATCCGAAAGCGATAACCATTGCGGAAGAAGTTTCCGGTATGCCGGGGCTGGCTGCAAAAGTAGAAGATGGCGGTTACGGCTTCGATTATCGTATGGCCATGAACATTCCGGATTACTGGATCAAGACAATCAAAGAAAAGATTGATGAAGACTGGAAACCTTCCAGCATGTTCTGGGAAGTAACCAACCGTCGTCAGGATGAAAAGACCATTTCGTATGCAGAAAGCCATGACCAGGCATTAGTGGGAGACAAGACAATTATTTTCCGTCTGATTGATGCCGATATGTACTGGCATATGCAAAAGGGAGATGAAAATTATGTTGTCAACCGAGGTATCGCTTTGCACAAGATGATTCGTTTATTGACCTCTTCAACCATCAACGGAGGCTATCTGAACTTCATGGGAAATGAATTCGGGCATCCCGAATGGATTGACTTCCCGCGTGAAGGTAACGGATGGTCATGTAAATATGCCCGTCGCCAATGGGATTTGGTAGACAACAAGAATCTGACCTATCATTATATGGGTGATTTTGATAAGGATATGCTGAAAGTTCTGAAGAGCGTGAAAGACTTCCAGGCAACACCTGTTCAGGAAATATGGCATAATGATGGCGATCAGGTATTGGCATACGGACGTAAAGACCTTATATTTGTCTTTAACTTTAATCCGAAACAGTCATTTACCGACTATGGATTCCTGGTAACTCCGGGAGCTTATGAAGTAATATTGAATACGGACGACGTTGCATTTGGAGGAAACGGTTTGGCAGATGATTCTGTAGTGCACTTTACTATTGCCGATCCGCTGTACAGTAAGGAAAAGAAAGAGTGGTTGAAACTCTACATTCCTGCCCGTACCGCCGTAGTGCTTAGAAAGAAGAAATAATTTTATCTTTAAATAAGAAGCCCCTGCAACTATCATTGTATATCTGCAGGGGTTTTCTCGTATATTGCGCTATTGAATGATTTAGTTCTAGTTTACCAAAAAGGTACTTGGTCCGAGAATATCATACATATCACTCACGTTGCGTGTTTTCAGTAATACTCCTTGTGGAGTATAGAATAACTGATATTTGATGTCAACGTTATCTTGGCCTACTTTAATTACAATAATAGCTTGCCATTTAGGAAACTCTACCATCGTCACATTATCTACCACCCAACTTGCGTATGGCCCGGATACAAAAGCATTATAGACTGCCGGTGACAGACGATCAAGGCTAACAAGATCAGTCTGTGTCATCACCCATTGCCCCCGGACGTTAAACCACACATTTTTAGTAAATCCGTTCATTACAAAGTTGGCGCAATAATATCCGTCATCTTGTGACCAGGCAATGCCGTTTGCTTTGGGATACATTTTCTTGAAAGTTGCCTGTACATTGCCGGGAGGGGTATCTCCAAAAACAGATGTAGATAATAGCAAAAACAGTGTGATCGCACAAATCATAAATTTCTTCATAAGCTTTGAGTTTAGAGAATTAGTTATAACTAAACAGCCTTTGAGAATATTTGTTTGAGCGATGTACATAAATAATCCTCCGGGCATTTATAAGTGAAATGCCCGGAGGATAAGGAGTATGCGGTTCTTACTCTTTTTACTTAAAAAGTAATCTTTAAAATTTTTCCGTTATAACCTCCGACTGAAACGTCTGTCGGTTTATAAGGTAATAAGCAGATTTCTTCTTTAGCACCGGTCATCAAATCAATGGCCTGATAAGACTCCATTTGAGGAATCTGCAAAAAGTCGAGGCATGTGAAGGCACGTTGATGGCAACATCTACCAGTTGACTGTCGAAATTAATAACGAAAAACAGAATTTCGTTTTTGTATTTTCGCATAAAAGTATATTGTTTATGCTCATTGAAACGCCATCCGTTTATATTGGCATACATCAAGTCAAAGAATACCCCCTTTTTGATTGCCTGCTCTTCGTTGCAAAGCGTCAGTACTTTTTGATAGATAGAGTAGAGGTGCTTATGCTCTTCAGTAAGCATTTTCCCGTCAAATTTTCCTCCGTTGCGCCAACGACGTATAGTATCTACGCTCCAATAATCAAATATGGTAGTCCGTCCGTCTCTTCCGCTGAATCCTTCGCTATCCATGCCTAGCTCTCCGAACTCCTGACCGAAATAAATCATCATAGGATTGGTGTTCATACATGCAGAAACAATTAGTGCGGGAATCCCTTTACGCGGATTACCGGCAAAGAAATCAGATGCGATACGTTGCTCATCGTGATTCTCCAAAAAGTTGAGCATTTTTTTCTCTATTCCATTCAGACTTTGCCAGCAATGAGTGATTGCAGTGGCAGATTCATATCCGCAGGCTACATTTCGTAATGTATCATACAATCCTACCTTATCATATAGATAGTCAAACTTGCCACGGAACAGATAGTTACGATATTCACTGGGATTATAGACTTCTGCGATGAAAAGTATTTCAGGATAAACCTCTTTTACTTGAGGAATAGCCCATTCCCAAAATTCAACGGGAACCATTTCTGCCATGTCACAACGGAAACCGTCAATGTTCTTTGACGCCCAGAAAAGAAGAATGTCCAGCATCTTTATCCAAGTGTCCGGAGTTGGGGAGAAATGGCAGGTTCCGCCGTTCTGATAATCCACTCCATAGTTTAATTTCACCGTTTCATACCAGTCGGTGATATTGGGCGTAGCATCAAAACGATTGTTACCGGTAGCTTTAGCCGGAAATTCCCGGTAAGGCTCTGCTGCACCGTCTTTCATATCGAACTGGGCACGAAGTTCCGCTTGCGGGATATAATAGAAATTATTGTATGGACTGAAAGATTGACTGGGGTCATCGTTAGCCCCCAATTCCGTCGTACCGTCGGGCTGTGCGTCCGAATGGTATTGGCGTGCTACGTGATTAGGTACAAAATCTATAATCACTTTCAAACCTGTGCGATGTGTACGGTGTACCAGGTTCTCAAATTCTTTCATACGTCCCTGTACATCGTTGGCCAGGTCAGGATCTACATCATAATAATCCTTGATGGCATAGGGAGAACCTGCTTTTCCTTTCACAACGGCAGGGTGGTCCGGACTGATGTTATAACGACGATAATCCGTTTGAGTGGCATGTTCGATGATACCTGTATACCATATATGTGTAGTACCTAATTTTTTGATTTCACCAAGTGCTTTGAGCGTGAAATCAGCCATTTTCCCACAACCGTTGGTGGCAATGTCTCCGTTGTAAACACAATGGTTGTTGTTATTTCCAAACAGACGGGTGAACACTTGATAGATAATTATTTTATTTTCGTCATTCATATAGAGTAGATTATTAATATTCGTATTCATTCTTTTTTTCGATGGATAGGAGGTTACTTCCATATTTTCCCTTTTTCTTCCAACAGTTGATTAAGTACTTCATTGGCTGTATTATATCCTTGTCCGAAGATTTCTTCTGCTTTCTCCAGTTCGGTATTGCTATATCCGTATAGATTGTATGGTTCGATTAATAAATCACACTTTTCCCTTTCTGGAAAAGTATTGGCGCGGAACATAAAATGGAATGAACGCATAGCAATGCTTACAATATTCATTTTGTAGTCCTCTGCCATGATGGGGCTTACGTTGACAGCCACCACCTTATCACACACTCTACGCAGGGTAGAGACAGGAAGATTCATCATCAATCCTCCGTCTACATAGTTAGTGCCATCTATATTGACTGGTGCGAACATAACAGGCATACAGCAGGAAGCTGCGACCCGTTCAGCAATACTGCCGCGGTGAAAATGAACCATGCGTCCATGATCGAGGTCGGTTGCTGTGATAATCAGAGGAAGTTGTAAATCTTCCAAGTTTTTTGCTTTTACGTTGGTTCGGAGAAAGTCTATAAATTCACAAAGGTCAAATAATCCTTTTTTAGGAATTACCAATTTGGTTAAATCCTGGAATTTATGTCCGGAGAAATAATCAAGTACTTTGTGGGGTTCGTTGCCATCTGCATAAAAGACACCGGCAAGTGCTCCTGCGCTTACTCCGGAGATGATTTCCGGTTTAATATCATGCTCTAAAAGAGCTTGCATAACTCCCAGATGGGCAAATCCTTTAATAAATCCTCCGCTTAGTGCATAGCCAATCTGATATTTCCGGCTATTCCTGTTATTTGTGAATACCTCCATGAGTTGCTTTCTTTAGTTCGCCACGAATTTAGTGAATTTATTGAAAGTAGGAGGAATATAATGAATAGTTTTTTTAAGAGAACGTTATAAGTAGTTTTTTGTTATCCATAGAACACAATAAATGCGGATAACATGGAACTTTAATTGCGTAAGTATAAAGTTTTGTTATCCGCATTTAAATATATCACAATAGAGCGCAAATATACGGATGGAATCTTTACACCAGCACTGTGTGCTGATTAGAATCCGAAATCGTCTATCTCCACTTTATGTTCTTCGTTTTCTTTAAAAGGTTTTGCTTCTTTTTGCACTGGATTTCCTTCGATATAGATAGCGCGGAATGGACGGGCAGGGCAAACATATTCGCATCCTCCACAACCTACGCATATTTCTTTGTTTACATGAGGGATCGTTAATCCGTCTTTATATGGTACCATTGCCACAGCCTGTGTAGGACAGTGCTCGGAACACGCTCCGCAACTGGTTCCATCAGTATAAACGATGCAATTTTCTTCGATAAAAACAACATATCCCATTTGTGTAAGATGTTTTTGCTCTACACTTATGGGAAGAATTGCTCCATTGGGACAAACGTCTCCACAAACAGTACAGTCAAAGTTGCAAAATCCTTTCTCAAAACTAACGGTCGGCTGCATTATGCCTGCCAAACCATACTCCATAAAAGCAGGTTGCAGAACATGAGAGGGGCATTTGCTGACACAAAGATGACAGGATGTACATTGTTGTTGAAAGTGTTCCTGATTGATAGATCCCGGAGGAGTGATTGGATTCTCCTTTTTGTATGCCTTTTTGCCTTCCAGTCTTGCAACGGATTCTTTGGCTTGGGACAGGAGTTTGGGAGCAGCTCCGGCAGTAACAAGACCGGCAACCAAAAAGCGGCGTTTGGATGAATCCGTGTCCGGTGATGATGGCACAGGGGCTTCTACGTTTGCTTGTTGTTTCTTTAAAGAAGGGGTGTAGACCAATGCCTTTTGCTTGCATGCTCCCAGGCAATCGAAACAATCTACGCAGCGGCTATAATCAATGGCATGTTCTTTACTATTGATGCAGGAGCTTTGCATTTGGTAGCACAAAGCCCGCATCCATTACATTTCGCAGTATCGATACGGACCTTAAATAATGAAAAGCGGCTCAATAATCCCAATACTGTTCCTACGGGACAAACCGTATTGCACCATGTCCGCCCATGTTTCCATGCCATTACAAAAATAACTGCCAGAGTGATAATAGCAATGAGAAGAGAAGAAATGCTTAAAACAGAGGTATCTACCTGATAAAACGTATAATTGTCGAACCTGGAAAAGACGGATTCCAACAGATTATTCCCCAACATGTAGATAGGTTTGAATATATGCACTACCACACGTCCATACGCGCTGTATGGATCGAGCAGGCCTACAATAAATGTAAATCCGCATAGAAATCCGATTACTGTCAGCCCGAGTACGCCCCAACGCAATTTGTTTTTCGCGGGACTGTAACTATATCTTTTTTTCTTTTTCCCTGTTGATTTTGAAATGCGTGCAATGACATCCTGCAAAATACCCATAGGGCAAATTGTAGAACAATAAACGCGTCCAAATAAGAGCGTTAACACAATGAGAAATAATAAGATACCTATACTTAGTGAAAGGACAGCTGGAATAAATTGCAAATGTGCCAGCCGATGAAAACTGTTCGGTAATATTTCTGCGAAATCGAGAAAAAAGAAAGAAATCAGCACAAATAAAAGTGCTGATATTCCAATACGTAGCTTTCTTAACATTGTTATTTTACATCTTAATTCGCTTGACATTCAGCTTGTCAATGTTCATGGTTCCTATTTTCAGTGCTTCTCCTTTAGCGAGGTGTCCCACAGTATCTAGTGGCATCTCACGTACTTGATTGAAGAATTTGGCAGCAGCCGTGTCCACTGCTACAATATCCGGTGAAATGAACAGTCCTTTCGCTAATACGACATCCGAGGCAGAACGTCCTCGCGGGCCATTGGTTTTCATGATACGATAAGCGTCCACTACGTTCAGTACAGCTTTCTTTTGCAGTGTGCAGATATCGGCAATACATTGCTGCAAGTCATTCTGGTGGAAAAATCCACGGTCCCAGACAATTCCCATGTGATTTTTCATTGAGATAGTCAGATTGGCGCCCCCGTGATTTTTCAGGATGGGAACATTGATCCATACATCGCAATTCAGGATGGCTTCATGTATCTTTGCTTTTTTCATCTTCTGACCGTTGGGTAAGTTTACCGGCTTGTAATAAGACTCCAAATGAGCAGGCATTACTTTTGCTCCGGCAGCTTTTGCCGCCGCTTCGATGCCGCTGTTTTTGTAGCACTTCTGCCAATCGTCACACGTATGGTCGAATACGGTCACTTCTTTAGCTCCGGCAGCAAAGCATTGTTTCACGATTTCAGCAATCAGTTGCGGGTTGGTGTTTCCTGCCAGTTCCGGCACTTTATCCCAACCGATATTAGGTTTTACGACCACCTTCTGTCCCGGTTTGACGAATTGTTTCATACCGCCCAGTTCGCTGATAGCACGGCGGAACATAGCTTCCGGTTCTCCACCCATAACGGCTACCAAGTCCGGATTGCCTCCGTTCGTATTATTAATAGTCTGGGTTAATATCTCCATTGCCTCCGAATGCTGAATACTCAATGCGGCACCGGTTATGGCTACTGTTTTTAAAAAGTCCCTTCTGTCCATTTTTGTTTTTACTTTAGAGTTTTGCAATCGCTTTCAGTAGGGCGTAGCCGCCAAACCATTGAATTAACATACCGGGAATACCAATGCGGAAATCTTGCACTGCTGCATGGAAATTTCCGATGAATGCCCATTCAAAAGCAGTTCCTATAATCTGATAGGAGAGAACGACACCGAGAATAGCCCATAAAGAAACGGATTTCAGTGTTCGTGCAGCCAAGGCGGAAGTACCGGCAAGTAAAGCGGATTTTATCAATATAATGGGGAGTGCAGCTCCCGAAGGCATTGCAAATAACAGGTGATTGATGACAGGAGAAAGAATTGCTGTCAGTAATCCCACACGAAAGCCATATTTATAAGCTGCGATCAACGTGAAAAAATAGATCGGCAATAAAGTAGGGCCACCGTATGGTACAAGATGACAGATTTGTGGAAGTGCAATGTTGCCTGTCACAAATAGCAGGGCAAAGAGGTAAGTTCTTACATTGCTGTAATTCAGTGAATAGAGTTTAGCAGATGTTTCCATTTTCGTTGATAACTTTAAAGTTTAATAGAACGATAATATATAAAAAATTAGACTTCTTTCCGCAGAAAAGGTTTAATCCGGACAAAGAACTATTTGCTAAAGTAACTGTCTAAAATTAGTTAATAGAAAAAAGGAGACTTCGTTGCGTTTTGAATAACAACTTATAATACGAACTAATTTAAGCATTTACTTTATGATATTAAAAATGGGACAGAAAAGTTTCAAGCCTATTTGAAACACTTTGTTTCACTACGGGAAACTGTTTGTTTCACCGCTTGAAACCATTCGTTTCACACCGAGAAACAAACAGTTTCAAAGCTTGAAACATATTTTGAAACTATTTGGTTTGTACTTTAGTCTTATTCGGCGTCCATTCTTTCCCGGATCTTTCCCCATGCATGCGTATCAAACAGGCAACTTTGGCGCATAGTCCCACACATTTCTCTGAATCTGGACATAGGTATCGTATAACTCAACTTATCCGCTTCAAAGTACGGACGCACCGACGGGTCGAAGAAACCGATAAATGTTCGCCTGCCTCCTTTGCGGTTTTCAAGAGTGGCTTGTGTCACTATGGAACTGCAACCGGAACCGAATAAGGAAACGACACCATCTTCGGCATTGTTATCATAGTAAGCCCATGTAGTCAGTCCGGAAAGCATATCAGGATTGGCGATAAACATGACGCCTTCTATTTGTTCCAGACTTGCCACTTTGTCTATACGGGCAAAATGAAGGTATTTCTTTTCAGCTTTAGGCACTCCGATTTGCCGTATGAATTCAACGACCATTTCCGGAGTCTGTTTATATCGTTCTTTTAGTGAGACAAAAGTCGGTACGCGTTCAGGCATTTCTGTAAAACCTGTGTAGAATTTGCCGCCACCGCAACCGATATTTTCTGCATTCAAACTGATAGTGCCACCTTCTCTGACAGTCTTCATACCCTTAAAGAAGCAACCGTTAATTTTCTCTGTTGTTCCTTCCAGTATATCCGAATACCAAAATACAAGAGGTAATTCGGCATTCTCTCCGAATGCCTCCTTGAAGTTCTGAATAAATGTTTGGATGTCCATAGCTTTTCAATTTTAGTTATGTATGTAGGTCTTTGTACAAAGTTAAAATAAAAATAGACATTCATCCTCTTTTTAAACAATAATTACTTATATTTGTCCGGAACAGAATATAAAGAGAAGCGTTATGAAGTATTTACTAATATATATAGGGTTACTTTGTACATCCCTGCAATTGTGGGGACAAGAAACGGTTGCTACAAGAATCGCTCCTCCGACGGGATATGTCAGGGAGGCTTGTGCCGATCATTCGTTTACAGGTTACTTACGTAATTTGCCTTTGATGCCGAAAGGTAGTAAAGTGATGCTTTATAATGGAAAAGAAAAATCGAATCAGTCTGCAGCCTACGCTGTAATCGATATGGAGATAGGTAACCGTGATTTGCAACAGTGTGCCGATGCGGTAATGCGTTTGCGGGCGGAATATCTGTGGAAACATAAACGATATGGAGAAATAAAATTCAACTTCACCAATGGTTTCCCTGCCGGGTACAAGAAATGGGCGGAAGGAAATCGGATAAAAGTCAGCGGCAATCAAGTGCAATGGTATGCTGCGGGCAAAGGAGTGGATTATTCCTATAAAACTTTCCGTAACTATCTCGATATGGTCTTTATGTATGCCGGAACGGCTTCTTTATCCCGCGAGCTTCAGGCTGTGTCTTATACTTCTTTGCAACCCGGTGATGTATTTATTAAAGGAGGCTCACCCGGACATGCGGTCATTGTTGTAGATATTGCTGTTCATCCGACTACCAAAAAGAAAGTGTTCCTGTTGGCGCAGAGCTATATGCCTGCACAACAGATTCATATTCTTGTAAATCCTGTCAGTCGCAGCCTTTCCCCCTGGTATGAATTGGCGGAAACGGATGCGGGGAAACTATATACTCCGGAATGGATTTTTAGCCGGAAAGATTTAAAACGCTTTAAGGAGTAGAATCTTTTCGTTATCTTTGGCATTTAACAAACCGTTTTAATCATACAACAACGAAAAACAACCGATTATGAATCAAGATTTGTCAATGAATGCTAACCAGTTGGTAGCATTCCTTCAAAAGCCAACTTCAGAGTTTACCAAAGCCGACATTATCTCATTTATCCAGCAAAAAGATATCCGCATGGTCAATTTCATGTATCCGGCGGGAGACGGTCGTCTGAAAACCCTGAACTTTGTCATCAACAATCAAGCTTATCTGGAAGCTATTCTTACTTGTGGAGAACGGGTAGACGGTTCCAGTCTTTTTTCTTTCATAGAAGCGGGCAGTAGTGACCTTTATGTGATTCCCCGTTTCTGCACTGCATTCGTTGATCCGTTTGCCGAGATTCCGACGCTGTCCATGCTTTGCTCTTTCTTCAACAAAGACGGCGAACCCCTCGAAAGTGCACCAGAACACACCCTTTACAAAGCAAGCAAAACTTTTACAGAAGTTACCGGAATGGAATTTCAGGCAATGGGCGAATTGGAATATTATGTAATAGCCCCGGATACAGGTATGTTTCAAGCAACCGACCAACGTGGTTATCACGAATCGGGTCCATACGCTAAATTTAATGAGTTCCGCACTCAATGTATGTCTTATATCGCACAGACAGGCGGGCAAATAAAGTATGGACACTCCGAAGTGGGTAATTTTACGCTGGATGGCTATATTTATGAGCAGAATGAGATTGAGTTTCTGCCGGTTCCCGTATCGCAGGCGGCAGATCAGTTGATGATTGCCAAATGGGTGATTCGTAATCTGGGATACAGATATGGATATAATGTGACCTTTGCTCCTAAAATTACAGCCGGTAAGGCAGGGTCGGGCTTGCACGTACACATGCGTATCATGAAAGACGGAAAGAACCAAATGTTGAAAGACGGCGTTTTGTCGGAAACAGCGCGTAAAGCAATTGCCGGAATGATGGTGCTTGCTCCTTCAATCACTGCCTTTGGAAATACCAATCCTACTTCTTATTTCCGTCTTGTTCCTCATCAGGAGGCACCTACCAATGTTTGCTGGGGAGATCGTAACCGTTCCGTATTAGTACGTGTGCCATTGGGATGGGCTGCAAAAACAGATATGTGTACATTAGCTAATCCGTTGGAAGCCGAAAGCCATTTTGACACCAGCCAGAAGCAGACTGTAGAAATGCGTTCTCCGGATGGTTCGGCAGATTTGTATCAACTGTTGGCCGGTTTGGCTGTTGCCTGCCGTCATGGCTTTGAAATTGAAAATGCGCTGGATATCGCTCAAAAGACGTATGTGAATGTGAATATCCATCAGAAAGAGAATGAAGATAAACTAAATTCACTGGCACAACTGCCAGATAGCTGTGAGGCTTCTGCTGATTGCCTGCAGCAACAACGGGCAATCTTTGAACAATATAATGTCTTTAGTCCGGCAATGATTGATGGTATCATCCGCAGACTTCGCAGTTACGAAGATAAAACGTTGCGTGCGGATTTGGAAGGAAAGCCGATGGAGATGTTAGATCTCGTACATAAGTATTTCCATTGTGGATAATCTGCAAACGTAAATTGGTATATAATAAAGGCTATCTTCTGTTTCAAAGAAGGTAGCCTTTAATTTTCTGATGCAGAATTAACTATAAGTATTTGTTTTTCAAAGAGCTTATAACAAAGAAACTATAGAAGGCTAATCAGATAATTGGTGGCAGATAGTTTGATATAATAGAGTTTAAACGTTAAGTATTGGCCTATTTTCATAAAAAAGATGTTTTGAGAAAAGAAAAAGGAGGGAGTATAGTGCATTATCTCCAAATAATGCTTTCCTTTGTACCAACAACAATAAAGAGGTTTATTACGATTTGATTTTTTTACGTGTATCTTCTCATTTATTTGAGCATATCCATTTCTAATTAAGATCTTCCTAAAACTTTCTTATTGAATTATTAATTTTTTATATTTGTATTTTATGAATTTGTACATTGGAAATCTTAGCTATAATGTTAAGGAATCGGATTTGAGAAATGTAATGGAAGAGTATGGAACAGTTGCTTCAGTAAAGTTAATCACAGATCGTGAAACTAGAAGATCAAAAGGCTTTGCGTTTATCGAAATGCCGGATGATACAGAAGCTAACAACGCTATCAAACAATTGAACGGTGCAGAATATGTAGGTCGTTCAATGGTAGTGAAAGAAGCATTGCCAAAGAACTAATACTGAATAAATAGACAGTAATAGAGAAGGGCGCACTAGGAAACTAGCGCGCCCTTCTTCTGTTAATCCTCATTATTATCTTCTTCATCATCCACCATATTATTGAGTTCCAATTCCAGGTCTACCAGCTCTTGTTCCCATAATTTCAGGATATTCTTCGGTGTATCTTTTGCGGCTTTCTTTATTCTTTCTTGAGCAACAGATACTTCATGCTCTAATTGTCTACGTCTGCTCATATTTTTATTGTTTTGATTATGAAATGATAACAACTCGTGTGTGGAATAGTTCGACAGGCAAAATTAAAAAGTAGTGGACTGAACTATTCGCAAATAAAGTATGTTTTGTAGTCTGAATCTTTTAAAACATACAATCATGCTCAATTTAATAGCCGTATTCTTAGTCTGTTCAGGTATCGGAATAGCAGTACATATTGCCATAGACCTGACACATCGTCCGCAATCAATGAAAATAATGAATGCAGTTTGGATATTATCTGCATTGTGGGGAAGTTATTTAGCTTTATGGGCGTATAATAAGTTCGGGCGGAGCAGTCCGATGAAGATGGAGGATGACGGGATGAAAGGGATGGGCATGTCTGACATGAAAGATATGGATATGTCAATGGGAGAGATGAGGCGTCCTTATTGGCAATCGGTAGCTTTGTCGGCTCTTCATTGTGGCGCAGGCTGCACATTGGCAGATATCATAGGAGAGTGGTTTACGAATTATGTTCCTGTAACTGTTGCAGGCAGTCAACTTGTTGGGAATTGGGTACTCGATTTTGTATTAGCTTTGATTATTGGCGTTTATTTTCAGTTTTATGCGATTCGGGAAATGGAAAAAATCTCTGTGGGGAACGCGCTGACACGCGCTTTCAAAGCAGATTTCTTTTCTCTTTTATCCTGGCAGGTAGGAATGTACGGTTGGATGGCAATTGTTTATTTTGTGCTGTTCATCAATGAGCCATTGCCCAAAGATACATGGATATTCTGGTTTATGATGCAGTTGGCTATGCTTTTCGGTTTCTTCTGCGCTTATCCGATGAATGCTCTTCTTATAAAATTAGGTATAAAGAAAGGTATGTAAAATAAATGCAGATTCACTTAAAATGATAAGTATGAAATTACTTATTTTGAGTGAATCTGCATCTGTAATATTACTACTTCTGTTTTTTATTTCTCTTTTGGAGGTTACTTTTTCAATAGTTTGGGTATATCCGAAGGCTCTTGTGCCACTCGGATACCAGCTGCTTCCAAAGATTCAATTTTCTCTTTTGCCGAACCGGAACTTCCCGAAATAATAGCGCCTGCATGCCCCATTTGTTTTCCCGGAGGAGCTGATTGTCCGGCAATAAATGCTACCACAGGTTTAGTTACATTATTACGAATATATTCGGCCGCTTGTTCTTCCGCATTTCCTCCAATCTCTCCAATCAGGACGATTGCTTCTGTTTCCGGATCATTCTGAAACATTTCCAGCAGTTGGCGGAAGTGAAGCCCTACAACAGGATCGCCCCCGATGCCGATAGCGGTAGATTGTCCCATTCCATTAGCTGTTAAGTGATATACAATCTCGTAAGTAAGTGTTCCGCTACGGCTGATGACACCTACATTTCCTTCTAAAAAGACTTGTCCCGGTAAGATGCCAACCATGCTTTTTCCCGGAGAGATAAGTCCCGGACAGTTAGGCCCGATCAACATGGCGCCTTTTTGTTCGGCAAACCGATGCGCCTTAATCACGTCCAGTGTGGGAATTCCTTCTGCAATGCAGACTATGATACGGATGCCTGCGTCCGCTGCCTCCATGATAGCATCTGCCGCAAAACGTGCCGGAACGAAAATGATGGAGGTATTAGCCTTTGTCTGCTCGACAGCATCATACATGGTGTTGAATACGGGGATTCCGTCCACATCTGTTCCTCCTTTGCCCGGAGAAGTACCCCCGACCACATTGGTTCCGTATTCTTTCATCTTCTTGGCATGGAAAAGCCCGTCTCTGCCAGTGATTCCCTGCACAATCAAACGGGTGGATTTATCTATTAGTATGCTCATAATTGCTTTATTTTTTAGTGATTTGGTACGTATTATGCTTTCAGAGCCATAAGAGCAGCCTCTTTCATCGTTGTGGCTATTTGGAAACGGCTGTAATTCCGTAACAGTTCCCGTCCGATATGTTCATTGGTGCCTGTAAGCCGGACGATGACGGGGACATTGCTGTTTATCTGCTCGAATGTCTGAAGAAGTCCCATTGCTACATCATCGCAACGAGTAATCCCACCGAAAATATTAATCAGAACCACTTTTACTTTCTCATCCTGCAATAAGAGTTTCATAGCTTCAATAACCTTGACAGGATTGGAGCTGCCACCGATGTCGAGAAAATTAGCAGGCTGACCGCCGTAAAGTTTAATCATGTCCATAGTAGCCATGGCAAGTCCGGCGCCATTTACCATACAACCGATATTGCCGTCCATGTGAACATAACTGAATCCTTTATCTTTGGCATCTGCTTCCACTTTTTCTTCTTCCGTCGGATCAAACAAAGCATGAATCTCCGGATGCCGATAGAGCGCATTGTCATCAAAAACGATCTTTGCGTCAATGGCCATTAACGTACCTTTCTTTGTAAGTGCCAGCGGATTTACTTCCACTAACGACGCGTCATTCTCCACAAAGATTTTATAAAGTTCCTGAAGGATGGCAGCCATTTTACCTGCCTGTTCCATTTGGGGGAAGAGAGTGAAAGCGAAACGCCTTGCCAGATAGTCGGGAAGGCCAATGAACGGATTGATTGAATATCGGATGATTTTCTCCGGTGTCTGACGGGCTACCTCTTCAATATCCATACCACCGGATGCACTCATCATCAGAACGACAGAACGTGTATTCCGGTCGATGGTATAGCTGACGTAATATTCTGCAGCAATATCAACCGCTTCGCTGACCAGAACTTGATTGACAGGAAGACCTTTAATGCTCATTCCGAGAATGTTCTTGGCTTCCTGATAAGCATCTTCCGTATTGTTTACCAGTTTCACTCCTCCGGCTTTTCCCCGACCTCCGGTTAATACTTGTGCTTTTATAACCACTCTGTCTGTTCCCATCCTCCGGTATGCAGCCAGGACGCCTGCGGCAGTACGGCATAAAGTGTGCCTCTCGACAGGTATTCCGTACTTGGAGAAAATCTCTTTCGCTTGATATTCATGTATTTTCATGGCTCATAAATTTGAGTAAATGATTCCTATAATAAAAACAAAAGAAAGATTCGGAAAGTTTGCCGGAAAAGAAAAGTATCAGGGTGTTTTACAACATGTTCGTTTGTATTCCATTTATGGTTTTCATATAAAAAAAAGCGTGTTGGAACTATTACCAACACGCTCTATATCATTTAAAGATGAAGTCTGTCTTACGGATATTTATGCAATACCGTGAGCATTGACAGTACCGTCAATCTTTTTAATCAATCCTTGAAGTACGGCACCCGGGCCACATTCTGTAAAATCAGTAGCACCGTCAGCAACCATATTCTTTACTGATTGTGTCCAACGTACGGAAGCAGTCAATTGAGCAACCAGGTTCTTTTTGATTTCTGCAGGGTCAGTGTGAGGAAGTGCATCCACATTCTGATATACCGGACATTTAGGAGTATGTATTTCGGTAGCTTTGATAGCAGCTTCCAGTTCTATTTTAGCAGGATCCATCAATGGAGAATGGAAAGCACCACCCACTTTCAGCGGAAGAGCACGTTTGGCTCCGGCAGCTTTCATCAGTTCGCAAGCCTTTTCGATACCCGGTACAGAGCCGGAGATAACGATTTGTCCCGGGCAGTTGTAGTTGGCCGGTACGCAAACTTCACCTTCTGCATTTACTGCTGCACAGATTTCTTCTACTTTTTCATCCGGCAATGCGATAATAGCAGCCATGGTGGAAGGAGTAGCTTCGCAAGCTTTCTGCATAGCCATTGCACGTGCATACACAAGTTTCAATCCATCTTCAAAACTCAATGCACCGGCAGCAACCAATGCAGAGAACTCACCAAGTGAGTGGCCGGCAGTCATTTCCGGTTTGAAGTCATCGCCCATGCAAAGAGCAGAAATAACAGAGTGAAGGAAAACGGCAGGTTGAGTAACCTTTGTCTGACGAAGATCTTCGTCTGTGCCGTCGAACATGATATCTGTAATGCGATATCCGAGGATATCATTTGCTTTTTCAAACAATTCTTTTGCTAAAGCTGAGTTTTCATACAGGTCTTTACCCATTCCTACAAATTGAGCGCCTTGACCGGGAAATACAAATGCTTTCATATTTTTATTATTTAATTGATTTTTAATTGCGGGTGCAAAGTTACGTATTTTTATGATACAACCGCACAAAAAGTACACATTTGTGCAACGGTGTCCGGAAAATGCCATAAAGGGCCGTTACCATGGCCGATATTCAATTCTTTTCCTGCGATAATGGCTTGAGTGATATATGTTTTCGCATGCTGGATGGATTCTCGCATGGGGTAGCCTTTGGCAAGATAGGTGGCAATAGCGGAAGAGAGGGTACATCCCGTTCCATGCAGATTATGGCTTTCTATTTTTTTCTCCTCATATATATGGTAGATAAATTCGGACGTATGCAAAAGGTCGCACATATTGTCTCCTTCCAGATGTCCGCCTTTTAGTAAGATATTAGTCTGATAATCATCCGTCAGCATTTTGGCAGCGGTCTGCATATCCTGAATGTTGTGAATACTTTTACCTGTAAGTACTTTTGCTTCATCAATATTAGGGGTGATTAATGTGACAAGCGGTAAAAGTTCTTTTTTGATTTCTTCTATCGCTTCATTTGTCATAAGTTTCTTTCCGCTGGTAGACACCATTACCGGATCGTAAATGACGTATGCAGGCGAATATTTTTGTAGACAGTCGGAAATTACACGAACGATCTGAATGTCATTTATCATTCCTATTTTGATGGCAACCGGTTGCAGGTCGTCCATCACGGCTTCTATTTGCCCACGAACCATATCCGGAGAGATAGACTGTACGGCGCGTACCCCCAGTGTGTTTTGTACGGTGATGGCAGTGATGGCCGATGCTGCATAGCCTCCTAAAGCCGAGATTGTTTTTATGTCTGCCTGAATACCTGCGCCTCCCGAACAATCGGAGCCGGCAATGGATAAAATGACTGGATGACGTTCCATTTTAGATTTTTTAATATTTACCCGACAAAGATAGAATAAAAAACGATAAGGTACAAAATGACATATCGTTTAAAATACAATAAGTACCTTTCCGGGTGTCTGTTGGAAAAGATATGAAAAGTACTGATAATAAAGCGTCCATCTAGTTTTTGTACTTTATACAATTACTCACCCGTGGAAATACTAAAATACATATTGTAATTCGTAAGATAACACTAACTATTCATATTGTAGAATGTATGATATGTATTTATATGAAAAACAATGTTTTATAGCATAGTTCTTATTTTTGTTTTGATGGTTTTTAGCCTCTATATTTGCATCGTCTTAAAGAAATAGATATGCAAAATTTACAGAAAAATACACCTTTAGCAAACAATCATATATCAGTAGACTGTGTAGTGATTGGTTTTGACGGAGAACAACTGAAAGTGTTGCTTGTAAAACGTGCAGGTGAGGATAATGGAGAAGTATATCATGATATGAAACTTCCCGGAAGTCTTATCTATATGGATGAAGCCCTGGATGAAGCTGCACAACGAGTTTTGTATGAACTGACAGGACTTAAAAATGTGAATCTGATGCAGTTTAAAGCATTTGGTTCTAAAAACAGAACGAGTAATCCGAAAGATGTACGTTGGTTGGAAAGAGCTATGCAGTCAAAAGTGGAGCGTATTGTTACCATTGCATATTTGTCGATGGTGAAGATAGATCGTACGTTGGATAAGAATCTGGACGATCATCAGGCTTGCTGGGTCGCTTTGAAAGACGTGAAAACACTGGCTTTCGACCATAATCTGATTATAAAGGAGGCAATGACTTATATTCGTCAGTTCGTAGAATTTAATCCTTCCATGTTGTTCGAACTGCTTCCGCGTAAATTTACAGCCGCACAATTAAGGACTCTTTTTGAATTAGTATACGACAAAGCCGTGGACGTGCGTAACTTCCATAAAAAAATAGCAATGATGGAATATGTAGTTCCTTTGGAAGAAAAACAACAAGGAGTGGCTCACCGTGCTGCCCGTTATTATAAATTTGATAAGAAGATATATAATAAGGTAAGAAGGTAGACCCTGTTCAAGTATCAAGTATTAAGTATTAGGCGTTGGATGTTAAAGCATTAATTGTCGGACATTGAGAGTAAATCGTAAATAGTAAATCGTTTAATCGTAAATAAAATTATGTTTCTATTAGGTTATGACATAGGTAGCTCGTCTGTAAAAGCGAGTTTGGTAAATGCGGAGACTGGTAAATGTGTATCCTCGGCATTTTTTCCGAAAACAGAAGCGAATATTATTGCAGTGAATCCCGGATGGGCGGAACAAGATCCTGAAAGTTGGTGGGAAAACTTAAAGTTGTCCACGCAGGCTATTATGACCGAATCCGGAGTGAGTGCCGCTGAAATTAAAGCCATCGGTATCTCTTATCAGATGCACGGATTGGTTTGTGTTGATAAGAATCAGCATGTATTGCGTCCTGCTATCATCTGGTGTGACTCTCGTGCGGTGCCATACGGTCAGAAAGCGTTTGAGACAATCGGGGAGGAGAGATGTCTTTCTCATTTGTTGAACTCACCGGGAAATTTTACCGCTTCCAAGTTGGCGTGGATTAAAGAAAACGAACCGGCCATCTATGAGCAGATTGATAAGATAATGCTGCCGGGCGATTATATTGCCATGAAGTTGAGTGGAGAAATCTGTACAACTGTTTCCGGGCTTTCGGAAGGTATGTTCTGGGATTTCAAGAACAATCGGGTGGCTGATTTCTTAATGGATTATTACGGGTTTGATTCTTCTTTGATTGCAGATATTAAACCGACCTTCGCAGAGCAGGGACGTGTAAATGCAATAGCTGCCAAAGAGCTTGGACTGAAAGAAGGGACACCGATTACTTATCGTGCAGGCGACCAGCCTAACAATGCCCTTTCTTTGAATGTGTTTAATCCTGGAGAGATTGCTTCTACGGCAGGAACATCGGGAGTGGTTTATGGCGTGAACGGTGAAGTGAACTATGATCCGCAGTCACGCGTCAATACCTTTGCGCATGTCAATCATACCATAGATCAGACACGTTTGGGAGTATTGCTTTGCATCAACGGAACAGGTATTCTCAACTCATGGGTGAAACGCAACATTGCTCCCGAAGGAATATCTTATAATGAAATGAATGTATTGGCTTCCAAAGCGCCTATCGGCAGTGCGGGAATCAGTATCCTGCCCTTTGGTAACGGTGCCGAACGTATGCTGAATAATAAAGAAATCGGTTGCAGTATCCGTGGACTGGATTTTAATACGCATGGCAAACACCACATTATCCGTGCCGCTCAAGAAGGTATTGTATTCTCTTTTAAATATGGCATTGATATCATGGAGCAAATGGGAATTCCTGTGAAGATGATCCATGCCGGACACGCTAATATGTTCTTGAGTTCTATCTTCCGCGATACTTTGGCGGGAGTCACAGGAGCTACTATCGAGCTTTACGATACGGATGGTTCCGTAGGCGCTGCGAAAGGTGCGGGCATCGGTGCAGGTATCTACAAGGATAACAATGAGGCATTTGCTACGCTTGACAAACTGGATGTGATTGAGCCTAATGTGGCAAAACGACAGGAATATGCTGACGCGTACGCAAAATGGAAATACCGTCTTGAAAAGTCGATGACCGGTAACATACCGGCTCCAGTTCTGTCTTCAGATAAATAATTAACAATTTAAATAATAACCATTTTAAAAATAAAAGAATTATGGCAACAAAAGAATTTTTCCCGGGAATTGAAAAGATTAAGTTCGAAGGTAAAGATAGTAAGAATCCGATGGCATTCCGTTACTACGATGCTGAAAAGGTTATCAACGGTAAGAAGATGAAAGATTGGTTGAGATTCGCTATGGCATGGTGGCATACTTTGTGTGCTGAAGGTGGCGACCAATTCGGTGGCGGAACAAAACAATTCCCTTGGAATAGTAATGCTGACGCTATACAAGCTGCAAAAGATAAAATGGATGCAGGTTTCGAATTCATGCAGAAAATGGGTATCGAATACTACTGTTTCCACGATGTAGACTTGGTTTCTGAAGGTGCAAGCATCGAAGAATACGAAGCTAACTTGAAAGCAATCGTAGCATACGCAAAACAGAAACAAGCTGAAACAGGCATCAAACTGTTGTGGGGTACTGCCAACGTATTTGGCCATGCACGTTATATGAACGGTGCTGCTACTAACCCTGATTTTGACGTAGTAGCTCGTGCTGCTGTTCAGATCAAGAATGCAATCGATGCAACGATCGAACTGGGTGGTCAGAACTATGTATTCTGGGGTGGCCGTGAAGGCTATATGTCTCTTCTGAATACAGATCAGAAACGTGAAAAAGAACACTTGGCAAAAATGCTGACCATCGCTCGTGATTATGCTCGTGCCCGTGGTTTCAAAGGTACTTTCCTGATTGAACCGAAACCGATGGAACCGACAAAACATCAGTATGATGTAGATACAGAAACAGTAATCGGATTCCTGAAAGCTCATGGCTGGATAAAGATTTCAAAGTGAACATTGAAGTAAACCACGCAACTTTGGCTGGTCACACTTTCGAACACGAATTGGCAGTAGCAGTAGACAACGGCATGTTGGGTTCTATTGACGCTAACCGTGGTGATTATCAGAATGGTTGGGATACAGACCAATTCCCGATTGATAACTACGAACTGACACAAGCTATGATGCAAATTATCCGCAACGGCGGTTTGGGTAACGGTGGAACAAACTTCGACGCTAAAACTCGTCGTAACTCTACTGACCTGGAAGATATCTTCATCGCTCACATCGCAGGTATGGACGCTATGGCTCGTGCATTGGAAAGCGCAGCTGCTCTGCTGAACGAATCTCCCTATAAGAAAATGCTGGCTGACCGTTACGCTTCATTTGATGGCGGTAAAGGTAAGGAGTTTGAAGATGGCAAGTTGACTTTGGAAGATGTAGTTGCTTATGCAAAAGCAAACGGTGAACCGAAACAGACTAGCGGTAAACAAGAACTTTATGAAGCAATTCTGAATATGTATTGCTAATTAACCCCACCACAGATTACACGGATTGTCACAGATTGATTTTCTTCTCTCTTATTTTGAATTTTATCTGTGTCAATCTGTGAAATCTGTGGTGATATAAATCCAACTACTACAACACTACTTTATCTACTTATAACCATGATTAATACAACGAACGAGGGTAGTAAACTCTACCTATATTCGATAACCTCTGTCGCCATTTTGGGAGGACTGCTTTTCGGATACGATACAGCGGTTATTTCCGGTGCAGAGAAAGGCTTGGAGGCTTTTTTCCTTTCGGCCTCTGATTTTCAATACAATAAAGTAATGCATGGAATCACATCTTCCAGTGCATTGATTGGCTGTGTACTGGGTGGTGCGATCTCCGGTATATTTGCTTCCCGTTTGGGACGTCGTAATTCTCTAAGGCTTGCTGCCGTACTCTTTTTCCTTTCAGCATTAGGTTCCTATTATCCGGAAGTCTTGTTTTTCGAATATGGAAAGCCGAACATGGATTTGCTGATTGCTTTTAATTTGTATCGTGTTTTGGGCGGTATCGGTGTTGGACTGGCTTCTGCAGTCTGTCCGATGTATATTGCTGAAATTGCTCCTTCTAATATTCGTGGAACGCTTGTATCGTGTAACCAGTTTGCTATCATCTTCGGTATGTTGGTAGTATACTTCGTGAATTTCCTGATTATGGGCGACCATCAAAATCCTATTATTTTGAAAGATGCAGCCGGTGTACTGTCTGTTAGTGCTGAATCTGATATGTGGACTGTTTATGAAGGATGGCGTTACATGTTCGGTTCGGAAGCTTTCCCTGCCGCTTTCTTCGGTCTGTTGTTGTTCTTTGTTCCCAAGACTCCTCGTTATCTTGTATTGATACAGCAGGATGAAAAGGCTTATTCGATCCTTGAAAAGATCAATGGTAAGACAAAAGCACAGGAAATTCTTAATGATATTAAAGCTACTGCTCATGAAAAGACAGAGAAAATCTTTACTTATGGAGTGGCAGTAATTGTGATCGGTATTTTGCTTTCTGTATTCCAACAGGCTATCGGTATTAATGCGGTACTTTATTATGCTCCTCGTATTTTCGAAAATGCAGGTGCAGAAGGAGGTGGCATGATGCAGACAGTTATTATGGGTATTGTAAACATTGTCTTTACATTGGTTGCAATCTTCACTGTAGACCGCTTCGGACGTAAACCACTATTGATAATCGGTTCTATTGGTATGGCTGTAGGTGCATTTGCGGTAGCAATGTGTGATAGCATGGCAATAAAGGGTGTTCTCCCGGTACTTTCAGTGATTGTGTATGCAGCATTCTTTATGATGTCTTGGGGACCGATTTGCTGGGTGTTGATCTCGGAAATATTCCCGAACACGATCCGTGGTAAAGCGGTGGCAATCGCCGTAGCATTCCAATGGATATTCAATTACATTGTATCTTCTACTTTCCCGGCACTGTATGACTTCAGCCCGATGTTTGCATATAGTTTATATGGCATAATCTGTGTGGCTGCTGCCATCTTCGTTTGGCGTTGGGTACCCGAAACGAAAGGTAAGACACTGGAAGATATGAGCAAGCTTTGGAAAAAAAATAAATAAATTAGGTTAGTGTAATTTCATCATGTCATTATGACTTCGGTTTCTTGGCATGGTTCTATTAAGATTATGACATCGTACCAATGGTAGGGTGTCATAATTGTTTTATATACTATTGATAGATAATCACATGTAAAATCATTTAAATGAAGGTATACGAATCGTTTTGCATTTTTGAGTAAATAGATTGTTTGGCTATGCACTTATCTTTGCATTGTGATATTTGTGAGATCGTTTTAATCTATGGATATTGCCAAATGGCATTTTTCTAGTTATAACATATTATTATTGGTTTTTCGTTAGGTAAGATTATGGTTACAGAACAGTATAAAGATGCCATTTATTTCTCAAGTCTTTTTGCTTGGCATTATCCCAATGTTTATAAAGAAATATCAGACATTCTTGTTTACCACCATATAGAGCATGGTACATTACTACACACTAAAGATTATTGGTGTCGAGATTATATGCCAATACAGTGGGGATTTAAGTCTTATATTCAATTTCGCTATGAACCTGATTATTTGAAGGATAAGCCACAGTACAAAACTAATATTATTCCTGTACTTAAAGCTATGAGTAGAGATATGGATATTACACAGTCTCCACTTATTGTTGATGGGGGAAATGTAGTCGTGTGTGAAGCGAATTCAAAGTGGATAGGATCATGTATGAGAGGTCGGAAACCAATTGTCATCATGACAGAAAAGGTATTTCAGGAAAATTCACAGATTGACCAGAGCGAAGTACTGGCAATACTAAAGGAAAACTTTTATGGAGCAGATATTGTATTTCTACCATGGGACAAATATGATATCTGTGGTCATACAGATGGAATTATTCATAATATTGGTGATGGTAAGATATTGGTCAACTTGAAAGTTTATCCTCCAGAGATAGAACGAGAAATGAGACGTAGATTGAGTGACGATTTTGCCGTTATAGATTTAAAACTTAGCAAGTATGATGAAAATAGTTGGGCATATATAAATATGCTTCAGACACGTGATGTAATCATAATTCCCGGACTTGGATTACCTACAGATGGAGAGGCTTTAAGCCAGATAAAAGAATTGCATCCTTCCTATGATGGACGAATTTACCAGATTAATATAGCTCCGATTATAAAGAAATGGGGAGGTGCATTGAATTGTTTGTCTTGGACTGTGACTAAATAATAAGTAGAAAAAATAAAATAAGTAAGAAATATGGAACTAATTATTGGATTTACAATATTATTTTTGATTGGTGTAAAACTGAATCGATGGATAAATGGTAGCCTTGTCAGATTGTTGTCAACAGGATAAGAATAGCATCACTACGGGATAATTCATTAAATTCAAAATTTATAAAATAAAAATTGTATGATATCAGCGTTATCGACTTTCAAACCTATACTTTATATTGATATGGATAATGTATTAGTTGACTTCCAATCAGGTATTAACAAATTGAGTGAATACGAAAAGAAAGAATATGAGGGACGATATGATGAAGTTCCTAACATTTTTGCGAAAATGTATCCATATAAAGGAGCAATTGATGCTTTCCATCGTTTAGTACGTTTTTATGATGTGTACATTCTTTCCACGGCACCTTGGAATAATCCTTCTGCTTGGTCGGATAAACTTGTATGGGTGAAAAAATGGTTAGGTACATATAGCTATAAACGATTAATTCTTAGCCATCATAAAAATTTAAACAAAGGAGACTTCTTGATAGATGATCGCCTCAAAAATGGTGCGGAAAATTTTAGTGGTGAATTGATATTATTTGGTTCGGAGCAGTATCCGAATTGGGACTCTGTTGTTGACTATTTGATATCATCTAAGTGAGAAATAAAAAAAAGTTGATATATTCAGACAACTCTTTACTAAAAAGATTATCTTTACCCAAAGAAATTTAATATTATAATAATCATGGATACTTTGAAAAAAGAAATTGCAATTTTAATACAATGTAGTGACTTTAAGGAAATAGAGAAACAGCTTCAAACAATTAATAAATTGATAGTTACAAATTATATGTTTGAGTTGAGTAATGGGTTGCGGATTTACCCAATTGAAGTAGAAGCTTATTTTAAGCACCCAAAGTTTAATGATGGGTTTGTGCATGGAAATGAACTGCAAAAGAATAATTATGGAAAATTTTATGTTCATCGTACAGGCATGACGAAGAATTCAAAAATTAAAGGTGGCACCAGAGGAGGTATTGATCTTTGCTTATCTGATAGTACTGATATATATTATGGTATCTTGATAAGAAGTGCGCAGTTTGATGATGGCACAATAAAATTCGGACCAAATAATGTTTTAAAATTCATTGTTGAGGATAAGAATTTAGATTATAATACTTTGGAGGAAGAATTTGTTTTAAAAGAAGCTGTTGAAGATTGTCGTGATAGAGAAAATAAATCAATTATTTTACATTCTACACGTGTTGGTTTAGGCAGAAATCAAAGTGATGATTTTAGAGACTCGCAATTGCGAACAATAGCAGGGCCGCTGCTTTTATCTTATGCATATAAAGAAAAGGAAAATGTTTTTAAGCACTATATTATTAATGAAAATATATCAAAAGAGGAAGCCGAAAAGATTTCTATTGATATCCTCGGGTATTGTCCTAAGTCTTTGATAAAGAGTGTATATCAGGCATGATAGTTACTAATTTTGTATAAGAGTGATATTTCACCCTTATACAAAATTATTTAATGATTGGAATCCAAACTTCAGTAAGAAGCTCTTTCACATCTGTGTCAGCGGGAGAGTTCAAGTAATGTTCCAAGATTGGAGTTTCTCCTAAGCAATATGATTGCGGTAATTGTTTCAATATTATCTCATAGAAGGCATCTAACAATGCATAATCTCCTTGATGAATATAAACTGCGTATGTACCTTGAGGTAAATCCATATGTTTTATTGGATTAGTAAGAGGAGGATTGGATCCTACTCTTTTTTGAATGGCTATACAAGCGTAAAAACGGCATTTTTCTAATGAGGTAATGTCTGTATCATCATAAGCTATCCCCCAATAATCTTCCTTATCTGGTAATAAAGAGTTTTCTTTAGCATATTTATATAGGCAATCCCAAGTGTATGTCTCAAAAGCAACTGTGCTACAAGTGTCATAATTGCCAATATAAGATAAAAATAAGACAGGTATTGTTTCTGATTCCACTATGCGGTAAGGAGAAATACATGAAGGATAAGTATGACTTGTTTCCAATAATTTCTTTTGTAGTTCTCGAGGAGTGAGATTGTATTTTTTTTGAAGTGTATTATTTAAAGCTGACTGGTTAGCAAATCCAATATATTCATATATTTCAGCTATACTTTTTTTATTATCTTTGAGTAATTGCTGGGCGTATTCCATACGTGTGCGAATGATATATTGATGTATTGTTTCGCTAGTGTAAGCTTTAAACATCAGCTGAAGATTGCGAGCAGACATGCATGCTATTTTAGCTAATTCTGGTATAGACATCAAACGATTGAACTCATCAGCAGTTTTACCTGTCCAATTCTTTTGTATCATGGAATTTAGATAATGAAGAATAGTCTCGATTTGTCCTTGATAGGAGAATTTGTTGGAATTCATATCTTTTCTTTATCTTTTGGGGTACTCTTTTATCATGATTGATATTCGCAAAGATAGTATTTATATGCTCATCCTATATGAAAATGATTCAAAAGTTGATTCTGTCTTGAGCATATTGACTTCGAAATATCAATGTAATAAAAGACATGATTATTACAATGATTTCTCATATCCGTTTCTGGCTTAAAAAATATTTCTTTGGAAAATCTAATTGTTTTATCTTTGAAATTTTCCAGATTAGAGAGAAGTGGATAGAAGAAGTAGAATCAAATAAAAGCAGCTATTTTCCGCAGCTAAAGCAATGCTTTAGCCTACTTAAAGCGCCGCTTTCCTTCTCTTAAAACGCTGCTTTTTTTCTTTCTGCTTAAGCTGTATTCTCTATATATAAGAAACATTTATTTAATCTACTCCTTCATTTTTCTTCTGAATTACCAGTAAATAAGAATTTTGTGGGTGAAGGAGTGCTTCTTCACCTTTGGAATTTGCAGAAAAAGAATGCATAAAATAGATAATACAATAAAATATATATTTGTGTAAAAGATATTATCGTTCGATTATTCCTTTTGACTATTAAATGAATTGATGTTAGAAAATATCTATTTGATTTTTTTTGTTTTTCAATTTATTAGAATAACTTTGATGAATATACTTATAGCTAACATTGTCCGCCATTCTTTATTCTCACAAATTAGTTGATTATTTTTTATATTGTTACTATTATGATTAGAATTATAGCTAGTATAAGGTTATATAAGGATGGTCGTAGAACCCCATTTTATAGTGGGTATCGACCTTTATTTGATTTTATTGAGGAGACGAAAACTTCTGGTCAAATAACTTTGCTTGATAGGGAGGCTTTTTATCCCGGAGATGAGGGGGTAGTTGAAATAGCTTTTCTTATTAGAAGAGCTTTAGGAGATAATTTTTCTGAAGGCACTAAGTTTACCTTTGGAGAAGGACGAAAGCACGTAGGAGAAGGTGAAGTAAAAGAAATATTAGAGTTAGAGTAATGTCAAAGTATATAAGTTTGAATTGAATAACTCAATTTACATAAAATACTATTATTAATTTTTCTTGGTTTCAAAACACAATTAAAGGATTAACTATACCTTTGCACTATCTTTTATAAAACACGTATTGTTATGGAACAACATCCGATAAAAATTAATAAAGTGCAGATACGCAATCTGCAAATAGAAGATTATGTACAACTATCCCAATCGTTTACCCGTGTTTATTCTGACGGTAGCGATGTGTTTTGGACTCGTGAGCAGATACAGAAGTTGATTAAAATCTTTCCGGAGGGTCAGATCGTCACAGTCGTTGACGATAAAATAGTTGGTTGTGCTCTTTCTATTATTGTTGATTATGATAAAGTAAAGAACGACCATACGTATGCACAGGTTACGGGTAAGGAAACATTCAATACACATAATCCCAAAGGAAATATCCTGTATGGCATTGAAGTATTCATCCACCCGGGCTATCGTGGTTTGCGTCTCGCACGTCGTATGTATGAATATCGTAAGGAGCTTTGCGAAACATTGAATCTGAAAGCGATCATGTTTGGCGGACGTATCCCGAATTATCATAAATATGCTGACAAAATGCGTCCGAAAGAATATATCGAACGGGTACGTCAACGCGAAATTTATGATCCGGTACTTACTTTCCAGTTGTCGAATGATTTTCACGTTCGTAAGGTAATGACTAATTATCTGCCAAATGATGAAGAATCAAAACATTATGCTTGTTTGCTCCAGTGGGATAATATCTATTATCAGCCACCTACACAGGAATATATCAGTCCCAAAACTACGGTTCGCGTAGGATTGGTGCAATGGCAGATGCGTAGTTATAAAACGTTGGATGACCTGTTCGAACAAGTAGAATTCTTTGTGGATGCAGTCTCCGATTATAAAAGTGATTTTGTTCTTTTCCCGGAATATTTCAATGCTCCTTTGATGTCGAAGTATAACGATAAAGGAGAATCGCAGGCTATTCGCGGATTGGCAAAGTATACGGATGAAATTCGGGAACGGTTTATGAATCTGGCTATTAGCTATAATATCAACATTATAACCGGAAGTATGCCATACGTAAAAGAGGACGGATTGCTTTATAATGTAGGTTTCCTTTGCCGACGGGATGGAACCTACGAAATGTACGAGAAATTACACGTCACTCCCGATGAAATAAAAAGTTGGGGACTTAATGGTGGTAAACTTCTGAATACTTTTGACACGGACTGTGCAAAGATTGGAGTTTTGATCTGCTATGATGTCGAGTTCCCCGAACTTTCCCGCCTGATGGCAGATCAGGGAATGCAGATATTATTTGTTCCTTTCCTGACAGATACCCAGAATGCCTATTCCCGTGTTCGTGTTTGTGCGCAGGCACGTGCCATCGAGAATGAATGTTTTGTGGTCATTGCCGGAAGTGTCGGAAATCTTCCCCGTGTGCACAATATGGATATTCAATATGCCCAATCGGGGGTATTTACCCCATGCGACTTTGCTTTTCCAACGGACGGAAAGAGGGCGGAGGCAACTCCTAACACCGAAATGATTTTGGTATCGGATGTTGATCTGGATTTGCTGAACGAACTGCATACTTATGGTAGTGTACGCAACTTGAAAGACCGCAGGAATGACCTGTATGAGGTGAGATACAAGAAATAAAAAGAGTGACGCTATGCTGTCCGGATAGCGTCACTATATGCCTTGGATAGCGTCACTATCCGGGGCATATAGTGACGCCCTTTTTATAGAATACTTTTTTATTTGGAAGACGTGCCACTCTCCAATATACTAACGATAGAAAACAGCGTAAAGCAAATAGCTCCGAGACCTACCAAAACACGTGCCGGAATGAAATAATCAGCATGTATAGTAGCAAGCTCGAATACAAAAGCCGCCAGGAACAGACAAGCCAATGCCGTAAATACCGGAATCATAGGAATACGGTTGGCTAATTTGAACTCTTGCCTCCATATCTTAGCCAGCAGGATTACTTTGCTGGAAATACTGTAACATACTAACCCCAACCCGAGCATAATATATCCGGTGGTACCGTTTGCACTTCCGGAATCCGCCAAAATCACGAATAATCCCCATACAAAAGAGATAGATCCCATTAATAAAACCAGTTTCGGCCATTTATTCCGTTCTTTTTCTGAATAATCATTACGTATCTGGCGTGCTATGGTAGCTACCAGTGCAATCAAACTGGTACAAATACATGCCAGACCGACCATTACATGCCCCGCCACAAAATAAGCAGGATGAGAATGACTGTTGCCCAATAATACAAATGCCCATATCCATGCGATCAGCGAAACGATGATGGCAACAATGACCAATGCCCGTCTCTGATTAAGGGAAAAAGCTCCTTCCGGAACTTCATTACTTGTCGCTTTTGAATTCCTCGGAATTAAAGAGAATCGGGTAGAAGAGGTGGCGGCGGTAGCTACACAAGTGGTAATAAATCCAACGCCGGTGATAACGTGTCCTGCAACAAATGCAGAGGTGGAAGTGGCATTACTGAAAATGCAGATGCCTCCAATAATAGTAATGATGGCTGCCAGATAGCCTATAACCGGCAAAACGTATTTGGCCGATTTATTATAAGTATGTATGATTTGCCGGATGATAGTGGCAGCCGTGCAAAACAGTGCAATGCATATCATACCGAGTGAAAACACAACAGGACCGGCCACAACACGACTCCCGTCATCTCCATAACCATAAATAAACGCTCCGTATCCGAAGCAAAAAATAGCCATCGCCAAAGGGATTGCTCTGAATAAAATGCTAATACCGTAATTCATAAGTTAAAGTGCTTTTAGGTTCCCACTAAAACAAGGAGATACCTGTTTTGTTTAGGCTGTAGGCGGTTTATAATCGTTAACTTCACACGAATCCGATTAAAAGTCCTAGCTTTTTGCTCAACTAAACAAATGTTTTTGTAAATTTGCACCCTTAAAAATGGGGATACCCCTCAAATTGTAAATTGTAAATAGTAAAATCGTAGACAGCTATGGGTAAGAGATTTACTGAATATTCGCAGTTTGACCTTTCGCAGGTGAACAAAGATGTGCTGAAGAAATGGGACGAGAACCAGGTTTTCGCCAAGAGTATGACAGAACGTGATGGCTGTCCTTCGTTCGTGTTTTTCGAAGGACCTCCCTCGGCTAATGGTATGCCGGGTATTCACCATGTAATGGCTCGTACCATTAAGGACATTTTCTGTCGCTACAAAACGATGAAGGGTTATCAGGTGAAGCGTAAAGCCGGATGGGATACGCACGGACTGCCTGTGGAACTAAGTGTAGAAAAGGCATTAGGTATCACAAAAGAAGATATTGGTAAGAAAATCTCTGTTGCCGACTACAATGCGGCTTGTCGGAAAGACGTGATGAAATATACCAAGGAGTGGGAAGACCTGACTCATCGGATGGGATATTGGGTGGATATGAAACATCCTTATATCACGTATGATAATCGCTATATTGAGACATTATGGTGGCTATTGAAGCAACTGCATAAAAAAGGATTGTTGTATAAAGGATATACGATCCAGCCGTATTCACCGGCTGCAGGAACAGGATTGAGCTCACATGAGTTGAATCAACCAGGCTGTTATCGGGATGTAAAAGATACAACGGCCGTTGCCCAATTTAAAATGAAGAATCCTAAACCGGAAATGACGGAATGGGGAACTCCTTATTTTATCGCTTGGACAACTACTCCATGGACATTGCCTTCAAATACGGCTCTTTGTGTGGGACCCAAAATTGACTATGTGGCTGTACAGTCTTACAACGCTTATACCGGAGAACCTATCACGGTTGTTCTGGCAAAAGCTTTATTGAATGTACACTTCAATGCAAAGCTGCTGATCTGAAATTGGAGGACTACAAAGCCGGAGATAAACTTGTACCGTTTAAAGTGATTGCCGAATATAAAGGTACTGATCTTGTCGGTATGGAATATGAGCAGCTGATTCCTTGGGTAAAACCTGTTGAAGTATCTGAAAATGGTACTTGGAAAGCTAGTGATAAGGCTTTCCGTGTAATACCGGGTGATTATGTTACTACAGAAGATGGTACAGGTATCGTTCACATTGCACCTACATTTGGTGCAGACGATGCGAATGTGGCACGTGCTGCAGGAATCCCGTCACTTTTCATGATTAATAAGAAAGGCGAAACTCGTCCGATGGTGGATTTAACTGGTAAATTCTATCTGTTGAATGAGCTGGATGAGAATTTCGTAAAAGAATGTGTTGATGTAGATAAATACAAAGAATATCAGGGTGCATGGGTGAAAAATGCTTATGATCCTCAATTTATGGTGGATGGCAAATACGATGAGAAAGCTGCGCAGGCTGCCGAATCGTTGGATATTGTCATTGCCATGATGATGAAAGCAGACAACAAGGCTTTCAAGATAGAAAAGCATGTCCACAACTATCCGCACTGCTGGCGTACAGACAAACCGGTACTTTATTATCCATTGGATAGCTGGTTTATCCGTTCTACCGCTTGCAAGGAGCGAATGATGGAATTGAATAAAACCATCAACTGGAAACCGGAATCTACCGGAACCGGCCGTTTCGGCAAGTGGCTGGAAAATCTGAATGACTGGAACCTTAGCCGTTCTCGTTATTGGGGTACTCCATTGCCTATTTGGCGTACAGAAGATAATACGGATGAGATATGTATCGAATCTGTAGAAGAACTTTATAATGAAATCGAGAAATCGGTAGCTGCCGGATTTATGAAATCCAATCCATACAAGGATAAAGGTTTCGTGCCGGGTCAATATTCGGAAGAAAATTATGATAAGATTGATCTTCACCGTCCTTATGTAGACGACGTCATATTGGTATCGAAAGATGGCAAACCGATGAAGCGTGAATCAGACTTGATTGATGTATGGTTCGATTCGGGTGCTATGCCATACGCGCAGATCCATTATCCGTTCGAAAATAAAGAACTGTTGGATAACCGTCAGGTATATCCGGCTGACTTTATTGCAGAAGGAGTAGACCAGACTCGTGGTTGGTTCTTTACCTTGCATGCTATCGCTACCATGGTATTTGACAGCGTGTCCTACAAAGCTGTTATCTCTAACGGTTTGGTACTCGATAAGAACGGTAACAAGATGTCCAAGCGTTTGAATAACGCTGTCGATCCGTTTACTACGATTGAAAAGTATGGTTCCGACCCGTTGCGTTGGTACATGATTACCAATTCTTCTCCATGGGATAACCTGAAATTTGACGTTGAAGGAGTGGAAGAGGTTCGCCGTAAATTCTTCGGTACCTTATATAATACGTATTCATTCTTTGCGCTTTATGCGAATGTAGACGGATTTGAGTATAAAGAAGCGGATGTACCGATGGCAGAACGTCCGGAGATCGACCGTTGGATCTTGTCTGTATTGAATACATTAATAAAGGAGGTAGATACATGCTATAATGAATATGAACCGACAAAGGCAGGACGTTTGATCTCTGATTTTGTGAATGATAATTTGTCCAACTGGTATGTTCGCCTGAATCGTAAACGTTTCTGGGGTGGTGAATTTACACAGGATAAATTGTCTGCTTATCAGACATTGTACACTTGTCTCGAAACAGTTGCCAAACTGATGGCTCCTGTATCTCCGTTCTATGCAGACCGGTTGTATACTGACTTGATTACAGCAACAGGACGCGACAATGTAGTTTCTGTCCATCTTGCCGAATTCCCGAAATATCAGGAAGAAATGATAGACAAGGAACTGGAAGCCCGCATGCAAATGGCACAGGATGTTACATCTATGGTGTTGGCATTGCGCCGCAAGGTGAATATCAAGGTACGCCAACCGCTGCAATGTATCATGGTTCCGGTGGTAGATGAAGAGCAGAAAGCTCATATCGAAGCTGTGAAGAACCTGATAATGAATGAAGTGAATGTAAAAGAAGTCAGATTCGTTGATGGTGCAGCCGGTGTATTGGTGAAAAAAGTGAAATGTGACTTTAAAAAGCTAGGCCCGAAATTTGGCAAGCAAATGAAAGCAGTAGCTGCTGCTGTTGCAGAAATGTCACAGGAAGCCATCGGTGAATTGGAGAAAAACGGAAAGTATACATTAAATCTGGATGGTGCGGAAGCTGTTATTGAAGCATCGGATGTCGAGATCTTTAGTGAAGATATTCCGGGATGGTTGGTTGCCAATGAAGGCAAACTGACAGTAGCGCTTGAAGTGACCATTACCGAAGAACTGCGTCGCGAGGGTATTGCCCGTGAACTGGTGAACCGTATTCAGAATATACGTAAGTCAAGCGGCTTCGAGATTACAGACAAAATAAAAATAACAATCTCGAAAAATACGCAAACAGATGATGCGGTAAATGAATATAATACTTATATTTGTAACCAGGTTTTAGGCACATCTCTTGAACTTGTAGATGAAGTGAAAGACGGAACAATGCTGGAGTTTGACGACTTCTCATTGTTTGTGAACGTGATAAAAGACTAATACTATATTGATTAACCTTTTAAAATTGTAAAGTTATGGCAGAAAAGACTAGATATTCGGATGCGGAACTCGAGGAATTCCGTGCCATTATTATGGAGAAACTGGAATTGGCACAACGTGACTATGAACAGTTGAAGAAAAGTTTGATGGGACTGGACGGTAATGATACCGACGATACATCTCCTACGTATAAAGTATTGGAAGAAGGAGCTAATACGCTCTCCAAGGAAGAAACGACCCGACTGGCACAACGTCAGCTGAAGTTTATCCAAGGATTACAAGCTGCTTTGGTACGTATTGAGAATAAAACGTACGGCATTTGCCGTGAAACCGGAAAGTTGATTCCGGCAGAACGTCTGCGTGCTGTTCCTCATGCTACATTAAGCATTGAAGCAAAGAACAGTGGTAAAAAATAACAGATAGCAAGTAGGCTACAGGTAACGAGCTACAAGTAGCTGCGCAAAGTTTACGCACGGCACTTGTAGCTCGTTATGTTTAACTTATAATAAACACATGAAGAAACTATTCACGAAGGGGAGAATTGCCCTTCTCGTTATCTTTTCCGTATTGATTATTGACCAGATCATCAAGGTCTGGATTAAAACTCACATGTACTGGCACGAAAGTATACGTGTGACCGATTGGTTTTATATCTATTTCACCGAAAACAACGGGATGGCTTTCGGTATGGAAATCTTCGGCAAGTTATTCCTGACAACATTCCGCATTGTTGCGGTAGCATTGATAGGGTGGTATCTCTATAAAATCATAAAGAAAGGGTTCAAAACAGGTTATATCGTCTGTGTGGCTCTTATTCTGACCGGTGCTTTGGGGAACATCATAGATAGCGTGTTCTATGGAGTTATTTTCAATGAAAGCACTCATTCGCAGATTGCCAGTTTCATGCCCGAAGGTGGTGGATATTCTACCTGGTTTTACGGAAAAGTGGTGGATATGTTTTACTTTCCGATTATAGATACAAACTGGCCTACATGGATGCCGTTTGTGGGTGGAGAGCATTTTATATTCTTTAGTCCGATCTTTAATTTTGCGGATGCCGCTATCAGTTGCGGTATCATTGCCTTGTTACTCTTTTATAGTAAATATTTGAATGAGTCTTATCATTCGCTGGATAAAGATAAAAAGGAAGCTACGGATCATGAAAAATAAATTTCGGTTTCATCTGTGTCTCATCTGCATGTTCGTTTTTGCGGTAGCCGGGTGTAAAGTGAAAAGACCCAGTGATGTAATCTCGGAATCGAAGATGGAGAATTTGCTGTATGATTATCATGTGGCAAAGTCTATGGGAGATAATTTGCCTTATAGTGAGAACTATAAGAAAGCATTGTATATCGACGCCGTTTTCAAGAAATACGGGACTACACAAGCTGCATTTGATTCATCCATGGTTTGGTATACCCGTAACACAGAGATTTTATCGAAAATTTATGATAAGGTGAAAAAACGCTTGAAAGACGAACAGGAACTTGTTGGTGATCTGATAGCCAAGCGTGATAAGAAACCGAAAATGACTAAGCAGGGTGATAGCATCGATGTCTGGCCGTGGCAGCGTATGGTACGTTTGACCGGTGAAATGATGGATAATCAATATGTATTTACTTTGCCGACCGACTCTAACTACAAAGACCGGGATACATTGGTATGGGAAGTGCGGTATCGTTTCCTGGAGCCGATGCTTGCCGACTCTTTAAGAGGTGTCACTATGGCTATGCAGGTGATTTATGAAAAAGATACGATCAATCATTGGAAAATGGTGACTGAACCGGGTGTGCAACAAATTCGTTTGTTTGCAGACACATTAGGTTCGATGAAAGAAATAAAAGGTTTCATTTATTATCCGATGGATAGCCAGGAAAAAGGCGGGGCAGTATTGGCCGACCGCTTCATGATGACTCGTTATCATTGTACGGATACGCTCGCATTTGCTGTACGCGATTCTTTGAATAAGATAGAAGCATTGAAAGCGGATTCTTTGAAGAAGATAGCTACTAAAGAAAATGCCGACTCTTTACATAAGGTCATAGACAAGAATAAAGATGACATTCAGCGTCTGACACCGGAAGAGATGAACCGTCGTCGTACGGGAACTCATCGTGAGAAGAAGCCGGAGCAGATTCAGGTGGAACAGCATATCCAAAAGGAACGGATAGAGCAAAGAAAAGAACGCCAGATGAATCAACGCAGGCAACAACAAAGACGTTCAAACAACTGATTGTAATGAAACGCTTTGCTTCTCATTATTTGCTGATACCTGCCGTCGGATATATGAAGCAGCAGGTAGTGGAGATCACTGACGAAGGAGTTGTCCGAGGTGTGTTCCCATTGACCGAAGAGATTGAATCGGTTGAATGGATGCCGGGAGTGATAGTGCTACTTTCTGAAAGTCAGATGGAAGAAATAAAAAACACTGGATGATTTTAAAAAACATCCCAGTGTTTCAAATCAATCTTCCCAGTGTTTCGAATCAATCTTCCCAATGTTTTAATGAGTATCTGCAGGAAGCAGAAAAGAAGGGGGAAGCTTTATTCCCTTATTTATTTTATCCTTTTGATTTTACTTCCATGCAGCCTGTCGACGGAACTCGGCACAGATTACTGCGGTAGCAATGGCTACATTCAGAGACTCGGATGTCTCTTGGCCTGCCGGGTAATTGGGGATATATAATTTTCGGTTGATTAATGTGGCTACCTCTTTCCCTATGCCATTCCCTTCATTTCCCATTACGATCAAGCCATTGGCCGACAATGGTTGTTCATACATGTTTTTTCCATCCAGGAACGTACCGAACACAGGAGTATCTCCGAGCGACCGGATAAAATCGGGGAGGGAAGTATAATGCACTTTCACCCGGGCAATTCCCCCCATAGTGGCTTGTATGGTCTTAGGGTTATATACATCTACCGTATTCTGCGAGCAGATAATATGTTCGATGCCAAACCAGTCGGCCAAACGGATAATGGTACCCAGATTTCCGGGATCCTGCACATCGTCCAATGCAAGGCAAAGTGATGAACGAACTGCCTCCGGATCCAAAGTATATTGTGGTTGTTCGAAAATAGCAAGTACCTGTTGGGGAGTTTTCAATAAACTGGCCCGTGAAAGATCTTCCTGTGAAACTTCTACCAGTTCACTTGCGTCAATACCCGGATGCTCCTGAAACCAGGAGGGAGTGCAGCTAAAAAACGACAGGGAAAATGTCCGAGTAAATCACCTACCAATTTAGGACCTTCAGCCAGGAATACCCGCTCTTCTTTACGTATTTTCTTCAGTTCCAGCGAGTGGATATACTTTATTTTGTTTTTACTTAATGATGCCATAGATTTGATATTCTTTTGCAAAGCTATAAAGATATTTCCAATCTATCCTTACTTTCCTCTCTTTTTCTTAAATTATTTTCCCCGTCAGAAAATATAATTTATCTTTGTAGGCGCATTTTTCATGCTATCGATGTAAAACCGTATGAGGAGAAATTTTCTTTGTTTACTTGCTTCTGCTGCTGTCTTGTCACTTGCTTCGTGTACTACCACAAAGTTTGTGCCGGATGGTTCTTATTTGCTGGATGAAGTTAAAATTCGTACGGACCAGAAAAACATACGGCCTTCTTCCTTACGTATGTATGTTCGTCAAAATCCTAATGCCAAGTGGTTCAGCCTGATAAAGACTCAACTTTATGTCTACAATCTGTCGGGACGTGATTCAACCAAATGGGGAAACAAATTTTTAAGAAGGATAGGGGATGCTCCTGTAATATATAGCGAGGACGAAGCGAAACGCTCTGAAGAAGAGATCACTAAGGCTGTGCACAATATGGGATATATGGCGGCAACCGTGAAGCGTTCGACTAAAATAAAAAAGAAAAAGATTAAGCTGTATTATGATGTAACGGCCGGCAAACCCTACGTTGTTCAATCTATCAAATATGATATTTATGATCCTAAAATAGCCTCTCTTCTCAAACAGGATTCTGCCAGAAGCTTGTTGAAGGAAGGAATGTATTTGGATGTGAATGTATTGGATGCGGACAGGCAACGTATCACGAATAAGTTGCTTCGGAATGGCTATTATAAATTTAATAAGGATTATATCGGATATACGGCCGATACGGTTCGTAATACTTATAATGTAGATCTGACTCAACATTTGCAGATGTATAAAGCGCATGCGAGTGATTCAGCAAGGGCACATCAGCAATATTGGATCAATAAGATTAATTTTATTACGGATTATGACGTTTTGCAGTCTTCTGCCTTGAGCAGTGTGGATATTGATGATTCGGTTCATTATAAGGGATATCCGATTTACTATAAGGATAAGCTCTATTTACGTCCTAAAGTGCTTACGGATAACCTCCGGTTTGCTTCCGGCGATTTGTTTAATGAGCGTGATGTGCAGCAAACTTATTCCAGTTTCGGGCGTTTGTCTGCATTGAAATATACGAATATCCGTTTTATTGAGACTCAAGTTGGAGATTCAACAATGCTCGATTGTTACGTGATGTTGACTAAGAGCAAGCATAAATCGGTATCCTTTGAGGTAGAGGGAACCAATTCTGCCGGTGACTTGGGAGCGGCAGCTTCCGTTTCTTTCCAGAATAGGAATCTCTTTCGCGGGTCGGAAACGTTTATGATAAAATTCCGTGGAGCGTATGAGGTTATTTCCGGGCTTCAGGCAGGCTATTCAAATAATAACTATACGGAGTATGGAGTGGAAACGAGTATCAACTTTCCTAATTTCCTGTTCCCTTTTATTTCCTCTGATTTTAAACGGAAGATCAGGGCGACAACAGAGTTTGGTTTGCAGTATAATTATCAGTTGCGCCCGGAATTCTACGTACGATGGCTTCTGCAACTGGAGTTACAAGTGGACGCAACGTCAGAAGATACAACACCGTATTGATTTGATAAATATTGCTTTCCTTTATTTGCCCCGTATCTCTGAAAGATTTAAAGAAGACTATATAAATAAAGGACAGAACCATATATTCCAGTATAATTATCAGGATCGACTGATTATAAATATGGGATATAGCTATAATTATAATAGCGTGGGAGGATCGATTATCAATAATACGATTGCTTCTAATTCATACTCCATCCGTTTTAATTTCGAATCGGCGGGAAATGTAATGTATGCTCTGTCAAAGGCTGCAAACATTCGGAAGAACAGTAATGGTGAATACGCTATTCTGGGAATTCCTTATGCTCAATATCTGAAAGGGGAGTTTGATTTTGCTAAGAATATCAGAATCGATTATCGTAACTCTTTTGCGTTTCATGCTGGTGTGGGAATAGCTGTACCTTATGGAAATGCGAAGACTATTCCGTTTGAGAAACAATATTTCTCTGGTGGAGCCAATAGTGTCCGCGGATGGAGTGTTCGCGATTTGGGACCGGGCTCTTTTGCAGGAAATGGGAATTTGCTCGATCAATCCGGAGATATTAAACTGGATGCCAGTATTGAATACCGAAGCAAGTTATTCTGGAAGTTTCAGGGGGCGGTATTTATTGATGCTGGTAATATCTGGACCATCCGGAGTTATGCCAATCAACCGGGAGGGGTTTTCAAGTTTGATAGGTTTTATAAGCAAATAGCAGTGGCCTACGGATTAGGTCTCCGCCTGGATTTGGATTTCTTTATTTTGCGTTTTGACGGAGGTATGAAAGCTGTCAATCCTGCCTATGAAACGAAGAAAGAACATTTCCCGATTATTCATCCTAAATTTAGTCGTGACTTTGCTTTCCATTTTGCTGTGGGATATCCTTTCTAACCAGCCATTTATTATTTTCTCTTACTAATTGGAGGGTATCTTGCAGAGAGCTCATATATTCTATTTTTCCTTCAACAGGATTAATGACGAATGTATTTTTTATTTGGTAAACAACCGTTGCTTTCTCTGAATTAGCATCTATCTCACTGGATATAACAGAAACTTTCGCAGCACCTCGTGTCTTGAGTAGATCAAGGTGAGTCTGTCGGACATTGGACGCTAAAAAGCTAAGATAGGACAGGGAAGAAGGAGTACTCCATGCTTTGGCGGCCGGGTAATTGAAATTATAAAAGGCTTCGCAGAAATCTATAGCTGTTTGTTCTATTTGAGTTTGAGGAGTTTGTTGCTGGCAGGACAGGCAAGTGAATATTAGGACAGAATAGATAAGTGTATATAGTTTATTCATAGTATAAAAAGATGCTGGATGGAAGATGAGATTGAAAAAGGAGATGAAACTACTTATTGAAGTTTCATCTCCTTCGTATTTTTTTTAATTTTTAGCGGGCGGCAAACATAAGATTGCTCATTGTAGCTTGGCGTGCTGCCAGCATGCCTTGAGCATCCAACGTTACATTCATCTTTTCGCCATTCGGTAAGAACAAATCAGCAGTGCCGTCATTGTTCATTTTTACTAATTCAGCGCTTTCACCGTTTGCAACAACATTCCATGTGTTAGCTTCTTTGTTGTAGATCAAATCCATTGAAGCAGTTTCGCCTTCTTTAGTAATAGAATATCCATTCTCAAGAGTTTTCACCATGTAGTTGCCGTTCTCTCCTTTTACTTTCTTTACGTCACCTACATTAGCCATCGGATTGGAACCACTCCAGAATTCGATAGAATTGATAACTAAAGCATCAGCCAGGTAAGCTACGCCATAAACCGGAACAATGTTGAAAGCAAGGAATACGAGTTCGTTTACAAACTTGTTTCCAACTGATTGATTCCAAGAAGACAGGCGGTTGAATAAACTGAATGATCCTACACAAGAACTGAATAATAGCTACCGCTAAGCACTACTGCGACTAAAGTCAGTTTCCCTCTTTTCATGTTAAAACATTTTTGATTAATAAAAAATATTGATAATTTCTCTCATACAAGTATGCAAATATAATATTTTTTAATTAATCAGGGGGATTATTTCTAATTTTTGTATGCTCTTGATTTTCGTCTTGACAATTCGTTTCCTATGATATGGTCTATTGAAAATTTACCCGGACCGGCAATATACATCAATATGAATACCACTAAATAAATGAAAGCTAGTTCTTTAACAGCAAATACGTCATTTGCGTGAACTACAAAGAAAGCTACTATCATCGTGAAAATCATCGGGATCATGGCTAAGCGATACAAGAAGCCTACAATAAATGCCATTGAACACACAAGTTCACCAAAAATAGCTAATCCGAGAGACAGGGGACTTCCTATTCCAAGCGGATCAGGAAATACAGTTGACAACTCTTGGAAACTACTCCATTTTTGGATACCATGGTTCATTAATAATATGCCGAAGATGATCCGGACAGCCAATAGCAACAAAGACACTTTTGTTGTATTCGATTTTGTGGGGAATAAGAAATCATGAATCATAAGTCGTTCTATTTTTAAGTTTATCTTTATTTATATAAACATAAAAAATATTGAAATTGTTCTTTGCTGATAGCACAACTTGTAGAATCTCTGCCAGTTCTTCGGTTATTCCTTGTTTATGAATAAATAAACTTTGTATCTTTGTAGAAAATTCTAAAGATATGGCGCAACATACTTATGACAATGAAGCTGTTCAGGAGTTATTGAACTGGGCAAAAAAGATGATCGAAACAAAGAATTATCCAACTGAAAGATATCAGGTCAATCAATGTACTACAATTATTGATGGTAAATCGTATTTGGAATCGTTGATTGCTATGATTTCCAAAAACTGGGAAAATCCGACTTTTTATCCTACTATTGAGCAATTATGGGAGTTCAGGGAAAAGTGGGAAAACAAAGAATCGTAGTGAATGGCCGTTCCATGTTGGGAGATAAGTTATTTCATCATATAGAAATGCACTCTTAATCATGTCGGATAAGAGTGCATCATCTATTTTTTGTATATCTGTCAGCTGCTATTTATCTATTTATTAGAAAGGCAGCCATCTTTTTTTCTTTTTTGATGGCGTTTTTTCCTCTTCTCCGTTTTGGCCATAGACATCTGCAAACGTCTTTTTCTCTTTAATCATTGCATAAATGACTCCCCAATCCGGCAAACCGCCTAAGTTCCGGTCGTCAATGAACATATCAGCTTTCAACTTTCGTGAAAATCCCTGATGGCCTTTTTGCTCTTCAGGATAATCCTTATTAACGGCATAAAATTCTAAACCTCTGGCTTTGCACCATTCGACAGCTTCGTCCAAAAGTGCCCCTTCACGCACACTCCATAGTATTAAACGATGCTTTTCTTGTTGCAATAACTTCAATGTGTCAACAGCGAATGGAATTTCTTCACCAATGCGTGGATAACGATGTTCTACAATCGTTCCGTCAAAATCAACAGCTATAATCATAGTTTTTAATTACCTAATTTTGAACAAAGATACGGACAGTAAGCCAAAAAAACGTATCTTTGTCTCAAATTAACATTTTAATAAATTAATAAATACATGAACAATTCCCCTCAGCGTGCTGCTAAAGGCTTTACGAGAGCATTTTGGGTCAGCAACACAGTCGAACTGTTTGAGCGTATGGCATACTATGCCGTTTTCATCGTTCTCACTATTTATCTATCTTCCATTTTAGGTTTTAATGATTTTGAAGCAAGTATGATTTCCGGGCTTTTTTCCGGCGGGTTATATCTGCTTCCTATTTTTTCCGGTGCTTATGCTGATAAGATAGGTTTCCGGAAGTCAATGATTATAGCATTTTCCTTATTATCCGTCGGATATTTAGGATTGGGAGTATTGCCTACTTTGCTGGAAGCTGCCGGCTTGGTTAGTTATGGCGTCACTACTCAATTTAATGGTTTGCCCGATAGCTATACCCGGTGGATCATTGTGCCGGTCTTGTTTGTACTTATGGTGGGAGGATCATTTATTAAGTCCATCATTTCTGCATCTGTGGCCAAAGAAACAACGGAGGCAACGCGTGCGCGTGGTTATTCCATCTTTTATATGATGGTAAATGTAGGTGCTTTTACCGGTAAAACAATTATCGATCCTTTGCGTAATGTTATTGGTGAGCAGGCGTATATCTATATTAATTATTTCTCCGGTGCGATGACAATTATTGCTTTGCTTGCTGTTATTCTCCTTTATAAATCAACGCACACGGCTGGTGAAGGAAAAAGTCTCCGTGAGATTGGGCAAGGATTTATGCGCATCATCACCAACTGGCGTTTATTGATTCTTATTCTGATTGTTACAGGGTTCTGGATGGTGCAACAGCAACTTTACGCCACTATGCCTAAATATGTGATCCGGTTGGCCGGCGAGACGGCGAAACCGGGATGGATTGCTAATGTGAATCCCTTTGTGGTGGTTTGTTGCGTTAGCTTTATCACGCGTTTGATGGCAAAACGTAGTGCGATTACTTCGATGAATGTGGGAATGTTTTTGATTCCTTTTTCGGCGTTGCTGATGGCATGTGGAAATTTGCTGGGAAATGAGCTTATTACAGGCATGAGCAATATTACCCTGATGATGATTGCAGGTATAGTGGTACAGGCACTTGCCGAATGTTTTATTTCGCCGCGTTATCTGGAGTATTTCTCTTTGCAGGCTCCTAAAGGCGAAGAAGGAATGTATTTAGGATTCAGTCATTTACATTCCTTTCTTTCTTCCATCTTTGGTTTTGGTCTGGCGGGAATTTTGCTTACCAAATACTGTCCGGATCCTGCTTTGTTCGAGACACGGGCGGCATGGGAGGCAGCTAGCGCAAATGCCCATTACATATGGTATTACTTTGCTGCTATTGGTCTGATTGCCGCTGTAGCGCTACTATTATTTGCGAAAATCACCGAATCCATCGACAAAAAGAAGGAATCTTCTCGGTAATTCTATTCTTTTTTATGTATATTTGCCGTCACTTTGCTGTAAAAGTTGACGGCATTTTGCATTTTAATAAAGAGGATAAAACATGAAAGTAAAATTTATAAGCCTGGCGAGTGGCAGTAGTGGGAACTGTTATTATCTGGGTACTGAAACCTATGGAATACTGATAGATGCCGGAATCGGCATACGTACTATCAAAAAAACACTGAAAGATTATAATATCTTGATGGATAGTATTCGTGCGGTATTTATAACGCACGATCATGCTGACCATATCAAAGCTGTGGGTAATCTGGGAGAAAAATTGAATATTCCTGTTTATACAACCGCACGTATTCATGCTGGAATTAATCGTAGCTATTGTATGACGGAGAAATTGAGTTCGTCAGTTCGTTACCTGGAAAAGCAAGAGCCGATGACTTTGGAGGATTTTCATATCGAATCTTTTGAAGTGCCGCATGATGGAACGGACAATGTGGGGTACTGCATTGAAATCGACGGCAAAGTCTTTTCCTTCTTAACGGACCTTGGAGAAATTACTCCTACAGCTGCCCATTATATCAGTAAGGCCCATTATCTGATACTTGAAGCTAACTATGATGAGGAAATGCTCAAAATGGGGCCTTATCCTCAATATTTGAAGGAGCGGATTGCAAGTAAGACCGGCCACATGAGTAACTCTGATACTGCGGAGTTTTTAGCGGAAAATATCACTGAACATTTGCGCTATATCTGGTTGTGTCATTTGAGTAAAGACAATAATCATCCGGAGCTAGCTTATAAAACGGTGGAATGGAAATTAAAGAACAAAGGTATTCTTGTAGGTAAAGATGTGCAACTACTTGCTTTAAAGCGAAATACGCCTTCCGAGCTTTATGTGTTCGAATAAAGACGAAAAAAAGATAGTAAAAAAGCTGCATGATTGTTTGGTCAAATAAAATAAAAGACCTACTTTTGCAACCGCAAACGAGGAATTAAGCACTCTTAGCTCAGTTGGTAGAGCAACTGACTCTTAATCAGTGGGTCCAGGGTTCGAATCCCTGAGGGTGTACAAATTCAAGGTTGCAATAAATAACATGTTGCACTCTTAGCTCAGCTGGTAGAGCAATTGACTCTTAATCAATGGGTCCAGGGTTCGAGTCCCTGAGGGTGTACAAAAAAGAGGTAACTAAGGTTGCCTCTTTTTTTGTATATCAAGTGCCCGCCTGAAAATCAAGGAATAATGGGTCAGTCCGAAAACCGGAATAATATGGGCTCAGTCTGAAACCTTGGGGGATTGCGTTAAAATTCTTATTTTTGCATCATGAAAACATCCTCTTCCCAAACGATTGATCCTGTTGCTTCTTTAAGCTTGTTCTTGCCTTCAGGAATCCTTGATTACTTTACCCTAGTCAATCATGTTTCTCAGGATACTTGCTTTATTCTTTATTTAGAGGAGAAAGCCACTATTCC
>NZ_QTMZ01000038.1:0-55939 GCF_003602935.1 Bacteroides sp. AM54-2NS
CAAGGATTCCTGAAGGCAAGAACAAGCTTAAAGAAGCAACAGGATCAATCGTTTGGGAAGAGGATGTTTTCATGATGCAAAAATAAGAATTTTAACGCAATCCCCCAAGTTTTCAGACTGAGCCCTAAATTGGGATCAAATCACAAAAAAATATCATAAAATAAAAAAGCATCCCATAAGGTCATTTTCTGATACCTTAATTAGGATGCTTATTCTATAATACATTGATATTCAATGCTTAAAAGCGGAGAGACAGGGATTCGAACCCCGGGTACCTCGCAGTACAACGGTTTTCAAGACCGCCGCAATCGACCACTCTGCCACCTCTCCAAAACTCCTTTATCAGAAGTGCTTTCCGTTGAAAGCGGTGCAAAGGTACGAATCATTTTTAAATCTGCAAACATTCTGATATTTTTTTCGCGAATTAATCGTATTTTTGCAGTCCATTAGTAAGAACAAAGATATGATATACCCTCAAAATTTTGAGCAAAAGATAGGATTCGACCAGATCAGACAGTTACTAAAAGATAAGTGTCTTAGCACTTTAGGCGAAGAAAGAGTTACAGACATGACCTTTTCCGAACAACATGAAGAAGTAGAGGAGAAATTAAACCAGGTAACAGAGTTTGTCCGTATCATCCAGGAAGAAGACGGATTTCCCGATCAATTTTTCTTTGATGTCCGCCCTTCACTAAAGCGAGTGCGGATAGAAGGAATGTATCTGGACGAGCAAGAACTATTCGACCTGCGCCGTTCGTTAGAAACCATCCGTGACATTGTACGCTTTCTCCATCGGAATGAAGATGAAGAAGAGAACGACACCCCCTACCCCAGTCTGAAACGACTGGCAGGAGATATAGCCGTTTTCCCTCAACTGATAGGAAAAATAGACGGTATCCTCAACAAATATGGAAAAATCAAGGATAATGCTTCCACCGAATTAGCCCGTATACGTCGCGAGCTTGCCAGTACAATGGGAAATATTTCCCGCTCGTTAAACAGCATTCTGCGCAGCGCACAATCCGAAGGATACGTAGATAAAGACGTAGCTCCCACCATGCGTGACGGACGTTTGGTGATCCCCGTCGCACCCGGACTCAAGCGAAAAATCAAAGGTATTGTACACGATGAATCCGCTAGCGGGAAAACAGTGTTTATAGAACCGGCGGAAGTCGTAGAAGCCAACAACCGTATTCGCGAACTCGAAGGCGACGAACGACGCGAAATTATTCGCATCCTTACCGAGTTTTCAAACATTCTCCGTCCGTCTATCCCGGAAATCCTTCAATCATACGAATTTCTGGCAGAAATAGATTTTATCCGTGCGAAAAGCTATTTCGCCATACAGACCAATAGTCTGAAACCCGCCGTAGAGAATGAGCAACTACTGGACTGGACAATGGCTGTGCATCCTTTATTACAACTTTCACTTGCCAAACACGGAAAGAAAGTCGTACCACTGGATATAGAACTGAATCAAAAACAACGTATTCTTATTATATCCGGTCCGAATGCCGGAGGTAAGTCCGTCTGCCTCAAAACAGTCGGTTTACTACAATATATGTTGCAATGCGGTATGCTTATTCCCTTGCACGAACGCAGTCACGCCGGTATATTCAGCAGCATCTTTATCGATATTGGTGATGAGCAATCTATTGAAGACGATTTGAGTACCTACTCTTCTCACCTGACCAACATGAAAATCATGATGAAGAGTTGCAACGAGCGGAGCCTCATCCTGATTGACGAATTCGGTGGAGGTACGGAACCGCAAATTGGAGGTGCTATTGCCGAAGCCGTCCTGAAACGTTTCAACCAGAAAGGAACCTCGGAGTCATCACCACCCACTACCAGAATCTGAAACATTTTGCCGAAGATCATGAAGGAGTAGTGAACGGAGCCATGCTTTACGACCGCCATCTCATGCAAGCACTTTTCCAGCTACAAATCGGAAATCCCGGAAGTTCGTTTGCCGTAGAAATCGCACGAAAAATCGGATTGCCGGAAGATGTCATTGCAGATGCTTCGGAAATCGTAGGAAGTGAATATATCAATGCCGACAAATACCTTCAGGACATCGTGCGCGACAAGCGTTACTGGGAAGGAAAACGTCAAACTATCCGTCAACGGGAAAAGCACATGGAAGAAACCATTGCCCGCTACCAAACGGAAATGGAAGAGTTGCAGAAATCACGGAAAGAGATCATCCGGCAAGCAAAAGAAGAAGCGGAACGGATGCTTCAGGAATCCAATGCACGCATTGAAAACACAATACGCACAATCAAGGAAGCACAAGCTGAAAAGGAAAAGACACGCCAGGCACGTCAGGAACTGACAGACTTCCGTACTTCTTTAGATGCGCTGGCTTCTAAAGAGCATGAAGAGAAGATTGCACAGAAAATGAAGAAATTAAAGGAGAAACAAGAGCGGAAGAAAAATAAGAAAAACGAACCGAAAGCCGCAGTCTCTTCCCCGTCAAGTGCTCCTAAAGTAGTGCCGATTGCAGTAGGTGAGAATGTAAAAATCAAAGGACAGACAAGTGTCGGCCAAGTGATGGAAATCAATGGTAAAAATGCAACCGTTGCTTTTGGGAGTATAAAAACGACCGTAAAAATAGACCGTCTGGAACATACCAATAACGCCCCCAAGACGGAAGGAATCGCCAAAAGCACCTTTGTCAGTAGCCAGACGCATGATCAGATGTACGAAAAGAAGCTTAGCTTCAAACAAGACATCGATGTGCGTGGAATGCGTGGAGACGAAGCTCTGCAAGCAGTCACCTATTTTATTGATGACGCCATATTAGTCGGCATGGACCGTGTACGCATCCTTCACGGCACAGGAACGGGAATACTTCGTACATTAATCCGCCAGTATCTGGCACTGTACCGGGAGTGAGCCACTATGCAGACGAACATGTGCAGTTTGGCGGTGCCGGAATCACAGTAGTTGATTTTGACTAACCTGTAAACAAAACGTCCAAAGAACTTGTTCTCATTTAGAAAACCACTACCTTTGTTACAGTGGTTTTCTAAAACGAGAATAAAGCATGAAGAATAATCTGTTAAGCGAAAAGCTTATTTACACAGGAGACAGTCTTACTCCTACCCACTTACATCTTTGTACTTACAATGCTACCGAGATGCAGGAAAGCGCCAACGACACCTTTCAAGCCATCAAGGGAACACTGAACAGCGATCGGATCAATTGGCTACAAATACACGGAATGAAAGATACGGAGACTATCCGGGAAATTTGCAGTCATTTTGAAATAGACTTCCTAGTCCTGCAAGATATACTGAATGCGGATCATCCTACCAAGATAGAAGAGCATGACAAATACATCGTCCTGATCTTAAAAATATTCTACCCCAACGAACATAAAGAAGAAGACGAACTGGACGAGTTGCTCCAACAGCAAGTTTGTCTTATTCTAGGTAACAATTACGTACTTACTTTCCTCGAAAAAGAAACCGACTTCTTCGATGATGTCAGTTCCGCTCTGCGCAATGATGTCCTGAAGATACGCAGCCGCCAGACTGATTATCTACTTAGCGTGCTGCTCAACAGCATCATGGGAAACTATATTTCAACAATCTCTTCCATTGATGACGCACTCGAAGATTTGGAAGAAGAACTGCTCACCATCACCAGCGGTGATGACATCGGAATTCAGATTCAGGCATTACGACGCCAATATATGCTGATGAAAAAATCCATCCTTCCACTAAAAGAACAATATATCAAGTTACTACGGGCAGAAAACCTGCTCATTCACAAAGTGAACCGTGCCTTTTTCAATGATGTAAACGACCACTTGCAATTTGTATTACAGACCATTGAGATCTGCCGGGAAACTCTTTCCTCATTAGTCGATCTGTACATCTCCAACAATGATTTACGTATGAACGACATCATGAAGAGATTAACCATCGTATCCACCATCTTTATCCCTTTGACATTTCTGGTCGGAGTATGGGGAATGAATTACAAATGGATGCCCGAGCTCGAATGGCAATACGGGTATTTATTTGCCTGGATTGTAATGGCAATTATCGGTATTATTGTATATTTGTACTTCAGAAAAAAGAAATGGTATTAACAAAAACACATCATCAATCATGAAATCGATAAAAGAGCTATATAGAATAGGCACAGGACCTTCCAGTAGCCACACTATGGGACCGCGCAAAGCTGCCGAAATGTTTCTGGAACGTCATCCGAATGCTGCATCTTTTAAAGTAACCCTTTACGGCAGTTTAGCTGCTACAGGCAAAGGACACATGACGGATGTAGCCATTATAGACACTTTGCAACCCACTGCCCCGGTAGAAATTGTGTGGCAGCCCAAAGTCTTTCTACCGTTCCATCCGAACGGAATGACATTTGCAGCTTTGGATAGCAACGATAAAGTGCAGGAGAATTGGACTGTTTATAGCATCGGTGGTGGTGCACTAGCAGAAAATAATGACAATCCAACCATCGAAAGCCCCGATGTATATGGTATGGAAAACATGACTGAAATACTCCAATGGTGTGAAGATACCGGAAAAAGTTATTGGGAATACGTAAAGGAATGTGAGGAAGAAGATATATGGGACTACCTGGCTGAAGTATGGGCTACCATGAAAGATGCCATTCACCGTGGACTCGAAGCAGAGGGCGTACTACCCGGACCACTAAATCTCCGGCGGAAAGCCTCCACTTATTACATACGTGCTACCGGATACAAACAATCCCTGCAATCCAGAGGGCTCGTCTTCTCTTATGCTTTGGCAGTAAGTGAAGAAAATGCTTCCGGCGGTAAAATAGTAACCGCTCCGACTTGTGGTTCTTGTGGAGTTATGCCTGCCGTACTTTATCATCTTCAAAAAAGCCGTGACTTTAGCGATATGCGCATTTTACGTGCGTTAGCCACTGCCGGTTTGTTTGGCAACATCGTCAAATTCAACGCATCCATTTCCGGAGCAGAAGTAGGTTGTCAGGGAGAAGTCGGTGTTGCCTGCGCAATGGCTTCAGCTGCCGCCAATCAATTGTTCGGGGGCAGTCCTGCACAAATTGAGTATGCAGCAGAAATGGGCTTGGAACACCATTTGGGAATGACTTGCGACCCGGTATGCGGATTGGTACAAATTCCCTGCATCGAACGAAATGCATACGCCGCCGCACGTGCGCTGGATGCTAATCTTTATTCAGCTTTCACCGATGGCATGCACCGTGTCTCTTTCGACAAAGTAGTGCAAGTGATGAAACAGACCGGACATGACCTACCGTCACTCTATAAAGAAACAAGTGAAGGAGGATTGGCCAAGGATTACAAACAAATGTAATTATAAAAAGCAACGGACCATTCCTTTTATAGAAATGGTCCGTTGTCATTTTTATGATTAAAAGTTATTCAGTTGGCGGCCAATTCGTATCGTCTCCGTTACTGATATCTTTCTCATGTATCAATCCGCCATCCTGCGTGAAATAAAGCGAGTAGCGCTGGCTACCTTGTTTCACCTGAATCACAGATTCCATCGGATTCTGTGGAAATGTCAACACATATACATCTGTCACTACCCACGCGTTATATTTAGAATCCATAAAAGCCGTATAAACAGCCGGCACCAACTGATCAATACTGTTCAGTTCATTTTCTGTCATCACCCAGTTGGCATTAGCATCAAACCAGACTTCCAATTCATCATTGCTCACCCAACAGTCAGCTACATAATAAGCACCTTTCATCTCCCATTCTATATTCTGGGCAGCCGGATATACCTGTTTCAAGGCCTCCGTAATATTACTGGGCGGAACAAAAGTATCATCATCGTCATTATCACATGCACCGAAAAAAAGGGCAGTCATAAGCAACACTACTGCCCATGCGCTAAACTTAAATCTCCACATAGTTATCTTCTTGTTTAGGTCTATTTACTGCAACTTGTTAATCATCAGCCTTGATAAATTTTCCTTTCTTATCAAATTTGAAAGAAAGCCCGGTAGACAATTCAATCTCATACCCTTTGCGGTCACGTTCCACTTTTGTCACTCCTTCATTCACAAAATTATGCGCTTTCAGGTAGTTGACAGCAAATCCCGGAACAATACTAACAGGAACAGTCTGCCCTTTCTTAGCACTTACCTCTTCCCAGTTTCCCTTACTGTCAAAATCAATTTCCGTACCATCCATCAATACCACTTCATACTTGGTAGATTCCATCATATCCTTATCAATTTGATATGGGCAACCTGTGGCTTTGTAAAATTACTATTGATAAAATTACGTGCCGGAAGCGGCAACTGATTCATGTCTTTAGTTATCACATCTTTTGCGAATGAAAACTGCACGGCTACCAGAGCCAGTACAAGTAGAGATAGAAATTTCTTCATAATCGTTATTCTTTTAGCGTTAATACTATACTTTATTCTATGCTACAAATAACGATACAGATTCCGGAAAGATTTAGGAACATTATGAGTTTGCTCTTTTTTTGTATTCTTTAACCATCTATTCTATTTTCCACTCCCCTATGGTACAACGTTCCCTTAAAACGCAATATACCAACGATCCTCACAGACAGTTGGTATATTTCACATATAGATACATATCAGTTTTTACACCGATACGAGGATCAAGTTAAAAATATACCGCTGTACGATTTCTAACCTGCAAAATGTAGGGATTTCATGAGTTTATCATGAATCTAGGGACCTACATATTTCTTCATTTCAACATTTATTTTATACCATCCCAATGCATTACTACCACCCACTCTTTCGGTTGGTAAGTTCCGTGAAAACGGTGCGGAATCGTAGCAACCACCAAATCACAATTGGAAGCTAATACGGTTCTTAATTCCTTCAGCAACATATCCATTCGAACAATTAAATGAAGATACTTCATCATACACCGTATCACCCGTACATACTGATAAATGCACATATCCTCTCCCCGTCTTATCTCACTCAGTGTATTGGGAGAGATAGCAAATTCGCTGGAAAAGAAACTGTTACTGAAAATACGATCTGTTCCCATTAAAGCCAATACCAAATTGCTTAAAAACTCGTATGGTTTCTGTTTTTCTTTTGCCATGTCATTCTATGATTAATAATTTATAATATTTCAGTTTTTATTACTTTATCAAATATTGTCCACATAGGAAAACAATTAGCGATCCACTGCTAAAATCAACTGTCACTGACACTATTCGCAAAAAAGCATATTACGTGAGCTTCCTGCATTTTTTCGAGCACACAAAATTTCGTTCCTAAAAAAACAGCGAGAGTTTATCAACTGGATACAAGCAAGTTACAAACCTCACACACCTCTTCTTTCCCCCACCAACGCGCCCTCTTTTCAAAAGGACAAAAGGACATAAGGACAAAAATCCCCTATGGTACTATAAAAATTCCAATGCCAACGACGAAGCCTATTAGTTGGGAGAGGAATTCCAGAAAGGAGCTCCTTTATTTCCCCGATATTTATAAAATAATCTTACCTTATTGTCGAATGATTGTGTTACTGAAGACGGAAGCAAACGCGAACAAGATGTCGCTCTTCTTTCCAAGCACGGCCCTTTCACTAAATAATCCTTACAATATACATAATTTCGTTCAAGAGTTGACCAAGCATTTCATGACAGACAAAACGATTCAGGTTGGCGCAAAACACGATTTCAACATTCGTAAGGTAACACGTCTACAAAATCATTTAACATAATAAAGATCAGCAATATACCTCATGATTCTTATACTAAGATGAATAAAAACAGTCATATATGTCCTTTTTGTCCTTTTGTCCTTTTGGAGAGTCGGAAAAACATCGGAAGATTTGAAAAAAACATCTCAATGATTGAAATCAAACATTGGGATATTTCGATACAAATTTCCCAATGTTTTTTCTTTATATTTGTGTGTCTAAATACATCACTATACGTAAAATTAGGAAATATCAACGATCTTCACAGACAGTTGATATAGTGGGAAATTCACATCGGCTTTAACCTCCGATGTCAGGGCGTAGATCAGAAAAGTACCGTCGTGCTATTTCTGATCCACAATGTAGGAGAATCATGCTTTTTACAGCATGAAGCTAGGGACCTACATTTTTTTCATCTCACATACGAAACACTCACGTGTTTATTACATCTCAACATTTATTTTATATACCCAAATTGTTTCAGAAAAATCATCTCAAATACTTATTATCGTTATCTCTATACCAATCCTTAATAGCTTCTTCAAATGTATAATGAAACTTATACCCCGAATCAGCCAGTTTCTTTCCGCATATATTAGTAGAAATCATTAACTTCTTCACACGAGCAGGACAAATACCTAAAGCTTTTCCCCCTAACGGACCGACAATCCTTGCAACTGTCATTAGAAGACTTCCCGGCACCTCGACAACGGTACGTTGTAGTCCCGTAGCCTTTTTCATCGTTTCTACTATTTGCTCGATAGTAAAAGCTGGTTCATATGTACAGTTATATAACTCTACTCCTTCATTATGATTCTCTAAACGATAAAGCATAAAGCGAACCAGTTCTTTCACATAAATGCAAGCTTTAATCGTATCTTTACGGCCCGGATAGAAGAACTTACCACCACGGATCCCCCAATACAAACGGGTAAAGTTACCATTTTCCCCTTTACCGAATACCACACCCGGACGAACAATAGTAAGTTGTCGTTCGTTCGACTTTTTTGCCTGCCAAATCGTATGTATTTTTTCAGCCACTAACTTAGAAATTCCATAAGGCGTGTTCGGTGTGGGAAGCGTCTCTTCTGTTTTCAAATCTTCTGCTGCACCATAAGGAGCTATGGAACTGGTAAAAACGATTTTCTTTATCCCGAACTTCTCGGCAAAAGCACATACATTCTCTGCACCACGAATATTCGTCTCAAAATAAGCCTGGTCCGGATGCCCCGGGGTACGATGAACGGCTGCAAAGTTAAAGATGACGTCTTCGGAAGTAACGGGAACATCAATATTTATTTCAGAACGAACATCACAATTGATATATGTAGATTTACCTTCATGGCTATTCTCCACAATATCCAGATTGTATATTTTTGTACCCGGATATAAATTATCAATTAGAGCAATAAGATGCGTACCGATAAAACCGGAACCGCCAAATATAAAATAACTCATTTCAATAGATGATTAAATTCATTATATTTTAACTCTACAAACTCCTTTATTTCCTTCTTAAAACGTTCTTCCGAAAAAGTCTCCGCATGGTTACGTATTATTTTAGGATCAAACGATGTTTCTAGTTTTTCAAATCTTTCTACTGCATCAATAATCGATTCTACAGTTTGTTCATAAAAGAAAAGACCTGTTACTCCTTCTTTTACTGTTTCCAAAGAACCTCCCCTGCCATAAGCAATAACAGGAGTCCCACATGATTGCGCTTCGATCGGAATCATACCAAAATCCTCATCTGCTGCAAAAACAAAGGCTTTAGCTTTCTGCATCTTTTCTTTTAGTACCGCAAATGACTGATATCCCATGACAGTTACATTATGCCCGGCAATCTTGCGTATCTTTTCCAAATTAGGACCTCCACCAATCACAACCAGCTTTTTATTAGGCATACGACTGAAAGCTTCGACAATAAGATCTATTTTCTTATATCCCACCAAACGACTACTAGTTAAATAGAAATTTTCTTTCTCTACGCACAAATCAAAGTTAGAAATATCAATATTAGGGTGAATTGTTACAGCATCCCGCCTATAAGTCTCCTGAATTCGACGTCCCACATAATCGGAATTACTTATAAAATAGTCAACCCGGAAGCTGGATATCAAATCCCATTTACGAATACGGTGAAGCATATATTTAGCCAGATATCCTTTCAAGCCTTTTGTCAACCCCGATTCTTCCAAGTATTCATGATACATATCCCATACATAACGAATAGGAGAATGACAATAACAAATATGCAGTTGATCCGCTTTGGTTAGAACTCCTTTGGCAACAGCATGAGAAGATGATATAATCACATCATATCCCCGTAAATCAAACTGTTCTATTGCAAACGGAAATATAGGCAAATACATCCTATGCTTCTTTACCCCTAAAGGCAACTTCTGAATAAATGATGTATGGACTTTATTCCAGTCAATCCCTAATTCGTCACAAACTTGTTTTTTAGCAACTAAGGTGTAAATATCTGCGTCTGGAAATACATCCGCAATAGCTTTGACTACTTTATCTGAACCGCCAACGGTCACTAACCATTCTTGAATGATGGCAATCTTCATCTTATTTCAATTAATGATTTGTGCAATTTCATGTAACATTTTTCTTTCAAATTGATCTTTACTTAAAAACTCAGATACAATCTGATGTATAGCGATAGATATCTTTTTATAAAGAATATTATTCGAACATAAATTAGATATTTTCTTTGCAAGTTCATCAGAATCTCCTACAGAAAAAAGCATTGATTCACGATATTCATGTAAAAAGGTGTAAACAAGTTCTTTCATTCCCCATGCATTTGTTGCTATAGTAGGAATTCCTAATGACCAACTTTCTGTCATTGCTAAAGAAAACGTTTCGAAAGGCGAGATAGAAGGAATAACAACCAAACTAATTTTAGCCTTAACTAAAAAATCAGGTACATCCGATATAAGACCTGTAAAATGACAATTCACTGAATATGCGAGAAGTTCATTATAATAATCCCGATCTATAATATTACCTATAATGTATAATTCATAATTATCTGATAAGCTTTTTATGGATTCGAATACAATATGTTGTCCTTTAGACCGTATCACATCACCCACTACGGCTATTCGCTTGTTGCAATCTTCGATATGAATATTCTCTCTTAAAAAGACCGGGTTATAAAGTACACAACTCTTCTTTTTATTTTTAAGAGAGATTTGTGTTAATGTATAATTAGAAACCCCAAAAATTCTTACAACAACTGCACTATTCAAAAAATAATCCACAAATAATCTAACTATGCGATCTATATAAAAGACATGAAGGTGTGATATTATTTTTATCTTTCTCCTTTTAGCTAACAATATAGCTACAGGGAGAATATTTTGATGCTGAATATACAAAAGATCAAAAGTATTTTTCTTCAAAACCTCATTCAATTGTACAGAAGTATGGTAAATGTTAAATATCAAATTAAAATAATCTTTCAATGTTTTTCGTCCTCTTGTATATTGTTTCAAGTTGTAATGATACAATTGATAGCCTGATAACAAATTCGATATATCGTTATTGCTTCCTGGAACAAAAATAGCAATATCATATTTTTTTGAAAGTACATCACAAATACATTTAGTTATAATTTGTCCCCCTCCTATAGTCTCTCTCCCTTCTAAAATTAGAATACGCTTCATTACAAATCAATATATTTAGTTTTCAACATTAACAAAACGAATAAAAGTTTTATTCGTTTTGTTCGAAACAGAGATATAAGAATTATATAATATATCATATCTATTTTCAAAGTATTACTTTTATAACACTTCATTAGATTTACATCCAAAATAATATGATAATATGCTGCAGATTCAACTTTTTCGTACATCAATTTTATAAATGCCCTAAATTTTTGATAATCTCCACTACATATGTGATATCCAGTTTTTAAAGAGACAGCTAAACATTCTTTTGCAAAACACAAGCAAAACAAAGCAAGATTACCACTATCTATTATCCCTTTTGCAAATAACCTAGTAGGATGTTCCAATGCAGCTTCAACAATATCAATACTAGATTTAGTAGAAGTACTAAATCCATATCTAATATAATGATTGTAATAAATGTTAGGATTTACCACCAAACTAGAAATATAGTCTAAATAAGCAGAGTTAAAATCAATATCTTCTCCACCTCTTTTAAAGAAAGCATCGAATAATAATCCGTTTTTAGAAATTATTGTTCTTTTGTAAAGTCCATCCCAAACTAATTCAAATACTCCCTCATATCGAAATAGCATATTTTTTTGCATAATCTCAGATTGATTATAAACTGCAAAATCTCTTTTAAGATCAACTCTCCGATATGAGTCTTTCAACATATAAATATTCCTTTTACCAAACTTTACTAAGTCTGCATTATATTGCTGTGCCAATGTATAATTATCTTCTAATAAATCATTTTCCCATTCATCATCGTGATCCATAAAGACAATATATTCACCTATAGCACATTTTAGCCCAAAATTACGAGCATCACATATCCCCCCATTTTCTTTGGTATACAATTTTATTCGATTATCTCGCCCCATCAGATTCAGACAAATATTATAACTTCCATCGTCAGAACCATCATCTACAACTATAAGCTCAAAGTTTTTAAATGTTTGATTTAAAACACTATTTATCGCAGTCTCGACATATTTACACGCATTATAGACTGGCATTATTACTGATATAGCAGGCTTCATACTTGTCTTTTTAAGTAATCCTTAACAAACAAAGGAATCAATGATACAATAGGATCCAATAATACTCTACAAATCAAATACTTAATTGATATCCTTTGATAAATAACATCAGCACATAACTTTTGATAAAAGCACCATTTACCTGATGAAATTCCTGATAAATCATAGATAGCGATAGGAATATCAATCTTCATAAAAAACGAATAAGGAATACTGCAAAAAAATAAATAATCAGATATTATTATTTTATCAGTCAACACATATCTACCATACACAGTATGTAACTCTTTCTTATAAAGAGTTGCTTGATGAATAATATCTCCCTTTTCTATGGAACATTTATATATTTTTGTTTTACCTCCTTTTACTCCACAAAAATCCGAATAGATAATTTTTTTGTTACTTGGTATATTCAAATTGAACACAGAAGACAATGTTTTTTTATCCACAAATACATCTCCTGCATTCATAAAATTGAGCCATTCACCAGTCGCAATATCAATTGCTTTATTCATTGCATCATAAATCCCCCTATCAGGTTCACTTACCCAATAACTAATCTTGCCTTGATAACGTTTTATTACTTCCAAAGTCCCATCTGAACTTCCACCATCAATAATGATATATTCTATGTTATGATAATCCTGATTAAGAACTGACAAAATAGTCTTTTCTATATCAGAGACACAATTAAAACAAACGGTAATAACTGAAATTTTAGGTGACATAAATACAAATTTTAAACACTCCAATATACAAGTAAAGACTCTACAAACACTTTCAAGGCAGTCTCTTTACTCTATTTTCACTATAAGCTTACCCTATATAATAACTATTTTACAATTCACTAATTTACTACAAGCATCTTTTTTTGCTATATCTATAATATCCCATAGATATTGCCAAAAACAGCCAAATAAACAAAGAATAAACAACCGATACAGAAAACATTACAGACACATTAAATATTCCCCCAATAAAAAACATCCTTCCATAAGGTGTAGTATTTCTATTCTTCCATAGCACACGCAAAATATAAAAAATCAACAAAAAAAGAAATATTCCCCCTAATATCCCCTGTTCTGCCAAAACACATGAATATAAATTTTGAGGAAAAATTCCTAATCCTAATGTCTCACCAAATGCAACAATTCCCATTTTATATTCAAAAGGATGCATATAATACACACTATTACCTACCCCAACGCCACACCAAGGATTATCCTTAAATATTTCCAATCCAATACGCCCTGTATAATTTCTAAAACTACCACTGTCAAGAGTATGTTCAGGTGACAAAAAAAAATTTTGGGCTTTGTTTATAAATAAACTTTCAAACAAATTATATATACCAAGATTTACTAAGATAATATACCCCACTATACATGTAACAACAAGTATTGACAATACAAGAATCTTATATTTTAACGCTGATTTAAAAATAAATGGAATTAACAATACGACTCCTAATAAGGCTAATAGAGCTGTTGAAAAAGTCAATATCAGGGAAGTTACATTTATAACTATTATCAATATCCACATAATCTTAGAAAACGAAGAGCGGGAATAACAAGCATATAATACAATCCACACTTGATAAAGAACATAAAAGCTAGGTTCTTGCGACAATCCACTACTACGAAAATTGTACACAGTTTTATTTTGAACGAAGTTAGGAAGCAAAGTTATTACATCAACAGTAAAACAAGCAATTATAGAATAAATAGCTATAAATGTTCCTACTACAACAACTTTCTTTTTTAGCTTCTCAAAATTTTCAAAAATTTCATCATTATAATAAATATGAGAGAATACTGAATAATTAAAAATCATGTAAACAAGTTGCAGCAAAGGAAAAAGTGGATTATCAAATTTAAAAGAATGAAGTGCTTCCGGATATCTAACAAAAAAATCATATGGTATATTCTGAAATAAAAAAGCGTTCAAAAAGCTAACTATAGGAGAAAATACAAAAAGTGCCCAAACAATAATAACCAAAGGAGTTTTAGGCTTTACACTCACATACTTTAACAAAAGTAAAATGGATAAAAACTCATAAACCTTAAAACTACCTCCGATTCTTAATACCGGAAATTGCTGAAATCCTATCAGAATAATTATTGCTGATAAAAGATAATATTTATGCCTCACGGCATTATTTATCTTTCTCTCATATAAAATACTATTTTTATACATAAAAAATGCAAGTGTTCTATCATTTTCTAATCATCAGTATCTTAAACTAAAGAAACTGGTTATTATTCCATTTAATGCCTCAATTATTTATTATATCAACACTGGAATTCTTTTTTTTGATTCCGCTTTACTCACACATTACGAGGAATCCTCCAAGGAACAAATCAGAACATAAAATTCCCGATTTATATATCTGCAAAACTAATTCTTAATTAGAAAAAATTCATATGGTAATTATCACTCCACTAATGACTGTTATTCAAAAAATATGTGACATCTTAATACCATACTCAAATCATATCTTCTTATTTCTACTTGTAAATTTCCCCATTATTGTATCACCATTATTGTATCACCATTCGTTTTTCGTAAAATTTGTTAGTCACATCATTATTATATTTTTTATGATAATACGAGAATCACTATCACGAAATCATTCAAACATTTCAGAATACGATTTTATCAACTTGACTTTGGAACCATTACGCTCCATATATTTCATAAAATCTAAATACACCCTCTCATCAGTCACTGTACACATTTTAAATACACTATATGCCTTAATATCATTTGCCACTTCACATAATGATGTAGAAGTAAACCCTACAGCAAACTCATAAGCAGAAAAATCAATATATTCCGAAGGATATAATTTGCTAAGACTTCGTCCGCCATTTGCTCAGCATCTTCTTGACAACCAATGCGAGGATGTCCTTTCACTGCTATTTTATATCCTGCTTGATGGATCTCATTTATTATTTGTCGATTCATCGCATTATACTCTTCTTTGCTTTGATAAGAAAACCTATAAGGTTCTGTAAAGAAAATAGCATATCTTCCAGAATTGACAGAGATCTTTTTTTTATATCTAACACATATCTTTCTATCACTATAATCTATCTTGGAGAATTTCAATTTACGATTATCCATTACTAACATCCAACCTCCTTCTCCATAGATATAACATAAAGAAATCTTATAAAGATAGGAGTATATTATCCCTTTGCACTTGTTGATAAATGGTAAACCTCGTTGTCTTTCTTCATAATTTTCGCCATCAGTCACATCCACAGGAGATAAGATATGTATAGGATTAAAAGGTATCAAAATAGGCATTAATACCCCCATTCCAAAATCGTATATATCAGTAAAAAAAATTCTCACATCATCTATTCTATTCAAACCTAGCAAACAAGCTAATTCCTTATTTTGTTTCTTGTTTTTCCAAAAATAAAGACCAGAAGAACCTCGATCTTCAATCATTTGAATATTTGCTTTTAATCCTAATTCCTTATAGAATTGATAAAGTCCTTTTAGATTTGTACGAACGACAATTGTTATCTCCCTCCCCTCTGATAGCTCGTGCTCGTAACAATTAAGTACAGCTACAATTTTCGCAGGTGCTTGACTAAAAATTATACTACGCTTCATTTTTCAATTTATTTATCATTCTTCTCATTACCTGAATAACAAATTTTCTTTCCGTTCCATTGAGTCCCAATGTATAGTTACAAAATATAACAATAGATATTGTTATCACCACATTCAAAGATAACGATAATAAACTTTCACTTTCTGGAAGCAAATAAAAAGCAAGCGTAAAACCCATAAGTAATGAAATTATCATCGGAAGATGTACAGAGCGATAATATTCTATGCCTTTTACACCAATACAACGGCAACTATAATTTGCTATATATAAACTGGTTATAAGTGAATTAACAACCATTATACTATATGGTACATATATATTCATATCTAATTTGAAACATATATATATAATTAGAAAGAATAACCAAATTATTGTATTTAGAGTTATTTCATAAGTTCTTATTTTTCCTGTAGCACGAACTAATGTATTTGAAGTCGTTGCTAATATTGTAATCAATGATGAACAAAGTATAATCCGAATAAACATTGTAGTATGTAATGGTACTTCATCAAGCCATAATTTTAATATATAATTTAAATTAAGCATAAGAGGAACAACCATCACTGACATTATACAGAAAGCTAATTTAGGTCCAGTAAAATGCATTGCTTTTACTTTATCCCAATCTTTTGCCGCATAGCCTTTAGTCATTTGTGGATAAAAAGCTGTAGTAAAATTACTTACTAGAGTGTTTACTGCTGCATTAATTTGTTGAGCTACTCCCACCGCTGCATTAATAGCCACTCCATAAAATGCATTATATAAAACCCCAATACCCTGCTGATAAGCAAGAGATGATATCCCACTTAGTGTTGTCCATGATGAAAACGAGAGCATTTTTTTAGTGAGAACACTGTCGATTTTCCATTTATAGTGCGACTCTGGAAACCTGTAATTACAATAAAAGGAATAAATGAAACGGATCACTACCTGAGCCAACATAATAAGTAAAGCATAGACGATAAGACGATCACCACCATAATAACTAATAAAAATAACAGCAAAGAGTTTAAGCAAATAGCCCAAAATGTCAATATAAGCAAAGGAGCGAAACTCTTCTTTCGCCATAATGAGAGCATTATATGGTACACTGATAATACTAAATAACAATGTAACAATGCTAAATTGTAACACCCAAAATGCTGCATTTATACGATTAGCAGGAATAGAAAGATAATTATAAAGCAAATACGTTCCAATAACCTCACCTCCCACAGTAATGAGAACAGCCATAAGCAATTGTATATTGACTGATGTACAAAAGACAAGATTCACTCTCTCAGTTTTACCACATCCCATCTCCATATTCATAAATCGTTGTGTAGACACCATTAGAGCAACATTAAGAAACGAGAATAACATTACCATACCACCTACTACATTATATATACCAAAATCGTCAATCCCTATCACTTGTAATAAAACACGTGATGTATAGAGACTGATAAACATCGCAATGATAGAACGACAATAGAGAACTACTGTATTTTTACCTATACGAGTAAAAGTATTATTTGAAGTAGACATAAAGGAGGCGGTATTGACTAAATATTGTTGATTTTACACATCTTTATCAGCATGAGGTAAGCAGTTACATATTTTATCAATGTTCAGTTGTGAATATTGATATCAGTTATTCAATATTCATAATCTGTAAAGCCCATACAACCATTTTAGTCATACCCTCTTCAAATGAGATTTTAGAAGTCCAATCCAAATTTCTAATAATTTTAGAATTATCACCGTATACCCCCATTTGATCACTTAGAGCACCTTCAACATATTGATGAGTAACCTTAAAAAGCAATGATTTTTCTATTAGCTCTACAATCTCAAATACACGAGTCTTACATGTATTACTAACATTATATACTTCATACACATCTCCTTTCTTCCTTGACATTGATTTTATTACTGCACTCACGATATCATCAATAAAAACAAAATCACGAAATCTATCTTTAGCGCCAACGCTAAATAAATACTAACCATCCCTTGTTTTAGATTATCCATATTCTGCCCTATACCATAAACATTAAAGAACCTCAAAGCTGTGCACTAAATACATAAATACGGCTCAAGGAATGAAAAAGTGCCGTACCGACAGTAAGTATAATGCCAGCAACACTGAATACCACTATACGGTCTATATTACGAGCAAATTGTTGAAATAGTTGTTGACATAATGAGCTATAAACAAAGCATATATTAACCAAATATTTTGAGTAAAACTATTTCCAATTGAATAACAATCTGCCACAATACTCACTTCTGCAAATATAATTCCTGTGATAAGAAACGCAATTATTAAAAATACCAATCCAGATGATAATAATTCACGTTGTTTCTTGTAGATATGAACATTATTCAAAATAATATAGTTACACAATCACTCTTAACAATGATTAATAGACTTATTTATTTCAATCACAAGAAACGCGTATTCTAATTACCCATTCAAAAAGAAAATATAACAAATACCTTATTCAATCAGAATATCTCTTGATCAATCTAATAAACTCTTATCTTCAATAACTGTTTTTATGTATATCTGTTCTGCAATAAAAAAATCTAAAGGAGTATCTATATCAATAGACTCTATATCGGTAGTTCTTATAAATTTTGGTTTTTTTCCTATTATATTCCTATATCTTATCAAATCATTTCTATTTATCAAAGTAAACCCAAAGTTCAGAGCTTCAATATCAGGCAAATTCTGACTGTTTGGTGCATTCAAAGGATTATAATTTATTGCCTTCCCATCTAACCACATAAATTCTTTAATTACTGAGACTGTTGATATACAATCAAACTCTTCCTCCTCATAAAATCGATGTATGGCAGTCTCCATAGTCTCAGTTTTTATGAAAGGAGACGTTACTGGACAATATGCAAATACATCGGTATCAGTCACCTGCCTAGATGTTCAAAGAATTCACTACCTGTACATTTTGAAGAAGCATAGTAATCCTCTCTCCTATGAAATGAGACTCCCATTTTCTGCGCTATTTCAATAGCTTGTTCTGAATCTGTATTAACTATAATTTCATCAATAACTTTTACTTCTTTTAGTTTTTCGATTTTTATTGTCAAAAGATTTGTTCCTGCAAAAGGCCGCAAATTCTTGTCAACTACTCTTTGAGACCCCTTTCGAATAGGAATGACCGCTGTTATTTTTTTCATAAGTTTTTATAATTTATGATAGTCTTATTTCCATATCATCCCTACGACATTTTCTTCAAGGATAAACATAGAAAATAGATACCGGTTTTACACTTCATTCACAAATTAGATATCTTAATATGCGTTCTCCTCTCCCACAATAACATTCGCCACAGTCTTATAAATGATATATAAGTCAAGCAACATTGTCCAATGTTCCATATACCAAATATCAGCCTTGACACGTTCCTCCATCTGTGAAAGTTCCCTCGTTTCACCACGAAAACCATGTGTTTGAGCCCAGCCGGTTACCCCTGGTTTTATAAAGTGCCGCACCATATATTTATCAATCAATCGGGCATAAGTCTCCGTATGAGCCAACATATGTGGACGGGGACCAACTATAGACATATCACCCTTAAAGACATTGATAAACTGAGGAAGTTCGTCTATATTAGAACGACGGAGAAAGTTCCCAAACCGAGTTTTACGAGGATCATCAACCGTAGCCTGTTTACTGTCAGCTTCATCATTCACTTTCATGGAACGAAACTTGTAACACACAAAATCTACACCGTTCAAACCTGTACGCATTTGCTTAAAGAATACAGGACCGGGAGAAGTCAACTTTATAATGCTTCCAACTACGAGATAAACAAAAGGAAAAACAGTAACCAAAAAAAGACCGGAGAAAACAATATCAAATAGCCGCTTCAGTATCCGATTTTCCATTTTCCCCAAAGGCTCATAACGCAGATTCAAGATAGGCATATTGCCAACCATACTGTGCCAGATACGACGCGGAAAACCTTTGCACACATTAGGAACACCATGAAAATAAAGCAAGTGGTTCTCACAATGATTCATAATAGAAAAATTATAACGTCCCTCCTCCATCGACAAAGAACAAAAAACATGTTTGATACCCGGGTGTGTAGACATAAAATCTGAAAAACCGTCAGGATTACCCAAATAAGAACATTGCGAAGAAAGGGCTTCGTTCGGTTTAATATCAAAATAACCCACAACCTCATATAGGGAAGAGGCTAAAGAACTCTCCATCTCCTCATACAATACCTGCATATTATTACCCCCTCCTATAAAAACAGCATAACGTCTATGCTTGCCCTTAGCACAATAAACTATCAGAAAATGACGAATGATAATGCGATAAATACTTAAAATGACAAAGAGAAAAGAGAAATATGCAACAAAGAAAAGAGGAGAATAGATAGAGACTCCACTAAAAGTCATGATACATGCCCAAAAGATGGAAAAAGCTATAATATTCTTCAACACGCGCAACACAAGTTGATCAGGACGAATTCCCCGACTATCCCAAACCCTCCCGCGGAGCCCGAACAGGCCAGATAGCAAAGACTTAACGAAGTCATCATCCAGGAAACCCTGCAAGAAAAAGGTAAAGAGACAAATACTTCTTCCCAAAAGAAAAGGAGAAAGAACAATACCAGATTCAGAATGATTAGATCTCCCAGAACTGCTACAAATTCTATAATTTTATTGATTTGACTGGTGGTTGATACCATATCACATTAAAAATTGATTTTAAGCACATACTTCTTTGAACTTATTCAGAAAATCTTTTCCGAATAAATTCCAAAAAATAACAATACAAACTGATAGGAAAATAAAAGCTAAAACATATACCTTTCTGCTGGTTCCCGAAGGTTCCAAGGGGACAACAGCAGGTTCTACAACAGCAAACACTGGTTTTTCTTCCTGAACTTTAGCTCTGGCAACTTGAAGCTGACTGGCAACCTGACTGTATACCTGGTAAGCAAGGCTCATATCATTCTGCAAACGTTCCTGTTCGGCACGAACACTCTGCAAAATTAGGTTATCATGAGAATCCAGATAGTCTGCGTATTTCTTCTGAGCAACATAATATTCTTGCTGACGTTCTTTGAAAAGTTTCTCCAAATAGATACAATCTTCTTTCGCCTTGAAGGTACGATAGTCTATTATATACTCCTGCAGTTTCTTCACTACGGAATCGGCTACGACTGCAGCAACCTTAGGGTCCTGAAAAGTCACAGAAATAGAAGTCATTGAGGTTTTCTTATCCACAGAGGCAGCTATCATTTTCTTTAGAGTCGCAATCTTCCTCGAATCTTTCTTTGAAAGCTCAATTGCGCCCTGACTTGTTTTATCAAAAGATGCAATTTCATCCTCCTCAGTAAACAAAGACTTTACTCCACCAATTACCATGCCTGGAAACCCGATTACATAACTCCACCAAGGAGATGTTTCTTCATCTAAATAAGTATTCAATGTCATGACTTCATTCTTTGTTACCGGTATCTCCATTGCAAAAAGCTCCAGTAAAAAAGGAGTAGAAGAAACAATATCAGCAGATAAGGAAGCATTCAAGGCATCAGTACCATCACCCATAGAAACTCCACTTCCTAAAAAGGATGCAGCCAAACCGGATAAACCACCACCTTTGTTATTACCCATTTCCGGAGAAAGAGTGACTTCAACCGTGTACTGCTTAGGGATGCTTATCGCAACAATAATACCAATCACCAAACCGATACCGACTGCTTTATAGATCTTCTTACGAATACCTATAACCTTACGAAGAAAATCCATCAAATCAATTTCTATCTCCTCATCATTATGATTATTATGCAACTGTTTTGTTTCCTTTTCAGATGCTTGTTCCATCAAAGTAGACATAATAAAGGTGTTATAAAGTATTCGTTATTTCTTGATTAAATTAGCAAGAGAGGCAATCATCATACCCAAGGAACTGAAAGAAGTGGCATATCCCAAGATTTCTCCCATATTAGTACGCTTCTTAGATCTACTGGGAACGATTATTTCACAACCGGGCTCGATTTGTTTCTTACCGCTACCTTTAACCTTAGTTACCTGACCATTCATGTAAACAATGAACTTCTTGCTCTTCTTCGCATTGTCTGAATAACCACCGGCCTGATTCAAATAATAATCAATATTCTTACCAGCTATATAAGAAACGGTATTAGGAACCATGACAGCACCATTGATCTTAACCGTATTGGTACTCTTGGGAATAAAGACCACATCACCCTCACGCAAGACAATGTCCGCCGTACTCCCCGGATTAGCTAAAGCTTTCTCCAAGTCAATGCCGACCGTAAAATGGTCTTCCACATGAATATCCAAAGAATCCATCATAGCCTCACCTAACTGACGGCTCATTAAACGGATCACATCTCCCATACGTTTCTTCTCACCCTCAGTAGCGACACGAGTCAACTTGGCACCGCGTAGGTAGGCTTTTTTGGTAGAACCGCCGGCTTTGCGAATCAAATCGGAAAGACGTTCCTCACGGCTGGTCATGGCGTAAGAACCTCCGAACAGGATTTCACCTTCAACAGCTACATTCTGCTGAGCCTGATAACCCGGACTGCGGCGAACATAAACCTCATCATAAGGTTGAAGAACAAAACCTGGTGTGCCGTCGACGACAAAACCTTCTTTCAGAGAGAATGTATACGTCCGACCGATAGTATCATTATCCGCTGTACTATGGGGATTCCTGATCCTACGCGATACATCCACACGAACAACAGAAGCGGCTTCACGCAAGCCTCCGGCCTGAATGATCAAGTCTTCAAGAGTCATGTTGTCAGCATAAGGATAGGAATCAGGTTTGGCCACTTCGCCGTGGATTACAACATCTCCCCTATCTTCCAAATCATGGATACTCGGAATATAAAGAATATCGTTTTTCGCCAGGATGATATTTTGGGAAGTACCATCATGATGGCTTTAATGTCAACAGGGATAACTTCAGTAGTAAGGTCCTCACGCTGACGATAAAGGACAGCACGGTTCAAGAAAGCATCACCCGTCAAGCCTTGGGCTTCGTTCACCAATTCGCGAACGGTATTCAGTTTACCGTTTAGCTGGTAGATACCGGGACGGTAAACGGCACCACGGATTTCAAGCTTATTAGTGAAGCGGTTAAGGATAGCCTCGGCAGTCACAACATCACCATTCCGCATTTTATAGACACTATAATCAAGGTCTTTGACTGTGTTTACTTCATACTCCTGTCCGTTTTGGCGTACGACACGTAAGGAACGGGTGTAGGCATCGGCTTCAAATCCACCGGCATAACTGATAAGCGTAGATAAATTTTCGTCCTTCTTCATTTCGAAACGCATCGGACGTTTCACTTTTCCATCGATCTTAACCAATACGTCATAGGCAGGGACTATTACTACATCGCCCTCCTGAAGACGGATGTCATCCTGAATGTTGCCTTTCATGATAAATTGGTAGACGTCGATCGTGGCGATGTTTTTGCCGTTACGTACAGCTGGACATTACGAAGGCTACCTATGTCACTCACACCTCCTGCACGGTAAAGTGCATGGAATACAGTAGAAAAGGAAGAAAGAGAGTAAGTGCCCGGTTGGACTACTTCACCCATCACATTGATCTGAATAGTACGGATGCTGCCCAAAGTCAGACGGATGTCAGAAGTGGGGTCATTCGTATTATTAAGACCATTATAAATCTTGTTTAATGTTTTCTTGAGATAGTCATTGGCTTCAGAGATAGTCAGGCCGTTCAGGTTGACAGGACCTATTTTCTGAATGTTGATCGTGCCATCAGGAGAAATCTGTTGGCGGATAGTGTTCTGGCTGGCTCCCCAGATGTCGATAATCACTTCATCACCGGGACCAAGACGGTAATTTAAAGGGGTGGCGATGTTGACACTGGGTTCAAAAGTCAGGTTACGGGTATTAAAAATGTTACGTCCGAAAACCTGATTACTACGTTCAAGGTCTTGAGTGCTCGGATGGTCTTCCAGCATATCGGAAGTGTTCTCCTTCATTTCTTCACGTAAGCGTGATTCATTGACATCCGTACCGGTAGCGTTGGAAGCATTGACATTGTTCTGCTGCTCATAAAGCTGCTTCACACGCATAGCCTGTTCTTTGGTCACGCCCTTACGGGCAAGTTCGGAGGCTAATTGTTTTTGTTCTTTCCCTTGTCTAATCCCCTCTTTGACATACTCCAACACTTGAGAATCGCTCATATTTTGAGCCATCAAAGGAGAGAAAACTCCTAACAGTAGAATGAATAGAAATACGTTAAAGTTTTTTTGTGTCGTCATTACTAATCTTTGTAGGTTCTACATAACCGATTGGCATATCTACACAAGCACAGCCAAGCATATTTAAACGAACAGCAATCTTACTCTTACCCCCGACAGTCACGAGTTCGCCGACAAGGCCGCTCAAAGGACCTTTAATTACACGAACTTTCTCACCACGCGCCAGTGGAGTATCATTCATACAGACTGCTTCTTCGGAATAATCGAGCATGAAACGGAAACGCGCCATCTGCTCATCAGGAATAACGGCAGGAGTGCTTTCACCACGCATTACCATATAACGGCTGACCGTGGAGAAGCTTAGGACTTCCATACGCTCTTTTGGATTGACATGAACAAAAACCATCATTGGAAGCAAGACTGTATCAACCATCTTTCGACGGTCGCTCCATTGATGAATTTGTTGCTGAACGGGAACAAAAGAATCAATTCCCATCTTAGACAAACGCTCGGCAACTTTCTTCTCATGATGCATTCGAACGAGTGCTACATACCAGCGTTTTGAGTGTGCTACGCCTTCCCCTGTCCCACTAATAGGCCCGGCATTTACTGATTTTGGTTTCGTTAAAATCATATTTTTTTACCCCATGTTATTCCGTTACTTCTTAGGTAACGGATAATACATACACGAAGCGTACACTATGATGAAAATAGAAATCACACACATGACAAAGGCGTAAAATATGGAAAGGCCTAATACTCAACAGGGAAAATCTAGAGATCAGGCAATAAAAAGTATAGAGCATGAAAATAAGGTTATTTCATGTTCGGATAGTTTTTTGCTCTATGTTTCAGATAAAACGAAAAAAAGTGGAGGAATATTTGCTTTCTATTCGTGTTTTTGTCTATCTTTGCGTCAAATTTAAGTTCCGTTACCTAAGAAGTAACACACATATTTTAATTCTGATGATTAACACTTTACAGTTTTTACGCTACCTACACAACAGTTTTTTATGTAAGATAAATTTCCTTTATTTACCTCTGTACGTTCTTTAAGCCCAAAGCCTTTCAAGTAGATTTGTGTGGTTTTAATAGATTTGTGCCCCAATGATTCACTAATCATTTCAATGGATACTCCACGATACTTCGCAGTCGTTGCCCAGGAATGACGAAGCGTATAGGAAGTGACGGGGGATTGCAAATGTAAAGCTCTTGCCAAGTCCTTCAGAGAATTATTAAATCGACGGAGAGCGGACTGATATTCCCGGTAACCTCTTTCATCTTTCCGTTTCTTATCCCCACGAAGAATATCAAACAGATAATCCGGACAGTCAGGATGAGAATTTTCCTTGCTACGAAGCTGATTAATCATTTCCTTTGCAGTATTCAGCACTTCCACACTCATCGGAGTTTTGGTTTTGATACGATTGTATCGCAGTACATTCTGATCGAGTGCCGATTTCTCCAGATGAGCTAAATCCGCGAACGACATGCCACAAAATTGGAACATCAGGGCGGCAATAGCTTGCGTACGGCGTAAACGTTCCGATTTGGGATCTTCATACAGAAGCTTATGCAATTCCGTAGCAGGCAAAGCCTTCTTTTGCCAGACATCCACACCTGTATAGACATCATGAAACAGTCGCGGAATATAAGGCGCACTGCCCGCTTCCACTCCACGGTTATAAATACTACGAAGCATACGCATGTACGTAGAAATCGTATTGGGCTTCAAGCCACACTCATAAAGATACTGGCCGTAACGTCGTAAACGTTCACGGGTGATCTGTCTGAACGACACATTAGACGTGCCGCAAAATTTGCTGAAAGAAAAGAGGGCATTCTTGTAGACATGCGCCGTAGAATACCGTCCCTCCTTCCGCAAACGACCGATGTAGAATTCCGCACACCGGTTAAATCCATTTTTGTTCATCATTTGCATCACTAATAATTTTATATATTATACCATTTGGCAAGCAACAAAAAAACAAATCTTTTTGCAGAATTGAAGCACACTTGACAAATGCGATATTATTTTTTCAGATTATTAACCTATAAAAAAATATCCGGATGCCCACTAAACGGACATCCGGATATCACTCTCTTTCTACCTTCTGACTAATTACCTCTCTGAATAGTTTGCCAGATTGTAACATACCGGCTTCGTGCTATTACCTACGCGGTAGATACCGAACTTAAAGTAATAACCATCATCGTCGTTACGTCCAATCATGATTTTCTCATTGTCTACAATGTGTTTATTAACCTTTTTCCCTTTTTCCTGATAGTCCATCTGTACATCGAGCATACCCGGCTTTACAATTGTTTCCGCCTCTTTGCCATAGACTGTCCAATCGATATGAATACGGAATGTAATCCAACAATCTTTCGGAAAATCGGCGAAAGGCATTTTGTAAGCAATGGTCGATGCTTTATATGTAGATGTCACAGGTTTCATAACCGGTGTCTTTTCCGGATTTGCGTTGCAACGGTCGTCTTTATCAGTCAGCCATTTACGGTCGGAATTTGCTTTGATGTAAAACCATCCGCCTGAAAATCCGAATGCCAATGGAGGATAGCCACCTTGTTCCACCAGCCATCCGTTGGCCTTTCCGGCTTGATAAACGGGATTGCCTTGTTTGTCATTCACCGGATTACCTTGCTTGTCCAACTTGAGTTTCTTTTCGTATCCCATGTTTTTCTTAAAAATAGTAGTCTTGTCCAGTTCCATGAACTCATCAGCTGTCAGTTTCTTCACTTCACCCTGTGGAGTCTGTACCAAAGTACGATCCGGCATTCCATGCCATTGAGCAAAAATGGTGGAAACATCACTGCCTAATGTAGAAGGGATATATACCGAAAACTCATAATCGCGGGAAGCACCTTGCGGACAAATACCTTTTCCATGATGATATACAGTTTTCATTATTTGTGCTTTCTTATATGTATCGGCTGGTTTGCCTTTGAAATCATCGGAAGTTGCATAACAATAAGAAAATTCCGCACGCCCTTTTGTTTCCCCCGCTGCATATCCGGATAATGTGTTATCATCTTCTTTCAGTTCAAAACGATAAGAAGGTTTTCCGTTGAACATAAGGTTGAAATCACGTTGAATGGCATGCGCTTTTTTAGCTCCGACTGCTACCCAGCAACCATCTATAATCTGATTGACACATGCCGAATCTGCCTGTACATTTACACGCTCGGTCAGTGGCACCAAAGTCTGTGTTTCTATAGCCGGACCGGGTTTCTCGACTTGTTCAGCCATCGCCATGCATCCTGATGCCAGCACGCAAATAATAAAAATGCTTTTCTTCATTCTATTCGATATTAAGTTTGTTGACGGTGCAAAAATACGAAAGGCAACCTCATCGGTTGCCTTTCGTTTGTCTCAAATGTTTTCACATTTGTGTAATTTTGCTGTCAACACCTGCTTGGAGGCTTAATTGGGTGCTTCATCGTTCAAACCTTCTTCAAGCATATCGACTTTCTGTATGCTCATTTTTCCATCAGCAGTGATCGTTATAGAAAGCGGCATATACAAATCTGTCTGCGGATAACAAACACTTGCGGCATATACAATGCTGCGGGGTGGTCTTGTCGTATACAATTCCTTCCAATATAGATTTCGAGAGAAATTTTGCATCGACTACGGATGAAAAATCATTCTTGGTAAATGTCTTGTTCAATACCGTTTCGTTACCGCGTGTCAGGTGCAGCACTATTTTATTGTCGACATAAGTATCTCCCATCTCATTTGTTACATGAGGCAGACTTTCATCCGGAGTACGTGAAACAAAGGAATGATAATCTTTTCCTTTGAACTTAAAGTTAGTTTCGCTCTTAGACGTCTGCATACGTTGCAATCCGTGAGCATCTATACTGTCTATTCTTGCCAGCATCGACTGATTATCTGAAGATCCTTTTTTACCGCCACATGCACTCACAGCCACTGCCAACGGCAACAAAAGCAAATAAATTAGTTTTCTCATACGTAAGTTTTCTGTTTATAAATAGATGGCAAAGGAACAAAAAGAGCGGGATATTTACAAGTGTAACCGACATTTTTCCTACATTTGAAGGAAAGAAGGAATGGAAATACTATCACAAAGGGATGCTCGACGCCAGTGGCAAACCGGCCAGTACATTTAATGCTTTCAAGAGATAAGATTATTGAATCCTTTTTTATAACTTTACGCCGAATCCAAAATATTTTATACCTGAAAAGTAAAAATGAACATGAAACACCCCAAACAGTTATTAGCTGTACTTTTGATGGGCGCCGCCTGCACTATGCAAGCGCAACGCAGTGAGGCACTGCTGGAGAAGAACTGGAAATTCAGTAAAGGAGATTTTAAAGAGGCCAGTCAGCCGGAGTTCAATGACACTAAATGGGAATCGGTTGTTATTCCACACGACTGGGCGATTTTTGGTCCATTCGACATGAACAATGATCTTCAGAATGTGGCAGTAACACAGAACTTTGAGAAAAAAGCTTCCTTGAAGACAGGACGTACCGGCGGTCTTCCTTATGTAGGTACCGGATGGTATCGTACCAGTTTTGACGCCCCTGCCGACAAAGAAGTGACACTACTTTTTGACGGTGCCATGAGTGAAGCGCGTGTCTACATCAACGGAAAAGAAGCTTGTTTCTGGCCTTTCGGCTACAATTCTTTTCACTGTAATGTGACTTCCTTATTGAATAAAGACGGTAAAAACAATACGCTTGCCGTGCGTTTGGAAAACCGTCCGCAATCTTCGCGTTGGTATCCGGGAGCAGGTCTGTATCGCAATGTACACCTGATTGTGACTGACAAAATCCATGTGCCTGTATGGGGAACGCAAATCACAACTCCTCACGTCAACAAGGATTTTGCAGCCGTACGTCTCCAAACGAAGATAGATAATGCCGGTGAGAAAACAGCCATCCGTGTAGAGACGGAAATTCTTTCTCCGGAAGGTAAAGTTGTTACCCGCAAAGAGAATACAAGCCGCATCAATCACGGACAACCTTTTGAACAAAATTTTATTGTAAACGCGCCCGAACTCTGGTCGCCGGAAAGTCCGTCGCTTTACAAGGCTGTCTCTAAAATTTATGCGGATGATAAACTGGTAGATACTTACACCACACGTTTCGGTATCCGCAGCATTGAATACATTGCCGACAAAGGGTTCTACCTGAACGGGGAGCACCGCAAATTTCAGGGTGTATGTAATCACCACGATTTAGGTCCGTTGGGCGCCGCTATCAATGTTGCAGCACTGCGTCATCAGCTTACGCTATTGAAAGATATGGGATGCGACGCGATCCGTACTTCTCATAATATGCCGACTCCCGAACTCGTTGCGTTGTGTGACGAAATGGGATTTATGATGATGATCGAACCGTTCGATGAATGGGATATCGCCAAATGTGAAAATGGTTATCACCGCTACTTCGATGAATGGGCGGAACGTGATATGATAAATATGCTTCATAATTACCGGAATAACCCTTGCGTCGTTATGTGGAGTATCGGCAACGAAGTACCGACTCAATGCAGTCCTGTCGGTTATAAAGTGGCCAAATTCCTGCAGGATATCTGCCATCGTGAAGATCCTACCCGTCCTGTCACTTGCGGAATGGACCAGGTGACTTGTGTACTTGCCAACGGATTTGCAGCAATGATTGACATTCCGGGACTTAATTACCGTACGCAACGCTATCAGGAGTCATACGACCAACTCCCGCAGAATCTGATTCTGGGAAGCGAAACGGCTTCTACTGTCAGCTCACGCGGCGTGTACAAGTTCCCGGTGGAGGATAAGAAAGGGGCCAAATATGAAGATCATCAATGCTCTTCATACGATGTGGAGGTTTGTCCCTGGTCGAATATTCCGGACGAGGACTTTGCATTAGCTGACGATCATCATTGGACCATCGGACAGTTCGTATGGACCGGATTCGATTATCTGGGTGAACCGTCACCATACGATACGGATTCATGGCCTAACCACAGTTCAATGTTTGGTATCATCGACCTTGCCAGTTTACCTAAAGACCGCTATTATCTTTACCGTAGCGTGTGGAACAAGAAAGCGGAAACCTTGCATATCCTGCCTCACTGGACCTGGCCGGGACGTGAAGGTGAAGTGACTCCCGTTTTTGTGTACACTAATTATCCTACTGCCGAATTGTTTATCAATGGCAAAAGCTATGGAAAACAAAGCAAGAATAATAGTTCGCTAAAGAACCGCTATCGTCTGATGTGGATGGATACAAAGTACGAACCGGGTGAAGTGAAAGTAGTAGCCTACGACAAAAACGGAAAAGCGGTAGCTGAAAAAGTAGTCCGTACTGCCGGAAAGCCTCATCACATCGAACTGGTAAGCAACCGTAACGAACTGACTGCAGATGGAAAAGACCTGGCTTATGTGACTGTTAAAGTAGTAGACAAAGACGGTAACCTCTGCCCTGCCGATAATCGTCAGATAAATTTCTCGGTAAAGGGAACAGGTAAATATCGTGCTGCCGCCAATGGAGATCCGACGAACCTTGAACAATTCCATCTTCCAAAAATGCATGCTTTCAACGGTATGTTGACAGCTATCCTGCAAGCCGGTGAAACTGCCGGTGAGATTGTATTTACAGCAAAAGCAAACGGAGTGAAAGCCGGAAATATTCGTATTCAAACGAAATAAGGCATACGCTTCAGCATATAACAAACCCACCGGATTTCTTCACTGAAAAGAAGTCCGATGGGTTTCTTCATACAACTATCTCCGAAACTTGCTCACTTGTGCTCAATAAAAGCGACGTTATAAGTACTCGGGCTAAATAGCCTTCCAAAAGGCCTGAAAATCACGATACCTGCCGTAGCAGACCAATTCGTCTCCTTCTTCCACTTTCTCATTTCCCGGTAATTCATTCTTCACATGAAGCTCGGTCAGAGAGATACCCAGGCAGTTGGTGATCTTATTCGCCCGTTTCAATCCTATCATTTTTAAATGAAACTCTTCATCCAGGTTTAACTCATTCACAAAATATCCTACAAATTTCTCCGGAACCGTGAACTTCACAACATAATAATCCTGATCGATGCGGAATCCTTCCATGTTAGTACCGAAATCGAGCAGTTGTACCAGGCTGCGGGCAGCATCTTCTTCCGGAGTCAGGATTCGTTCCAGATCAAAAGCTTCAAGCACTGCTTTATGTACGGCATCAATAGCACGGGCAAAAATACGGGGAACCTTTTTCTGCTTTAACAGGGCAACGACTCGTATCGACGCACCAAAATTCTCTCCAATCGCTACAATAACTATATCCACACTATTCAATGGCAACACTGATAATGATTGTTCGTCAGTGGCATCAATGACAAAAGCTGTAGCAACCTTATCTTTGATGGAGTCTACACGACTTTCGCTTATATCCGCACCTATAATTTCGTGTCCCAAGGCGGACAGTTCTTCCGCCAACACATGGCCGTAATTTCCTAAACCAATAATAATATACTTCATAGCTTTAGTTTATTATGATGTTATCACTTGGATAACGGTATTTTGTATTCTTTTTCTGTTTGACGATTCCTAGCATCAATGTTATTAATCCCACACGACCAATAAACATCAACAAAGACACCAATAGTTTGCTCGCGTCGCACAAATGAGGGGTCAGATTCAGACTGGAACCCACGGTACTAAGCGCAGAGACACATTCGAAAGTTAATGCCATAATGGAAACACCCGGTTCGAGTATGCTCAATGTAAAAATAAAAATGAATAAGACTCCCAATGACATGACTACTGTTGCATTGGAACGCCGGATTGAATCGTAAGACAATTCTCTGCCGAACACTTCCACTCGTTCAGTGCCACGCAATACGGCTACAAGATTCAGAACTACGACCGCAAAAGCATTCACTTTCACACCACCTGCCGTGGACTGTGATCCACCGCCCACCCACATCAGGAATAGATAAACCAACAATGTCTGCACGCTCAATGATGCCAGGTCGACACTGCTGAAACCGGCTGTTCGCGGACAAGTGGCATTAAAGAAAGCTTGTGTCCACTTATCTGCCACAGGCATACCGGCAAAAGAACCATTCCACTCAAAAGCAGCAATAGCTAATGTACCGATTAATAAAAGCAGGAAAGTCATGATTAACACGATTTTCGTATTCAGGTTATAGAGGTGCTGCATTTTATGCCGATCCAGTTTGCGGGTACGAATCAATTTCCAGAAACGACGGAGGTGATACAATACAATATCCTTGAAATTGACAAGGATGGGGAAACCGATACCACCAAATATAATCAATAGAGAAACGGTAATAAACAGCCAATTGTGGTTAGTCATCACCATCGGATTTCCTAAATTGCCGGAAAGCGTAGAAAAGCCCGCATTGCAAAAAGCTGAAATAGAATGGAAAGCAGCAAAGCCCAACTCTCCTTCCAGAGTCATTCCCAACGTTCCGTGAATACTAAACCAAATCGAAACCATACCGATCCCTTCAATCACTAAAGTGAAGCCTAATATATATAATAAAGTAGACAGCAAAGAACCTAATGAATTGGAACTAACCATATCACGCACAACAAGCTGGTTGTAAATGGAGGTATTCCCCATGAAGAACATGGCGAAGAAACTGGTTAATGTCATCACTCCCAATCCGCCAATCTGAATCAACAGGATAATGACAACTAATCCCGAAGTGGTGAATGTAGTAGACACGTCTACCGGTACCAGGCCTGTAACGCATACGGCACTGGTAGCGGTAAATAAAGAGTCTACCCAGGTGATACCATTTACCGTGCAGCGCGGAAGCATCAACAAGCCTGCTCCAATCAGAATAATAGCCATAAAACTGACTGCCAATATCAAAGACGGATTGGTACGCCGTCCCAACAGACGCACCAGCCCATTGGACAGATTGAGGAAAGAAAGAACTAACAATAACAAAAGATGATAAAACTTCCCATGTAAGAATTCCCAAATATGCAAAATAGCTCCTTCTTCTTCCGGACGATGGAATATAACAGGTACCAACGTGAGATATAACAATCCACTCAATATCCAGGCTAATCGCCGGTATTGCTTTTTAGTATTCCGGTATTCCAGCGAGATATGTAAAGTGACATCAATCAGAAAAATGATCCAGACAGTTTTATACAATGTCTGCAAATTCGCCACTTCATCAATAGACAAGGGAAAGCCATGTTCATATACTACTCCGACAATCAATGATAAAGATGCCAGATAAGTGAGTGCTTCTATCAGCTAACAAAATACGTACATAGGGTTTTAGGAGTTTATTCTGATACAATAAAAACTTATGATAAATCTTCATATCATCTTTTTTAACGGGGTCGTGCAAACTTAACTAAAATAACAATCAAACACGATTCTTTGTTGACAAAATTTTCTGAATATTAAAAATTTGACTACTTTTGGCAACAGAAAACTAAAAAACTACAATATTATGAGTAAAAAAAGAAAACGGTATATTCTACCGGAAGAAGAAATTCCACATTACTGGTACAACATTCAGGCTGATATGGTGAACAAGCCTATGCCTCCGTTGCACCCGGGAACCAAACAACCGCTGAAAGCAGAAGATTTATATCCGATTTTCGCAAAAGAACTGTGTCATCAGGAGCTGAATCAGACGGATGCATGGATAGAAATACCGGAAGAAGTGCGTGAAATGTACAAGTACTATCGTAGCACTCCGCTGGTTCGTGCTTATGGTTTGGAAAAAGCACTCGGCACTCCGGCTCATATCTATTTTAAGAACGAAAGCGTAAGCCCTATCGGTTCGCATAAGTTGAACTCTGCATTGGCACAAGCTTATTATTGTAAAGAAGAAGGAGTTACCAACATTACCACTGAAACCGGTGCCGGACAATGGGGAGCCGCTCTTTCTTACGCAGCCAAGGTTTTCGGCCTGGAAGCTGCCGTTTATCAGATAAAAATCAGTTATGAACAAAAACCATACCGCCGCAGCATCATGCAGACTTTCGGAGCACAGGTCACTCCTTCTCCATCTATGTCTACCCGTGCCGGTAAGGATATTCTGACGAAACACCCCACTTATCAAGGTTCATTGGGAACTGCTATTTCGGAAGCTATCGAACTGGCACAAATGACTCCCAACTGTAAATATACGCTCGGTTCCGTACTTAGCCACGTGACTCTCCACCAGACTATTATCGGACTGGAAGCTGAAAAACAAATGGAAATGGCAGGCGAATATCCGGATATCGTGATCGGTTGTTTCGGAGGTGGTTCCAACTTCGGAGGTATCTCTTTCCCGTTCATGCGCCACACCATACAGGAAGGGAAAAAGACTCGTTTCGTTGCTGCCGAACCTGCTTCTTGTCCGAAACTGACACGTGGTAAGTTCCAATATGACTTCGGTGATGAAGCCGGATATACTCCATTGCTGCCGATGTTCACTTTGGGACATAATTTTGCTCCTGCTCATATCCATGCCGGTGGGCTTCGTTATCACGGCGCAGGTGTAATCGTTTCACAGTTGCTCAAAGATAATCTGATGGAAGCGGTAGATATACAGCAACTGGAGTCTTTCGAAGCCGGTTGTCTGTTTGCGCAGTCCGAAGGTATTATTCCGGCTCCCGAATCCAGCCACGCTATTGCAGCGGCTATCCGCGAAGCTAACAAATGTAAGGAGACAGGAGAAGAGAAAGTGATTCTGTTCAATCTTTCGGGACATGGTCTGATCGATATGGCTTCTTATGACAAGTATTTGGCCGGTGATCTGGTGAATTATACATTGAATGACGAAGATATTCAGAAGAATTTAGACGAGATAGGAGATTTAGCTAAATAAATTACCTACCAGTTTCAAGTTTCACCACCGATTACACAGATTAACACAGATTTAATTGTAATTCGAAGATTGTCGATATAAAAATCCGTGCTAATCTGTATAATTGGTGGTATTTTTTCATTCCCTATATTTACTTTCTCTCTATTGAATACCTCCATATAAAAGATTTTGCTATCTTTGATGCCATTATTAATCTTATGAACTAATAATGAACAGCCTTAAAAAAACAACAATCTGTCTACTCTTTCTATGTATAGGGGTTACTTGCGTTTTTTCTGAAGTTCCGGAGCAAATTAACTTCTCTTATATTTCTATTAACGAAGGATTGTCACAAAGCACCGTATTCTCTATCGATCAGGACCAAAGAGGTAATATGTGGTTCGCTACCTATGATGGAGTAAACAAGTATGACGGGTATTCATTTACAGTTTATCAACATAATGAAGAGGATCCGAACAGTATTGCTAATGACATTTCACGAATCGTAAAGACTGACAGTCAGGGACGTGTCTGGATCGGTACGCGGGATGGTTTGTCATATTATGACGAAGAAAAAGACAAATTCAGAAATTTCTTCTACGAGAAAAAGGGCAAACGGCAACAAATCAATGGTATTGCAGAAATCTCACCGGAACAGTTGCTTATAAGCACACAGGAAGGACTGACCATGTTCGATATTAAAGAATCCAAGTTTGTAGACGATTCTTTTAGTACCGCTATGCACAAGCTTATAGCTTCAGCTCTTTACAGACAGGGGGATATTATCTATATCGGTACCCCGGTCGACGGGCTTTACAGCTATTCCATTCCTCAAAAGAAACTGGAAAAGATTACTCCGATAACGGAAACGAAACAGATTCAGGCCATTTTGCAGCAATCTCCTACCCGTATATGGGTAGCTACCGAAGGAGCCGGTCTGCTTCTGCTCAATCCGAAAACGAAAGAGGTCAAGGCTTATCATCATTCTTCTTCCAATCCTAAAAGTATCAGTTCCAATTATATCCGCTCTCTGGCACTGGATTCGCAAAATCGCTTATGGATAGGAACGTTCAATGATCTAAACATTTATCATGAAGGAAGCGATTCTTTCGTTTCCTACAGTAGCAGTCCGGTAGAAAACGGCAGTTTGTCACAACGTTCGGTTCGCAGTATCTTTATGGATTCGCAAGGAGGTATGTGGCTTGGAACCTATTTCGGGGGATTGAACTATTACCATCCTATCCGCAACAGATTCAAGAATATCCAGCGTATTCCCTATAAGAATTCTCTAAGCGATAACGTAGTCAGCTGCATTACGGAAGATAAGGATAAGAACTTATGGATAGGAACGAATGATGGTGGTTTGAATCTGTATAATACAAAGACACAACAGTTTACGCACTATATCTTACAGGAAGACGAACGGGAAATCGGTATTGGTTCCAACAATATCAAAGCCGTATATGTAGATGAACAAAAATCACTTGTATATATAGGGACACATGCCGGCGGACTGACTGTTCTCCATCGAAACAGTGGAAAAATGGAAAGTTTCAATCAGCTGAACAGCCAGTTGGTGAATGAGAATGTATATGCAATTCTTCCTGATAAAGGGGGAAATCTCTTATTGGGGACATTAAGTGCTCTGGTTAGTTTTACCCGGAAAAAAAGAGTTTTACCACCATTGATAAGGAAAAGGACGGTACTCCATTTACTTCACAACGAATCACAATCCTGTTCAGAGATTCCCATAAACGGCTTTGGGTCGGGGGTGAGGAAGGTATATCTGTCTTTCAGCAGGAAGGAATCGAGATAGAAAAGGTGCCTATTCTGCCGGAATCATCTGTAACAAAGACGTTTACCAATTGCATTTACGAGGCTGCCAACGGTATCATTTGGGTAGGTACGCGTGAAGGCTTCTACTGTTTTAATGAGAAAGAAAAGAAAATCAAACGATATACTACGGCTAACGGTTTGCCCAACAATGTGGTATATGGTATTCTGGAAGATACTTTCGGACGTCTTTGGGTAAGTACCAACCGTGGCATTTCCTGTTTCAATCCGGAAACAGAGAGGTTCCGTAATTTTACGGAATCCGACGGGTTACAGAGTAATCAGTTTAATACTTCTTCGTTCTGTCGCACTTCGAGCGGTCAGATGTATTTCGGAGGTATCAACGGGATCACTACTTTCCGCCCGGAACTATTGCTGGATAACCCTTATACGCCTCCGGTAGTTATCACTAAACTTCAACTGTTTAACAAGACAGTTCGCCCGGATGATGAAACCGGTATCCTGACTAAGAATATCAATGAGACAGAAAGTATCACCCTGAAATCATGGCAAACTGCTTTCACGATTGAATTTGTAGTATCCAATTATATTTCCGGACAACATAACACTTTCGCTTATAAACTGGAAGGATATGACAAAGAGTGGTATTATCTGACAGATAAACGTACTGTCTCCTACTCCAACCTACCACAAGGCACTTATCACTTTTTGGTAAAAGCTGCCAATAGTGACGGAAAATGGAATACTGTACCTACAATGTTGGAAATCATAGTTCTCCCTATCTGGTACAAGACCTGGTGGGCAATCATGATTTTCCTCGCCACTTTTATCGGGTTTATCACTTTCGTCTTCCGCTTCTTCTGGATGCGTAAGAGTATGGAAGCGGAACTGGAACTTGAACGCAGGGACAAGGAGCATCAAGAAGAAATCAACCAGATGAAGATGCGTTTCTTCATCAATATTTCGCACGAGCTTCGCACGCCATTAACTCTCATCTTAGCTCCTTTACAAGAAATAATCAATAAGATTAGTGATCGCTGGACTCGTAACCAACTGGAATATATCCAACGCAACGCCAATCGTCTGTTGCATCTTGTCAACCAGTTGATGGATTATCGCCGTGCCGAATTGGGAGTTTTCGAGCTGAAAGTAAAGAAAGAGAATGCGCATCAACTGATACAGGATAATTTCTTGTTCTACGATAAACTGGCACGCCACAAGAAGATTACTTATACTCTCCACTCCGAACTGGAAGAAAAAGAGGAACTTTTCGATCCGAATTATCTGGAACTGATCGTTAATAACCTGCTTTCAAATGCTTTCAAATATACAGAAAGCGGGCAAAGCATTACTGTTACGTTGAAAGAGGAAAACAATTGGCTGGTACTGCAAGTTAGTGATACCGGTATTGGTATTCCTATCAACAAGCAGGGGAAAATATTCGAACGTTTCTATCAGATAGAGAGTGAGCACGTAGGAAGTGGTATCGGGCTGTCACTGGTACAACGTTTGGTGGAACTGCATCACGGACGTATTGAGTTAGACAGTGAAGAAGGCAAAGGCAGTACTTTCTCTGTTTATCTGCCACAGGATATAAATATCTATAAATCTTCCGAATTAGCTTCTAATGACGCTAAAAATGAGGAGGACCAAGTTTATTCTACCAACTCGAAAGAGATGTATTTCATTGATACGGAAAAAGTAGAAAACGAAACGATCGAAACTGGTGACAAGAAACGTGGTACGATTCTTATCGTAGAAGACAATAATGAAATCCGCCATTATCTAAGTAGCGGACTTGCCGAACTTTTCAATACACTGGAAGCCGGAAATGGTGAAGAAGCCCTGGAAAAGCTGAAAGAGAATGAAGTGGACATTATTGTGACCGATGTCATGATGCCTGTGATGGATGGTATCAAGCTATGCAAGAATGTGAAGCAGAATATCCGTACCTGTCACATTCCTGTGATTATCCTGTCTGCCAAAAGCGAAACCAAAGATCAGATGGAAGGTCTGCAAATGGGAGCAGATGATTATATCCCGAAACCGTTCTCACTGGCTATCCTGACTACGAAGATACAGAATATGATGCGTACCCGCAGGCGTATGCTTGAACGGTATTCCAAATCTCTGGAAGTGGAACCGGAAAAGATTACGTTCAACGCCATGGATGAAGCTTTGTTGAAACGTGCCGTTGCCATCGTAGAAAAGAATATGGATAATATTGAATTCTCTACCGACGAGTTCGCCAGAGAAATGAATATGAGCCGTTCTAATCTGCACCTCAAATTGAAAGCTATCACAGGTGAATCGACTATCGACTTTATACGCAAGATTCGTTTCAATGAAGCGGCAAAACTACTGAAGGATGGCCGTTATACAATAGCAGAAGTCAGCACAATGGTAGGATTTAATACGCCGTCTTACTTTGCTACGAGTTTCAAAAAGTATTTCGGATGTTTGCCTACGGAGTATATTAAGAAAGCAAAGGGATAAACAACTAGAGAGGTAAATCCAAAAATATTATGATTTTTACGGAATCCAATCCATAAAAATCATAATATTTTTGGATTTGAAGAAAAAAAGCTTGAAATTTGTTCTTAAATAAAAGAGGTCAATTATGATAGCAAGAATATTAGAACAAACGATTCAAGAAAAATTAGGGCAAGGCAAGGCCATTATAATAATGGGACCTCGCCAAGTTGGGAAAACCACTTTGCTAAAACAGATGTTTACAGACAGCAACGATATTCTCTGGCTGAACGGAGATGAACAAGATACCCGTAGCCTATTCGAGAACATATCGGCAACCCGCCTGAAATATATATTCGGGCAAAAAAAAATAGTTATAATTGATGAAGCACAACGTATCGAAAATATAGGATTACGTCTGAAATTAATTACCGATCAGATAAGTGACATCCAATTAATTGCTACAGGAAGTTCCTCTTTTGACTTAGCTAACAAAGTTAATGAACCTCTTACCGGAAGAAAATGGGAATATAAAATGTACCCGCTTTCTTTCAAAGAAATGGTCAACCATCATGGGCTACTAGATGAGAAGCGTCTCATCCCCCATCGTCTGGTGTATGGTTATTATCCAGATGTCGTTACACATCCCGGTTCAGAAAGCGAAATACTAAAACAGCTTTCCGATAGCTACTTATATAAAGATATCCTGGACTGGGAGCATATCAAGAAGGCTGATAAGATTATGAAACTTCTTCAGGCATTGGCCTTTCAAATTGGCTCAGAAGTTTCTTATAATGAATTAGGGCAATTGTGTGATCTCGATCCCAAGACAGTGGAACGTTACGTGATATTACTCGAACAATCATATATAATCTTCCGGCTGAGTTCATTCAGCAGAAATCTAAGAAATGAGTTAAAAAGCAGCAGAAAAATATATTTCTATGATAATGGAATACGCAATGCTGTAATCGCTAATTTCTCGTTGGCGGAAACTCGTTCAGACATAGGAGCTTTATTCGAAAACTTCCTCGTTTCAGAACGTATCAAATACCTCCAATATAACCGTTTATGGCATAATACATGGTTTTGGCGCACAACAGCTATGCAGGAAATTGATTTAATAGAAGAAGGAGATGGTAAACTAATGACTTATGAATTTAAATGGAATCCTAAACGCTCCGCCAAATTCCCCAAAGCTTTTTCAGACAATTATCCTGAAGCAACTTTCACCGTGATTACTCCTGACAATATAGAAGAATTTCTATTGTAGGTACAAGGTGAAAGTTTGTACATAACAAACAACCCTAATGTATAAGACAGTACTTTTCTTTTTTCAGTAAGGTTTTGATCTAAATTCATAGTTACAAAGATTAATCTAGTGCAATAGTCTTTTTAATATTTCTTCTTGGAGCTATTATTTTCTTCGTTCCCTAATAAATTTGCGTTCCACTTAAGTGGAGCGATAGTTCAACTTAAGTGGTTCTATCGTTCTACTTAAGTGGAACGCAAACTAGAATGTAGAGCTAATTATTATTTATAGAAGATAGGAAACTAAACACAGTATTAAGACAGCTTATCTCTTATTGACAACTAGCGTTTAGTTCGTCTCCGTACCGTTTCCCTCCCGTATCAAAATGAATTAGTTCATTTCATAAAAGAATAGGATGAAAGTTACATTATGATGTATAAAAAGCTTAATATCAGCCTAAAAACCGTTTTTCTAAACATTATTAATATATGATTCAACAATATTAATATCAAAAATCATTTTTTGAACAAAGTGTGAACAAGACGGATTAGCATTTATAAATAAACAGACTACATTTGCAAACAGTAAAATATAACTTTTAATAATTAAAACCTAATAAAGTATGAAGAACATCTTCTTTATTTGTATGTTCGGTCTGCTAGCATTTGCCGGATGCTCAGACAACGAGGAGGAAATATTGACTGGAGGCAATATAGACATAGATATGCTTCCTCCTAATCAACCTAATGATGTGATCGATGAAAAACTATTTGCAGTTATCAATCTTGATTATCCAGGACTGGAAAAAGCTAAAGAATTTTATAATTCAGGGAAATACTACTATGCAGTAAATGAATTATTAGAGTATTACAGAAATCGGACAAGTGTCATCAACCCTAATATTCAACTGATGAACACACCAATTACGGCATCTGAACTAAATATAGCTGACCAAGCATTAGAAAACAGATTTTATGTTAGAGGATTTGCAGAGCGAGTTGAGGATGGAAAAGAGATCTATTATTCTTTTACCAAAGATAATAAAATAGACTGGTCGTTCATTCCCAGTAAAGTCACTGACCAAGAATTTAAATATCAGATTCATCGCCATCAATGGATGCTTCCACAAGCAAAAGCCTATCGCACAAGTCGTGATGAAAAATATGCAGAATCATGGATCAATGTTTACTCGGATTGGCTTAAAACTTTTCCTTATGAAGAAGGAACAACATTCCCCGAAGAAGGAGGAAAAGAGAATGATGTTGATTATCAATGGAAAGGTTTACAGGTAACTGAAAGAGTTATCTCACAGATAGATATCATGACTTATTTCATTCAATCTAAAAATTTCACACCAGAATGGCTCTCTGTTTTCTTGACAGCATTTGCCAAAGAAGTAGAATGTATTCGTCTGAATTATTATAAAGAAGGTAACATTCTGGTTACCCAAGCACAAGCTGTAGCAATGGCAGGCATACTTATGCCTGAGTTCAAGAATGCCAATGAATGGCTATCGGAAGGTTCTCAGAAACTAGGAGAACAAATAGATAAACAGTTCCTTGCAGATGGAGTACATTACGAATTTGATATTAGCTACCATGTTGGTGCCATCTCTGATTTTTATGAAACTTACAGAGTAGCTCAATTAAATAATAAAGCTGGCGGATTTCCGGCAGGATACCTTGAGAAGTTAAAATTACCAGCTCATTTTGTCATGGATATCACTTATCCTAATTACAGTGTAGAAAACTTTAATGATACCCGTTCCAATCGTTTAGGAAAAAGTGTACTCATTAAAAATTTCAAAAAGTATGCAGAAATGTTCCCGGATGATCAAGAAATACAATGGATGGCTTCAGAAAGGCAAAGTGGATCCACACCTACTTATTTACAAAAAGCTTATGCAAATGGAGGATATTATATTCTGCGTAATAAATGGGATGACCAATCTATGATGATGATCCTAAAAAACAACAATAATCCTAATAGTAAATATCACTGTCAACCAGATAACGGTACATTTAGTTTATATAAAAAAGGACGTAATTTCTTCCCTGACGCAGGGTCATACGCATACAGTGGGAGCGATAGAGAGACCTATCGCGGAACAGCCAGACATAACACGTTAACCATAATGAGTAAAACAATACCTGATGATAGTATGAAAGGGAAATTGCTTCAATTAACAACAAAGACGGATGAAGCAACATCCTACGATGTCTTGGTTACTGAAAATCCGACATATACTGTTTCAGGTGAAAAACATCTGAATTTGACTCATCGCCGTTCTGTATTTTTTGTTAATCAAAAGTTCTTTGTGATAGTAGATGAAGGATATGATACCACAGCAGACCATAACAGTAACATCAATGTGAATTTTCATTTATGTCCTATTGAAAACGCATCGAGCGATGTCGTAATAGACGAAGGACAAAAAGACAGCCATATTTACGGTGCACATACGGCTTTTAGCGACAATAACAATATCATGCTTAGAACCTTTGTTGAAACAGCCAACGATTATAGCGCATCCGTAAAAACGACTAATACTTCTAATGATATAGGACAAAAAACCGAACGTAAAGGTTATCAAGTTACCATACGTAAACCTAAAATAGTAAATGGTGCTGCAAGATTCATTAGCATAATTTATCCAATTAATGATGGCGCGGAAGCAGCAAACATCAACATGACAGCCACATTTACAGATATAGCAGATGATGAAGCCGCTGGAACATTCCATGCAAATGGAACATCAGTAAAAGTAATTATTGATAATAAAGAATATAATTTGTCATACACACTTAATTAATATATCTAAGAAATGAAACATGCATTATTAAAAACCAAATCAAGGCTTATAATGAGTCTGATGATAGTTATAATGGGTGTAGTTTATACATCTTGTGATGATACAGAAACTACTGATTCTACTAAATTCACAATATTCTACTCAGGTATGACTGATATAGGTCCTTCAATGAGTGGAAGAATTAGTAGCCCAACTTATAAAGGAAATACACCTTCTGATTTTGCTATAACCAAAGTAACTTTAAAAGGTGAAGCCTATTCCGGAGATTGTTTTACTATCGACCCAAATGATGGATTCATATCTATAAATAGCACCAAAGATATGCAAGTTGGCCTATATAAATTATCCATATCATGCATATCCGGAGGGAATTATTATGAATTTAAAGATATTGTAGAAATAAACTTCTTGAGGCCGTCCCCGATGGAATTTCAGTGGAACCCAACAAACTCCAAGTCAAATATAATGATATTATTGATGAAACAAGTGAAGTAGAACTACCAACAGCGCAAGTCAAGACAGATGGAGATCATGTAACCATTACCAACTATGAGATTGCCAAAAGTGACTATTCAAAATACTTCGACATCACTAAAAGTGGAAAAATAAGTATTATCAAAGGTAGCGCAGCACTTCTTCCCGGTATTTATAATATCTCATTAAAACTAACAACCGGAGCTTCTTCTGAAGATGAAGGAATATTTGAGAATGCACTAGAAATAAATGTCACGTCAGCACCTTTTGGTTTGGAGTACACTCCTAACGAAGATATGCTAGAAGCTGAAAACGACAAAAGTGGAAAGACCTCATTTCAGAGTAATGCGCCTGCACTTAAAGGTTCATTAGAAGGAATAGAATATTCTATAAAAATATCACCCCTACAACAGATAAAATTAAAATAGATCCAACTACCGGAGTTCTTTCCGTTGACAAAGACCACGGATTGCAAAGTGGGAATAACTATGTCATCTCAATACATGTTCAAAACAATTTTGGAGAAGAAGATTTCAATAATGCATTTACACTACAAGTCGTAGAATACATTGAGCCAATTTCAGGATTCGAATATGAAACAAGTATTGATAAATATCAATATTCAAAGTTCACCATTAGTCCTAAGGAAGGGTTGAAAGGAGATAATATCCAATTCAGCTTGATTAATGAACCGGATGCATTAAAGGGACAGATAGAATTTGACGCCCAAACTGGAACAATCTCTGTAGAAAAAGGGAATACTATTCCACAAGGAAATTATTCACTTACCGTGAGAGCTACTAACTCTAAAAACGCAGAAAATCCTGCAGATGCAACATTTACTCTGAATATCATTGAGAATCCTAATTACTTCACTGATATTCGTTATGGAAACAACATTGATGTACCAGAAGAAAATAATGCTAATCAATTTAGAATTACAGAAGATAATGAAGCTAATGCGGATGCTACATTAAAAGGCTTCACTTTCCCAAGTCCACAAACAGGGCTTAAAGGGGATGTATCGGTCGCATGGAGCATCAAGAACGGAAATAAATGCGACAACTTAACAATCGATAGCAATACAGGAAAAATCAGTTTCAATCAAGAAGCTACATGGCCCGCAGATAACAATGGAGTCAAAGCAAATACAATAGGTTTTTGTTATGTTACAGCAACAGCCGGAACAGATAAAGATAGCCAGATATCTCAAACAACTCTTGTATTTATTCATTATGACTTAAAAGCAAATAATGGAGTACATATCCATTATAATCCTTTTGTCTTCCAAGCTGATCCTAAAAATGGTGGTAATTCAACTGTTCCGTTGGTTACAGTTAACGGAACAACTACAACTTCTAATTTCGCATTAGATTATCGCCGTTCATTTAACTACTATCCCACAGAAGGCACTTTAGTAAAAGGAGCACCCGGAACTGCCGGTTCATTCTTAAATGAACTATGGACTACATATTATAAAGCTATGGATATAAAACTATCAACCGGGTCTAGAAATCCGATGTCATATTACGGCAGCGTATACGATATGAGCCATAGTAAGAAATTACCTAATCAATCGGATAGACTATCCGTAGCATTAGCCTATGTAGTTCCTAATGACCTGACTATACATATCAGTCCGAATATCTGGAAAAATAGTAATGGAGAATATGCTAATGGAATTATGGTTGGAGAAATGACTTTCCTTACAAATGTCACCGTTGATACAACAGAAACCGGAGAATCATTAAAAAATGGAAAGAAAATAGCACCTATCATTATATGGTTTGACAAAAAATTTATTAAATAATGAGCAAAACATCATTAACTATGTATAATACAATCACTAAATCAATAAAACTAAGAGGGTATATCACCCTCTTAGCACTGATTTTCACAATCAGCCTACAAGCCCAGAATATAACTGTAAAAGGTGTTGTTGTAGATGAAACAGACACTCCGCTTATCGGAGCAACAGTTATGGTAAAAGGTGCATCTACTGGAGCTATTACTGACTTCGACGGAAACTTTACGTTAACAACCTCAAAAGGTTCAATAATATCTTTCTCATATATTGGATATAAAACCCAAGAGATTAAATATACCGGACAATCTCCTATGAATGTTAAAATGGTACCAGATAATAAAACTTTAGACGAAGTTGTTGTTGTCGGATATGGTTCCATGAAGCGAGGTGATTTGACAGGTTCTGTTGCATCCGTCGCTTCCAAAGACATTGAAGGCTATAAAAGCAGTTCTGTTATGGGGGCTTTAGGAGGACAAATTGCCGGAGTACAAATTACCCAAACTGACGGTACACCGGGAGCTGGATTTAATATCAACATCCGTGGTGTAGGTACTTTAACAGGAGATGCTTCTCCACTTTATATCGTAGATGGTTTTCAAGTAGATAATATCGATTATTTATCGAACTCCGATATTGAATCTATAGAAGTTTTAAAAGATGCCTCCTCTGCCGCTATCTACGGTGCGCGCGCAGCCAATGGGGTGGTTATGGTTTCCACCAAGTCAGGTAAAGTAGGACGCCCTGTAATTAACTACAACGGCTCTGCAAGTTATCGTAAGATTTCAAAAATGTTAGATGTACTTTCTCCTTATGAATTCGTTAAATTGCAAGGAGAAATAAAAACCGAATATGCAAATTCCTACTATAAATCAGGAAATGATGATAATGGAATTCCTTATCTTTATCAATCAGCGGAAGATTATATCGGAATGAAAGGAGTAGACTGGCAAGAAGAGACTTTCAATCCGACATGGTCACAAGACCATAATCTATCCATCTCAGGCGGTAGTGATAATACCAAATATACAGCTTCATTTTCCCGTTATATTGAAAATGGTATTTTTAAGAATAGTGGATTTGATAAAACGACAGGTAAAATTCGCTTTAATCAAAAGATAACAAAAAACATCACTTTTGATACAACTGTTAATTACGCACAAACGAACCGTAAAGGTGTGGGAACTTCCGCAGACTCCGGACGTTTTAATATGTTAGCACAAATTCTAAGTGCACGTCCAACAGGTGGTCTGAAGCTGACAGATGAAGAATTATTAAATTCTGCTATTGACCCTGAAATGCTAGAGACTGGAGAAAGCCTTGCTCAAGTCAATCCTGTCATGCAAACCGAATCCGTTACTAATAATAAACGTGGAGAAATGTGGTCAGCCAATGCATCTGTAACCTGGCAAATTATTAAAGGATTAACATTTAAGACAGCTGGTACCTATAATACAACTGACAGCAGAACTGACATTTTTTACAAAACAGGTTCTAAAGAAGCATATCGTAATGGAGAAAAACCGTATGGCCGAACTCAAATGGGACGCGACGTACGTTGGACTAATTATAATAACCTCACATGGAAACAAAAGATTAAAAAACATACTTATGATGTGATGTTAGGCCATGAAGTTTCATTCAAAAGCAGCGAATATCTATTAGGAGAAGCGATGGATTTCCCATTTGATAATCTGGGCAATGACAATTTAGGCATCGGAGCTACTCCTAGTAAAGTGAGCTCCAGCTATAATGACAAGATGCTACTATCCTTCTTCGCCCGTGGTAACTATAATTATGACAATCGCTATTTATTAACAGCGACAATACGTGCAGATGGTTCTACTGTATTCTCCCAAAAGAATAAATGGGGATACTTTCCCTCTTTCTCAGCTGCTTGGCGTGTTTCTGAAGAAGCATTCATGAAAGATATAAAATGGTTGTCAAACTTTAAAGTTCGCTTCGGTTGGGGTACTGTCGGTAATGACCGTATTTCAAACTATTTATCATTAGATTTATATGAAGCCAGTAAATATGGAGTAGGTAATAATACAGTAACGGTATTGACACCGAAACAACTCAAAAACGCTAACCTGAAATGGGAAGGTTCCAATACCGTGAACTTAGGTGTAGATCTTGGGTTCTTTGATAGTCGCCTAAATATTACAGCAGACTTCTTTATCAAAAACACAAAAGACCTTTTGCTAGCTCAATCACTTGCACACATTACAGGTTTTAACTCACAAATGCAGAACATTGGTAAGATCCAAAATAAAGGATTTGAATTAAATGTGAACAGCATTAACATACAAACAAGAGATTTTACTTGGAATACGAACTTTAATATATCATTTATCAAAAATACATTAAAGTCACTTGCTTCCGGTGTAGATGCGATGTATGCACGTTCCGGATTCGACAGCAACTTCACCGCATATGATTACATAGCCAAAGTCGGTGAATCTTTAGGATTGATCTATGGATATGAGTTTGATGGGATCTACCAAAGTTCTGATTTTTACACAAAACCAGGCGATCCTACATTGTATTTAAAAGACGGAGTCGTTAATGACCCGCGCTATAGTACAAAAGAGCCTTTAAGACCGGGTGTAGTAAAATATAAAGATCAAGACGGAGATGGTAAAATTACAACCAAAGACCGTACTGTCATCGGTTCTGCAATCCCCAAATGGTATGGAGGTATCACCAATACACTAAATTATAAAGGGATTGACTTCAGTTTCATGCTACAATTCAATTACGGCAATGACGTTTATAATGCAACCCGTCTATATTCAACTCAATCAAGAAGCGGACGTAGAAATATGCTGGCTGAAGTAGCGGATCGCTGGAGTCCGACCAATGCATCCAATAAAGTACCTTTATATAATGGATACATTACCAATGATGTCTATTCACGTTTTGTAGAAGACGGTTCATTCCTTCGTTTGAAAAATATAACATTAGGTTATACTTTACCTAAAAAATGGACAAGTAAATTCTATGTATCCAGACTTCGTGTTTATGCTACAGGACAAAACTTATTCTGTGTTACAGGATATAGTGGTTATGATCCGGAAGTAAGTACAGCAGGGAGCAATCCGATGACTCCTGGACTAGATTGGGGTGCATATCCAAAGAGTAAAGTATTTACTTTTGGGCTTGATATTCAATTTTAATAATAAATTAAGTACAATGAAAAAGATTCTATACTATATAGCAATATCAGTAATATGTGCATTACCTTTTAATTCTTGCACATTAGACGAAGAAACCAGCACCGATGTAGAAAAGAAAAACTTTATGCGAGATGCTAAAGAGGCAGAGATTGTATTACAAGGTGTTTATCGTTCAACCATAGAAGATGGACAATATGGCTATCATTTATCTATATTGTTTAATTTAGGAACAGATATGGAGCAGGCAGAAGGAAATAGTACGGAGAACTATCGTATCATACCAGCCAATGCATTTCCTACCACTCAATCGGAAGTACAAACCACTTGGTCATCTTTGTATGCCGGTGTCTATAATGCGAATGATTTTCTAGAAAGAATCTCAAGCAAAATAAATACATACTCAGATACCGACCGTCAATTGGCCACTTTATATATAGCTGAAGCAAGAGCTTTAAGAGCTATGTTTTACTTTGAATTAGTGCGCAGATATGGTAATATTGCTCTTATGACCAATACAGAAATGTCGAAACAAGATCCAAGAACATTTGTTCAAGTAAAACCGGAAAAAGTGTATGAATTCATCGAAGATGACCTGCTTTACGCTAGTAGAATACTGCCCTATGCACAAGATGACCAATACCGCATCGATAACAGCTATCGTTTTTCCAGGGGGGCTGCTCTAGGCTTATTATCAAAAGTTTACGCCACATGGGCAGGATATCCTGTATATGATGAGTCAAAATGGGAAGAAGCCGCTAAAACCGCGCGTACTTTAATAGAATCCGGCAAACATGCTCTTCTATCTGATTACGAACAATTATGGAAAAACACTTGTAACGGGGTTTGGGACCCAACAGAAAGCTTGATCGAAATATCATTTTACTCCCCTACCGTTTCAGGAAACAGTGACCCTGTAGGCCGTATTGGAAAATGGAATGGAGTTAAAACCACATCAATCGCAGGACAGCGTGGAAGTTGCGCAGGAAATGTGAAAGTGGTGCATACTTTCGTAACAGAATGGCGTGAACATCCTCAAGACTTACGCTGCGATCTTTCCGTTGCCAATTATAAATACGATGATGATAAAGTACTTTGGACAAAAGGAAAAAATGATACCGATTATTCTGCTAAAGAAAAAGACAAAGACCCCACTAAAGGACAAAAAGAAAAACAGAATTATACACCTGCTAAATGGGACATTGAAAAATATGTAACCACCAGTAAATTAATCAATAACGATAAATCAAATGTTAATTGGTATTTCCTACGTTATGCAGATGTACTTTTACTTTACGCAGAGGCTTTGAATGAATGGAAACATGGACCTACTGATGAAGCTTATGAAGCGATCAATATGGTGCGCCGTCGTGGATTTGGTAATCCTAGTAAGACGAGTATTTGTGATTTAAAAGATTTAAATGAAGAAGATTTTCGTAAAGCAGTCTATCAAGAAAGAGCTTATGAGCTGGCTTTTGAAGGACACCGCCGCATGGATTTAATCCGCTGGGGAATATATTATGAAACTATTCAAAAAACATACAATGATTTGCTTAACTGGTGGACTGCGGAAACTGAATTTAATTATGTTGTTTACAGACATACTGTAAAAGGTAAGCATGAACTATTTCCCATTCCACAAAGAGACATGGACTTGATGATTAAATTTAATCAAAATCCAAATTGGGAATAGTCCTCATTCTCTCCAATATGCCTTAATTAGGCATATTGGAGAAAATTAAAACCTTTTTCAACAAAATCAAAACTTGAAAAGCAGAGTTCAAACTCCTTTTGGACAATCCTGCAACACAAAGTTAAGCCTTTCCACTACTTTTGTATCAGTTACAAAACTTCTAAAAACAATCACTTAAAATGAATAACATGAAAATGAAACTTGTTCTCTTTGCTTCGGTTAGTATTGCACTCGCGTCGTGCCAGACAACCCCAAAGGAAGACTACAGTTGGATAAAAAAAGGACTGGATGTAGCTTCTGCCCAATTACAACTTTCTGCTGAAGAGGTTAGTGGTACGGGAATGTTGCCACGCTCCATCCGTACCGGTTATGGCATGGATTTCCTTTGCCGTCAGTTGGAAAGAGATTCATCAACATTCAAAGATTCACTACGCGCACAACCCACTGCTGACCAGCTAGGCAAACGTCGCCTCTGCAACGTTTATGACTGGACGAGTGGTTTCTTCCCCGGCTCATTGTGGTACGCATACGAACTGACAGGAAACGATACACTGAAAACTCAAGCCATCCAATATACAAATCTGCTGAATCCGGTACGCTATTATAAAGGTACGCATGATTTGGGATTCATGGTCAACTGCAGCTATGGCAACGCAGAACGTCTTTCACCCAACGACACCATTGCCGCTGTGATGAGAGAAACTGCCGATAACCTCTGCGGCCGTTTCAACGATTCTATCGGCGCTATCCGTTCATGGGATTTCGGAACATGGAACTTCCCGGTTATTATCGACAATATGATGAACCTCGATCTTCTGTTTAATGTAGCAAAAGCGACAGGTGACAATAAATACAAAGACATTGCTATCAAGCATGCTATGACTACCATGAACAATCACTTCCGCCCGGATTATACTTGCTGGCATGTAGTAGCTACAACAACGACGGAACTGTTGAACGCAAGCAAACTCACCAAGGCAAGAATGACGATTCTTCATGGGCACGTGGTCAAGCATGGGCTGTATATGGCTACACAGCTTGCTACCGTGAAACAAACGACAGTACTTTCCTGAACTTCGCTATCAAAGTAGCTGATATGATTATGGATCGCGTTAAAACAGACGATGCTATCCCCTACTGGGATTATGATGCACCTGTGACTGAAGAAACTCCACGTGACGCTTCTGCCGCTTCTGTTACCGCTTCAGCATTGATCGAACTAAGCACAATGGTTCCCGACGGACAAAAATATCTGGATTATGCGGAAAAGATTCTGAAGAGTTTGTCAAGCGACGCATATCTTGCAAAAGTGGGTGACAATCAAGGTTTCATTCTGATGCACTCTGTCGGCTCACTGCCCAACGGTTCTGAAATCGACACTCCACTGAACTATGCTGACTATTACTATCTGGAAGCATTGAAGAGATTCATGGAATTGAAGAAGTTGAGGGTTGAGCATGGAGAGTTGAGAATGATCCAATAATACAAAAGCAAGAGTGTTCTCAATCGTAAATAGTAAATCGTAAAATCGTAAATTATATCATGAATAAAACTTTAAAGTATATCGTTCTGCTGGCAATCGCTTGTTTTGTAGGCAAAGCTAGTGCCCAAGAACTGAAAAGCGAAGTCTTTTCAATTCTTAACCTGGACTATCCGGGATTGGAAAAAGTGAAAGCTTTGCATCAGGAAGGTAAAGATGAGGATGCTGCCAAAGCATTATTAGACTATTACCGTGCACGTACCAATGTAAAAACTCCGGATATCAATCTGAACAAAGTGACTATCAGCAAAGAAGAACAGCAGTGGGCAGATGACGGATTGAAACATACATTCTTCGTACATAAAGGTTATCAGCCTTCTTACAACTACGGAGAAGACATCAACTGGCAATACTGGCCGGTGAAAGACAATGAACTCCGTTGGCAATTGCACCGCCACAAATGGTTCACTCCGATGGGAAAGGCTTATCGCATATCCGGTGACGAGAAATATGCTAAAGAATGGGCACATCAGTATATCGACTGGATTAAAAAGAATCCGTTGGTAAAGATGGACAAAAAAGAATATGAGCTGTTAAGTGATGGAAAAATCAAAGGTGAAATAGAAAACGTACGTTTCGCATGGCGCCCGCTGGAAGTTAGTAATCGTCTGCAAGACCAGACTTCACAGTTCCAGTTATTCCTCCCTTCTCCTTCTTTCACTCCGGACTTCCTGACAGAATTCCTGGTAAACTATCACAAACATGCTATACATATCCTTGCTAATTATTCCGATCAAGGTAACCACTTGCTGTTTGAAGCTCAACGTATGATCTACGCCGGTGCTTTCTTCCCTGAATTCAAAGATGCTCCGGCATGGAGAAAAAGCGGTATCGATATTCTGAACCGTGAAATTCATGTACAGGTATACGAAGACGGCGGACAGTTCGAACTCGACCCACATTATCATCTGGCAGCTATTAACATTTTCTGTAAAGCTTTAGGTATCGCAGATGCCAACGGATTCCGTAAGGAATTCCCTCAAGATTATTTGGATACCATTGAAAGCATGATTATGTTCTACGCAAACATTTCTTTCCCTGATTATACCAATCCATGTTTCAGCGATGCTAAGTTGACAACAAAGAAAGAAATGGTGAAAAACTACAAAGCATGGAGTAAACTATTCCCCAAAAACCAGGCTATCAAATACTTCGCAACTGAAGGTAAAGAAGGTGCATTGCCGGATTATATGTCTAAAGGATTCTTGAAATCAGGTTTCTTTGTATTCCGTAACTCATGGGGAATGGATGCTACGCAAATGGTAGTAAAAGCTGGTCCGAAAGCATTCTGGCATTGTCAGCCGGATAACGGAACGTTTGAACTTTGGTTTAACGGCAAGAATTTGTTCCCGGATTCTGGTTCGTATGTCTATGCCGGTGAAGGCGAAGTGATGGAACAACGCAACTGGCACCGTCAGACTTGTGTTCACAACACAGTAACGCTGAACAACAAGAACTTGGATACGACAGAATCTGTGACTAAATTGTGGCAACCGGAAGGTGCTATCCAAACTTTAGTGACCGAAAATCCTAGTTACAAGAACCTGAAACACCGTCGTTCCGTTTTCTTCGTTGACAACACTTACTTTGTCATTGTAGACGAAATGATCGGTAGCGCCAAAGGTTCCATCAATCTTCACTATCAAATGCCAAAAGGAGAAATTGCCAACAGCCGCGAAGACATGACGTTCCTGACACAATTTGAAGACGGCAGCAACATGAAACTGCAATGTTTCGGTCCCGACGGTATGTCGATGAAGAAAGAACCGGGTTGGTGCTCAACTGCTTATCGCAAACGTTACAAACGTATGAATGTATCTTTCAACGTGAAGAAAGACGGCGAAGAAGCTGTACGTTACATCACAGTTATCTACCCAGTTAAGAAAAGCGCAGATGCCCCTAAATTTGCAGCTAAGTTCAAGAACAAAGCGTTCGATGAAAACGGACTGGAAGTAGAAGTGAAAGTAAACGGAAAGAAACAGTCATTAAAATACAAACTATAATAAAGCTGACTAAAAAGTCGGTCGCATCTCAATTTCTCCTCCTTCCGGAAGGAAGGGAATTGGAGATGCAACCGGCTTTTTAGTCACTCCCCTTCATCATTATGGAAAACTATTACACCCCCTCTGCCCTACTCCTCCCACTAGCTGCACTAAGTCTCGCTTCCTGCGGCAATCAAAAGAAAGAAGAGACCAGACAACCGAACATCATCTTCATGATGACGGATGACCATACCACTCAAGCAATGTCCTGCTACGGAGGAAATTTGATTCAGACTCCTAACATGGACCGGATTGCCAACGAAGGTATCCGTTTTGACAACTGCTACGCTGTCAACGCTCTTTCAGGACCTTCACGTGCGTGCATCCTCACCGGTAAGTTCAGCCACGAGAATGGTTTTACCGATAACGCCAGTACGTTCAACGGAGATCAGCAGACATTCCCCAAACTGCTTCAACAAGCCGGATATCAGACTGCAATAATTGGTAAATGGCATCTTATCAGTGAACCGCAAGGATTCGATCATTGGAGCATCCTTAGCGGCCAACACGAACAAGGTGACTATTACGATCCTGATTTTTGGGAAAACGGGAAGCATATTGTAGAAAAAGGATACGCCACGGATATTATTACTGATAAAGCCATTGAATTCCTCGAGGTCGCGACAAGAACAAGCCTTTCTGCATGATGTATCATCAGAAAGCTCCGCACCGCAACTGGATGCCTGCTCCCCGTCATCTGGTATATTCAACAATACTACTTTCCCGGAACCGGCTAATCTGTTCGACGACTATGAAGGCCGCGGAAGAGCAGCCCGTGAACAGGATATGTCTATCGAACATACACTGACAAACGACTGGGACCTCAAATTGCTGACTCGTGAAGAAATGCTGAAAGATACCACCAACCGTCTTTACAGTGTATACAAACGTATGCCTGTTGAAGTTCAGGATAAATGGGACTCTGTATATGCCGGACGCATTGCCGAATACCGCAAAGGTGACCTGAAAGGCAAATCATTAATCAGCTGGAAATATCAGCAATATATGCGTGATTATCTGGCGACAGTTCTGGCAGTAGACGAAAATATCGGCCGCCTGCTGAATTATCTCGAAAAAATTGGTGAACTGGACAACACAATCATTGTCTACACCTCCGACCAAGGTTTCTTCCTTGGCGAACATGGCTGGTTTGACAAACGCTTCATGTATGAAGAATGTCAACGCATGCCGCTTATTATCCGTTATCCGAAAGCAATTAAAGCAGGAAGTACCAGTAATGCCATCAGCATGAATGTGGACTTTGCTCCTACTTTCCTCGACTTTGCCGGAATAGAGATTCCATCAGATATTCAAGGGGCCTCCCTGAAACCCGTATTGGTGAATGAAGGCAAAACTCCTGCCGATTGGCGCAAAGCTGCTTATTATCATTACTACGAATACCCTGCTGAACATTCTGTGAAGCGTCATTATGGTATACGCACGCAAGACTTCAAATTGATTCATTTCTACAACGACATCGATGAATGGGAAATGTATGACATAAAAGCTGACCCAAGAGAAATGAACAATGTCTTCGGCAAACCGGAATATGCTGAAAAGCAAAAAGAGCTGATGCAACTGCTTCAGGAAACTCAAAAACAGTATAAAGATACAGACCCGGATGAAAAGGAAAAGGTTCTTTTCAAAGGTGACAGAAGACTGATGAAAAATCGCTAAATGATAATTTTGCGGAGTGCCCTGAAAGGGCTTAATTATATAGCGTAGGGCAACGCCCTACGTAAAAACGACAATCTGAATTTGCGCCCTGAAAGGGCATAATTGT
>NZ_QTMZ01000039.1:0-54348 GCF_003602935.1 Bacteroides sp. AM54-2NS
TTAGCTTTCAGACAGAGGAATTTCTAATATTAACTTAATAAATTACAGATTATGGAATCAACATTACAGATTATGCCAGTACAAAGAACTAGTAGAAACTTTGGTGAATATGCAGAAGAAGCGGTAATAATTGAAGAGCCAATTATTAAGCAGAAACGCCCGTTATTTATTGAAGCCAATACGATTGAAGCCAGTTTGGAACATCTAAGGAATGATTGCATTATCCCTGTATTTGCCAAGGATAACGAAGCTACATTATCTCATGTGGCTTTCATTGAAGCGGTACAGGATGCAACCAATACATTCTTTAGCGGTGAACAAATTGAATCGCCAGATATTCGTGTAAGCCATGTTATTAAGGGTCGCATTCCCGAAGCAATACATAAGCCAGCCAATCAGTTACTAGAGAGTGACAAGACTATCTACTACGAAAGATGTGCTTTTATTATTCAGATTCCTACGATTTACGAAACGGTGAACGGAAATAAGCTAATTCTTACTATTGGTGGTGTTCGTGCTTATAATCATACCAATTTGTATAGCAAGAAGGGAGCAGAGAGGGTAAAAACTTTTATAGGCTTTACCTGTAAAGTATGCACAAATCTATGTGTATCTACAGACGGTTATCTTAGTTGCTTGGAAGTTACCAATACAAGGGATTTATATCAAGCGGTATTGGAAATGTTCCACAAATACGATGCAGCCAAACACATACATTTGATGCAGTCTTTAGGCAATACCAGTATGACAGAGCATCAGTTCTGCCAACTACTTGGAAGAATGAGACTTTATCAGTCATTACCGCAAGGCTATCAGAAAGATATACCTAAAATGTTGCTTACTGATACACAGGTTAACAATGTGGCTAAGGCTTATATCAATGACGAGAACTTTGGTAGCTTGGGAAATGATTTGTCTATGTGGAAATTCTACAACTTGCTCACAGGTGCAAATAAGAGTAGCTATATAGATTCATTCTTGGATAGAGCCTATAATGCTACAGAACTTGCAACGGGTATATGTTCCGCTTTACACGGTGATGACAAATATCAGTGGTTTCTTAGTTAGTGGTATTACAGAGTACTTAAAAGGGGCATCCATATAATAAGGGTGTCCCTTGATTATTCATTACCTATTAATATTCAAAAGATTATGTTACAAGCGTTATTAGTCGTTATATCTTGGATTATCTTGTTACTTGTTATGTGTGCAATTTCACCTGTTGTATTCTTCTTGATGATTATTTGGACTATATACAAGATTATTACGATGAAGTAGTACATGAAGAACTAATAAGGGTATCTATATACTATATATAGGTACTCTTTCTCTATTATTAGCCAGTAGTATAACATTCACTTCTGTTATTAGTGAATGTTTAGCTAGTAATCAGCAAGTTAGATATTCCAACTCAAAATTAATATTCACTTTTATTAGTTTCACTATAAAACAGAACATTATGTCACTTAAATATTCAAGTACAACAGCAGATTATCTGCAATGGAGCGAAGCAATGAACCTAGTAAGAAAGTTGGCAAGGGATAGTAACTATAAGATGTCACTTCTTATCGCTTTGGGTTGCTTCACAGGTCTAAGAATTTCTGATATTCTTGCTTTGAGGTGGAATCAGATATTAGATGCAGAAGAATTTACCATTATAGAGATTAAGACAGGGAAGCAAAGGACAATTAGGATTAATATGCAGCTACAGCAACATATCAGAGATTGTTATGAGCATATAAATCCAGTTGGCATAAATGCTCCTGTATTGATAAGTCAGAAGGGGACAGTGTACACAGTTCAGAGAATCAATGTCATGCTGAAAGAGATTAAGAAGAAGTACAAGTTGCATATAGGCAATTTCAGTTGCCATTCTCTTAGAAAGACCTTTGGCAGACAGGTTTATAATATGAACAGTGATAATTCGGAGCTTGCACTTGTTAAGCTCATGGAGCTATTCAATCATTCCAGTGTATCAATTACTAAGAGATACTTGGGATTAAGGCAAGAGGAATTATTAAATACTTATGATTGTCTTAGCTTCTGATAATTGGGTTGGTATGAAAGTTCAGAATTTCTACTTATATGGGGATTTGGCAAGTTTCATACCAACCTTGAATTATTGAGTAGAGACAGCTCTCAACTTTTAATAAACAATAGTTCTTGCAAATATAAACATCTTTCGTAACTTTGTGGCAGTTTCAGCCTTTAGCGTTAAGGTTGACTTGTATTTATTACGAAAGGTGTTATTGATATTATCTTCTATTGACAAATTCTCGCAAAATTTGAAAGTAGTATGAAGATGATAGCAATAGCACCCATATCTGTTTGATTATGTTTCCCTCTATGGGACTTCATAGTTTTAAATAGGTGTGGGGTTGCTGTTGCTTTATCCATACTACAGGCAATGCGAGAAGCCAGTCAATAGGATGAAGTTAATAGTTCCCTGCACCTTCTTTATTTAATAATGCCTACCGTAGGGGAACAGGTTGGCAGAATTAAATTTATATCAATTATGAAAACTTTGAGATTAATTGGAACGACCTTGTTAATGGTTGTATTGTGTTTGAACTTTACCGCTTGTGGTGATGATGACGATGACGACCCGTCTAATCCATTGGTTGGAGTATGGCAGAACGATGATGAAGGTGAACATTTAAGGTGGACCTTCCGAAATGACGGAAGCGGAGAAGAGCATTTATTTTATGACGATGATAGCGAATCATACACGTATCAGTTTACTTACACTTATGATAGTAAATCCAGTACATTAATAATAAACTATGACGATGATGATACTGACAAATATACTATCAACATTAATGGCAATACAATGATTGCTGCCTATAATGATAATAAGGAAGGTATTATTGAAACCACTTTCAAGAAGAAGTAATAATTAAATAAAGGCAGCATTTGAAGTAACATTCACTTGCTGCCTTATTAATTACCTCCTTCTCTTCTTAACTAATTTATGCTTATCCTTCTTAGTTGAATTTGAGAATAGTTGTTCTAACATTTCCCTTGTAATAGGTAAGTATGTTACTTCTGTTAATCTAGTCTCTCTAATCTCTTGTGGTAAATAGTGAATTGTGTTATTCCTCTTTGGTGTTACTTGCATATTTGTGTAGCAATAAATAGGTTGGTAATTGAATCATCTGACAGTAAAGGTACTAAGAAGCAGAGGAAGAACATAATACATGGAGCGAAGTTTTAAAGATTGCAGGGCAGGTACACATATAAATAAAATTCTGCATTTGGGTATAATAAGAAACAGTGATTTAATTCTTGATATGAGGAATTATTATTAACTTTGCAGGGTAAGTTCAATGTTGACTAATTGTTGACTGATAACCTACAATGAGATTATTAATAGGTTGACATACTGTTATTTAATAGAATAAAAATTAGAGCCTCATAATCTGGAGGTCCTTGGTTCAAGCCCAAGATGGCCCACGAAAAACTCCTGTAAGTGAAATACTTACAGGAGTTTTTCTTTTATACGGTCAGAATAATGAGATTTACAAAATTAGGAACAGTGCTCCATATTGAAATAAGAATATCAATACTAAATGATTCCAAAGTGCTTCAAAGCCTTACACAAACCGTCATTCTCAACGGTATCAGTAACAAAATCGGCTGACGCCTTGACAGTCTCCGATGCATTTCCCATAGCTACCCCGATTCCGGCAGCTTTCAGCATAGGAATATCATTACCGCCATCACCGCAAGCCATTATTTCCGCCATCTCAATCCCATAATAATCGGCAAAAGCTGAAAGTCCGGTTGCCTTACTGATTCCTACAAGGTTCACATCAGCAAATAAGGGATGCCAGCGTGATAAGGAAAGGTTAGGCAGAAGCGGCATTACTTGCTGTTCCATTTCATCATCGATATAAAAACAAAGCTGGCAACACTCTTTTCTGTCAAATAGTTCTTCAATGTCTACAACGGCAGGGATGGGATGTTCCACGATTTTGGCTATCCGTTCGACAGTCGGAGTCAGCCGATTGACAAACACGCCTTCATCCAGTTCAATAGCAACTGCGAAATCAAAAGCCTTTGCTATTTCCATGGCTTTCTTAAAATCATCCTTTGGAATAAGGTATCTCCTTATCACAGTGCCATCCAGTAAGACACAGTCAGCTCCATTCAATGCAATAATTCCATCATACGGAACAGCAGCTATTTCATGAAGGTCACCCGCTGCTCTACCGGTAGCAATGACTATTCGAACCCCACGGTCATGAATCTCCTTAAGAGCTTCAACAGAAGATTGTAGTACTTTATGAGTTTCAAAACTCACCAATGTTCCATCTACATCGAGCATGATTGCTTTTATCATAACATCTATATTTTTTATTTACAGTCTATTACCCAGCGACAAAGTTACTGAAAAAAATCCCCATAGCAGGTATACCTCCAATACATAAAACAAAAAAGGCAAAAGGAAACGAGATCCTTTTGCCCTATACCTATTGATACCTACTGAAAAATGATAGTTAACGTTTAGCGGAAGTCCTTCAACTCTTCCTGCAATTTCTGACGGGTAAAGAATATGCGGCTTTTTACAGTACCTAACGGAAGATTCAACTTCTCTGCAATCTCACGGTACTTGAATCCTGAAACGTGCATAGCAAACGGAACTCTGTATTCTTTAGGCAGAGCATTGACTACGCGGTGCATTTCCTTTAAATCGTAAGCTCTTTCTGTACTTTCAAAACCTGACTCTTGTGGCAGATTCAGATGATAGAGGTTTTCAGTCTGATCGACAAATGTCTGATCGCGCACTACTTTGCGGTAATTATTAATAAAGATGTTCCGCATTATAGTATACATCCATCCTTTAAAATTTGTGTCGGGGGTATATTTGTCTTCGTTATCCAATGCTTTTAATGAGGTTTCCTGTAACAAATCGTTTGCTTCTTCACGATCGGTTGTCAGTTTGTATGCGAAGCGGAGTAATTCATCCTGTACTCCTATCAGATCTTTCCTGAAGCTTAAACTTTTCATATACGTTATTTTTAAATTGTGAGTATTCGTTGTTATAATTTTGATGTTGCAAGTTTACGGGTTTTCAACAAATGTGGCAGGTGAAGAACAGACATTGTTTAGGGGAAAATCTATCGGTTGATAGAATTTAGGTCATTTTTGATAGTATTCAGGTGGTTTTAATGGCCGGTATAGCAAAAATCCCATTTTGAAGTCACACCTGACTCAAAATGGGATAACACAAACAAAACAAACAATATTAGCGATTTTCACAAACAGCTGTCTTTTTATATTAAAAAATTCATAAGACTTAATTTAGAATATGTCGCTTAAACATTCTATTTATGGGAACAAAAGTATTACTTTCTGGTAAAAAGGAACGCATGATTTAAGAATAGTTATAAAGAATAATTGTTTTATGTATAAAAAATTGTGCCCAACTATAAAGAATTGTATTTCATAACTTAGTACAAAAGAGGCATAAATTAGTCTTTCGGTGATATTCTATAATATCACACATTCCAAAGTGATGTAAATTCTCCAACTTCTTTTTTCACATAAGAATTAATTTCTATATTTGGGCAATGTACAACCAAATACCAACTTATTATCTATGACTGATACTATTTCTTATCAATATGCAGCTCCTTCCACATTGCAACGGTCGGCCGAACAGGACGAACTGTTTCTTGCCAAATATAGCGAAATAGAAAAGAGAGAAGCCCCCTGTTTCTTTTGGGGAAAGCTGACGCAACCTTATATGACGGCACGTTGCCTCATTGCGTTATCCAATGTTGTGCAGTCCAGTTTCAACCTGACACCGGCACAACTTACAATGCTGAAAGATCCGATTGTAACGGCTGGAAATAACCGTTTACGCTTTGAAAGATTTTCTAATTGTGCAGGTGTATACGCCAGGGTCGATGTACTTCCTGATGGACACGACGGAGAATTCTTGGAAAACGGGACAACGAATGTAGATTTTAATCCCGGAATGATTTCCGCTTTAGGAGGAATAGGCAGACAAGAAAATGTAGTAATGTCGGTCGGCCCCAAAGAAGTGGGACTCTATAATAAAGGTGAGAAGGTGATAGAGCGAAAAGTACCTCTTCCCGTAAAATGGATAAAGGGACTGACTACGGTACAGATTTATCAATCCGTTGCCGAAAAGGTCTATTCCTTCAATCGCATACAAACCTTACAACTCTTCCAGACACTACCGAAAAGTAGTGTGAAATGTGACTATTATTTAGTAATGCGCGGTCAAAAACCGGCCTTTTCACCGGTGAAAAGTATGAATGCCATCTGCATCGGAGGACTCCACCGTTTGCGCTTACTCGAACCCTTGCTTCCGTTTGCTGATGAACTGAAAGTATTTGCACATCCTACTATGCAATCTACTATCTGGCAACTCTATTTCGGTCCGGTCCGCTTCAGCCTTTCTCTTTCCCGCGAATGTTGGAGAGGATTCTCCGGAGAAGGTGCCGCACTGGAATCTCTGCTCGAAGATGTACCTGAAAGATGGATAGAGGCGATGGATAAATACAGTTACGCCAACCAACAGTTCAACCCTACGCTTTTTGCCATAGAAGAGCATATTGACCTGGATAAGGTAGATTCTCTCTCGGCACGATTGGCAGCAATGGGTTTGCTGGGATTCGATTTGGATGAAAACAGTTTCTTCTACCGCCGCCTGCCTTTCAAAACCGAACGTATTTTGAGCCTCAACCCGCGAATGATAGCTGCAGAAAAGTTGCTGGAAGAAGACAAAGTAGAAATCATTGCGAATGATGGCAACCGGACGGAAGCCCGTGTTGCAGGAAGCGGAGGAGTGAGGCATACCGTCATTCTGGACAGGGAGAACGAAAAAGAACGTTGCACTTGCACTTGGTTCAGCAGTAATCAGGGAGAACGGGGAGCTTGCAAACATATTTTGGCAGTAAAGAAACTAGCGCAATGGAAGAACTAAAAAAAGAACTGGAGAAGTTATCCAAAGCCTATGTGGATACTCCGGAGAATGAAGAGAAAATATTAATCCCTTTTATCAAGAGATTATTGGAGTTGCCAATGAAGGACAGGCGGAAGTTGCTGCCGCTTATCCGGGAATTGCAATGGATAAAAGGCAGGTTCGCTGGTTTCAGCAGTGAGACAACCTGTAGTGCGGCACGGGCACATTTTCTATCGGCAGTACAGTTTGTATGTGCCAACAGACGGGAGATGGATATGGCATATCATGTGAAGTTTGATATGCTTTGCAAACTACTCCCGCTTTACAACCCTGCCTGGCTGACAGATTTTATCAACGATGACAAAACATGGTTCAATTTCGATCTCAATTACGAAGAACTGATGCAGCTCATGGATATGGGTTACCTCAAAGAAATCGCTCCAAGCCGCATTGCACATGTACTCCCCTGGATTACCCGCATCAGAAATAAGAATCCCAAAGGAGACGATACTTTCAACAGTGAACTACTACTCAAACGGGATATTACACTGAAAGAACACATCTGGACGCTTTTCGAACACGAATCAATCATCGGTTATCAGGATGATTGTGCCAAAAATGCTTATAAAAAAGGAATCACAACACGGGATGAAAGTATCAGCGCGGCCCTCTACCGCTTTTCACTGGACGGCCATCTGGATAGAGAACAGCTACTAAGAGCCACCCTCGCCACTTTTCACCGGAGCTTCAAAAAAGACATGGCAGGATGGTTTGCCAGATTCTTTGAAACGCTGCAACCGACCGCCGGAGAATTGTTATCCTTACAGGAAGAGATCATGCAAACATTCACTTCTTCCTACACCAAGCCGGTAAATATAATGTTGCAACAGTTGAAGAGCATTGCAGACGAAGAAGGATTCCGTTATCAGGAATTCATCGAACGGGCAACCATCCTTTTCTTCTCCAGTCCCAAAAACTCGCTATTAACCATTTACTCTATCTTTGAAAAGATCGTTACGCAACATTCCGAGATGAAAGAGCCTTGTTGTATCACTCTCTGCCAACTATTCTTGAAGAAGGACGAAAGCCTGCAAAAGAAAGCTGCCAACTTTATTTCAAAATATGGGGACGCCTCTTCGTCCAATCTCCAAGAAACACTACAGTCTTATCAACCGGAGATATTTCAAAGCGTGCAAGCGATACTCGCATCTTTCAAGCCACAGTCTATAGATTCACAGTCTACAGAACCACACCTTGCAGAAGAAGCAAATGCAACAGATACAAGTGTGACAAAAGACATTCTTCATACAGAAGGAGAGAATACAGAAAGAAATAGTACAGATGAAAATAGTACCGAAAACTCCCTCCTCTCCGAAGAGCCACCTCTGGAAGCCATCCGCATTTGCCGGGAAGACAACCGTATCCCATTCCCTACCAACAAAGAAGATTTCCTGTTTCAGCTTAGCCGTTTGTTCGACATGGAGGAGAACTGGGAGATAGAAACAACGATTGCCGCTATCATTGCTTTCCATCCCCAACTGGATAAAGAAGACCTCAACCGGATGGAACCTATTTTCCAACGGGCAGCCAATATTGTTGCCAATAGTTGGGAACCATACGAAGATCTCCTTGCCACTTTCCTGTTGGAATACCAACGCTTATGGGCACAGACAGACAACTCCAACACAGGAGTTTTGAGAAACATGTTCACCCGGCTGGAAGAGAAACTGAAAGGAATAGATAAAAACAGGGGAGCTTACGACGAACGTTCCTTCAAACGACTTGCTGGCTGGAAACCCGGTTACAGCAATGCAACCTGTTTCACACCTATCCAACAGTTATGGCTGAATGTGATCCGCCAAATAAAAGGAGGAAATTCATTGCCATTGCTTTCTACTCCCACCCATACCCCTGCATACCTACAAGCCACCGAACTGATACGCCGGCTTGCCGTATATCAGGAAGCAGGAAAGAAACCCTGTTCGTGGGATTTCCAACTGGCTATTGCCCGTTGTGCTCTGGAAGACAAAGAAGAAGCCATCGTCACCGCCCGGCAACTGTTGCAAGATGAGTACCTGCATCTCTGCCTGTTCTTATTGGACGAAAACACGCAACCCGAACCGCCTTACAACCATCCGACCGCCTGGGTAGCTGCCGGACTGGTAAAAGCACCGGAAACGGAATTTGCAGCATTCAAGTCTTTCTCCTGTAACACATTGCCACACAATCATCTGACAGGAGACTACGAGTGGAAAGAAGTGAAACCTAAAGAAAACTCATACGAAACGGACAGACGCCTGCTTCAACTTGATTCTCACAAATGGCACAAATATATCGAACGCAACAGCCATCAGCTATGGCAGGAACATCTGATTATTAACAGCAAATACAACATGGATGACTCCCGCTACATGGAACCTCTATTGTGTTGCTACCCTAACCGCCCGGAACCGTTGATAGCCCAGATTATCTCCAATTACATGGCTTTCGGCAGTCCGCAGGAAGACAGCAAACGCACCCTTGCCTGTGCCTTACGCATGTTGTTGTCTTTCCATTGCCCGCTCAAAGAAATGAGTCTACTCCTATTAAGCGGCTCGCTGCTTTTTGTAGACAAAACAGTCCGTTCCTATGCAGCGGAGTTATGGGTAGAAGGACTCTCCACAGGAAGAATAAACAACCACCGGGTAGGAGAAATCCTGGCCCGGCTTATCAACATGGAACTTGCTCCGTTAAAACGCTTCACCACACAAGTATACGAAAGCATGTACAAACGAAGCGCTTTCCACAACCGCCAACTGGAAGAACTGCTCACTGTATTTATCAGCGGATTGCCCGACAAACCCGTCACCGGACTCAAACAACTGCTCGAACTCTATCTGGAACTATTGACCATCAACCGCAGCAAAGTTACAAACGAACAACTCTTGCAACGCCTGCAAGAATGGGCAACGAACAGCAATTTGAAGAAAGTGACCACTTCACTCAACAAACTATAATTAATCCATGATTATGACCCTAGAAGAACGCCTCAACGAAATAGTAGAAAAGCAACAGGGTGATGCCATCATCCCCTTTCTGCAAGGACTCACACAGGAAGAACGAAAGAGCCTGGTACCCCGCCTGAACAAACTGGAAGAATACTACAGTAAATTCGTGCAACTTAACGAGAACACATACGGTACACGGGGGACTTCCGCACAGCATCGTATCATCAATCTTACCGCTCTCGTCATCTATTCGCTGAAAGAATTCCGTAAACACCAATGGGGAATCAACACCGAGCAACTGAATGAATTGATCCCGTGGTACGTTCCCTCCTGGCTCGACAGCTTCTTCAAAGAAGGTGAAGGCAAAGAATTCGGCGGTTTCTACGGAATGGATTACGAAGTCCTGATGGATTGGATAGAGCAGGGAATACTCACCGTGACACCTTCTCCACAAACCATTGCGGGTTATCTAGTGAATTATATGAATAATACTGATTTCCTGCAAAAACGCGAAATCACACTTAAAGAACATATTTGGTATCTCTTTGAATACGACTGCGGACAAAATTGGATGGATAACCGGAATGGCGGACAACCTTATTTTTCTTTCAGATACTTCGTAGACACGGACAACTAGACCGTATGCGTGTGCTAAAGGAATCTCTGCTCGCTGTCAACCGAAATATGAACAAGAATTTATGCGGCTGGTTTGCAGGCATGTTTACCGCACTTACTCCCAGCATAGAAGAACAACTCGCGTTACAACCGGAAATATTAGCCGTCCTGTCCGCCCCTCACAGCCGCCCTGTCAATATCATGCTCGGACTGCTGAAGGGCTTATGCAATCATCCGCAATTCCGGATCGAAGAGTTTCTGAATCAGACTTCCGTTCTTTTCGCTTCAGATGTGAAGGCAGTCCATCAAAACACATTGGCCGTACTTAATAAGCTGGCAAAAGAAAGAAAAGAATTTCGTGACGCCATCTGTTGTGTTGCCGCACAAGGATTAATGAGCCGGGAAGAATCCACTCAAAGCAAGATAGCCAAACTGATCCTGACGTATGGAGAGACGGAATCTGCCACATTAAGAGAAGCACTCGCCGTATATACGGAAACGATGTTGGCAAACACTAAAAAAGAGCTGAAGGCTTATCAGGAGAATAATGAGTCTGGCCATACTTCTGCCCATAATGAAGCAGCTCCCACCCACTCCGAGCAGCCCGACAACAATTCCGCCTCTTTCGTATATGAACCGATACTCCCCATTATCCGTGAGGACAACCGGATACAGGAAATTGCTTCCCCCGAAGACCTGCTATTTCTTGCCAGCCAAGTGCTGGATGGGAACGAGATCTATCACTTCGACCTGTTACTCGGCGCCTTAGTGCAATGGGACCATCAACAAGACACAAAACAAATCTCACAATGGACACCCATCCTTCAACGCGCTTACAAACTACTGATAAGCGGAGGAAGTTCACGAAACGGCCTATTAGACCAACTAATGGCAACTTTCCTCCTTGACTATGCAAAGCTACTGGTTAAACGCTTCCCTAAAGAAGCAAAAGAGCTAAGTGACTTGCATCAGAAAATGGTACAGAAAGACGAACTGCAGAAAGGTAAATGGAACTATCGTAATCTGCAGAAACTCACCATCCGTCAGAAAACGAACCAAAAAGAGAAATTCCCTGTTCACAAGCAGCTATTATGCCGGACACTAGATCTTTTGGAGAGTAAGGAGAAACCTTTACCCCTATTGTCCACTCCCACCCATATGCCTATGTTTATTGCCCCGGCAACCCTGATAGAAAGATTAAAACAATATCAGCAGGCAAACGCCGAGCCAGACGATATGGATATGCAAACGGCACTCTCGCGAATGGCACTGGATGATTCATCACAAGAGCTCCCTATCCTCCTTCAAGACTTAAAGGGAGAATACCAACGTTTACTTTCTTTCTTGTTGGGAGCAGAAAACGCACTCCCTCAAGCACCCTTCACCCATCCTTCCTGGTGGATGACAGCAGGACTAATCAAGTCGCCGGAAACAATCTACTCCGAATTCAAAGATTTCTCATACAATAAAGGTCCACGCGAGTTCCTGACTGGAAACTTTACGTGGAGAACTTATCTGCGTACTCACTCATATACCGATTACAACAAGCAAGTAGTAGAATGGACCTCCGCAACTCTTACTTTCGATATTCCGGAAAGCAAAAACTCTCATGTCGTCAATAAAGATGAATATAATGAGAGAATCAGTTACCATTCATACGATTCGCATCCGTTAGTGGTCGAAATGTATCCGCTGATAGAGCGCTTCGACGATATACAAAATGACTTGCCACGTTTAGCATGGTTAACTCCCAATATGCCGGAACCATTATTAGTATGGTGTATCCGCAGTGCCATTTACGATCCGATGTTAAATGAGGTTAGGGAAATAGGCATCACCAAAGCCACCATCGAAGCACTTCATCAGTTAAGACACACCTGGCATGAGGCGTCTTACATACTGGAAGCCAGTTGTATGTTGGTAGCAGATAAGACTTCCCGTTCTTATGCCGCCGAAATCTGGATAGACCGTGTCGGCAAAGGATGCATAGACAGTAAGCGCATAGGTAAAATCTTAGGTTCACATCAACATACCGGCTGGGGACCGCTGAAAAGACTCACCGACCTGATACAGCAACAAATGATGAATGTCAGTCCCCTGCACAACCGGGAATTGGAGAATCTAATCGTAGCAATGCTGGCCGGACTTCCGGAGAAGCCGATCAAAGATTTAAAGAAGTTGTTGGAGATCTATGCGGAACTGTTATCAATCAACCACAGCAAAGCCAAAGACGAACAGGTTTTGCACCTGTTGGATGTTTGGAAAGGGGGCGCTAATCTGAAGAAAGCAGTGGCTAATATCCAACATTAAGAAGATTGTTGCAACTACTTAATCTCTTACTTTGTGCCACCGTATTGGCACGGCTGTGCCATCGAAGTGGCAAAGTTGTGCCAACGTAGAGGCATAACTGTGCCAATATAGTGGCACGACCTGACCACTTAAACAATCAGGATTTAAAGGTAGCTTATTGGAGCAAAAGCCAAAAAGAAGTATCTTTGGCACACTAAATACAAAAGGTTGAATGATTATTCTAAAATATAGTTTAGCTATCTTCTGTTTGCTGCTGACAGGATGCTCCTTCTTTTCCAGCCAAAAGGAAAAGGAGAACCCCGCCCTGACGGAATATGAATATACGACGGACGATATGCAATCCGGCGAAGAAAGTGCCACCGTCTTACCGCCACCGCCAAAGCGAAGCGCAATGGCTCTCTACATGGATTCACTGGGACTCGTCAACGTAACCGATCTGGATAGCAGCCTCGTTGTTAAGTTAATGTATACGCAAGCTGATAATTTCACTGGCGAAGTGCTTTACGACAACTTAACGGAAGCCTATTTGCATCCGGATGCGGCATACGCTCTTATAGAAGCACAAAAAGCCTTGAAAGAGCTTCACCCGTCTTATAGTCTTATCATTTACGATGCAGCCCGCCCCATGTCGGTACAAAAGAAGATGTGGAACGTAGTGAAAGGAACATCCAAATACAAATATGTCTCTAACCCAAACCGTGGAGGCGGACTACACAACTACGGACTGGCAGTAGACATCAGTATTCAAGACTCTTTAGGGCAGCCTTTACCTATGGGAACCCAAGTAGACCATTTAGGTGTGGAAGCACACATCACAAACGAAAACGAACTGGTACATAACGGAAAAATGAGTGAAACAGAACGTCAGAACCGGATACTGCTGCGAAAAGTAATGAAAGAAGCCGGGTTTCGTGCATTACCCAGCGAGTGGTGGCATTTCAATTTTTGCAGCCGGGATGTAGCCAGACAGAAATATAAGTTAATACCATAAATCGGCGCTCAGCAAGATCATAACCGGTGCTCAACGATTCATTGTAATATCCTATAACACAATAACGCCATGATACAAATCTCCCCCGAAACTCAACTTTTTATCCGCGAACATTCATCGGACGATGTACGTACACTAGCTTTACAAGCTAAAAAGTATCCGGATATAAATATGCCGACTGCCATCACCCAAATTGCAGGAAGACAGGTTGCCGCCGAAAAGATTCCTTCATGGCGAGAAATAGAAGAGATATGGTATCCGAAACATCTGTCGCTAGAGCAATGCTCTTCTGAAATCACTGCCCGCTACAAAGCCCGTCTTTTTCAGGGAGATTCGCTGACCGACCTCACCGGAGGCTTCGGCATAGACTGTTCTTTTCTTGCCACCGGATTCAAGTCCGCCACTTATGTAGAACGCCAGGAAGAGCTTTGTGAAATAGCGGCACACAACTTTCCCATCCTGAATCTAAACCATATAAACGTAAGAAATGAGGATGGAGTAGCCTATCTGCAAACAATGTCCCCCGTAGATTGTATCTTCCTCGACCCTGCCCGCCGCAATGAACACGGCGGAAAAACGGTCTCCATCGCCGACTGCGAACCGAACGTAGCCGAGCTTGAAGATCTTCTGCTTAGCAAAGCCAGCCGGATAATGATAAAACTCTCTCCCATGCTCGATCTTTCATTGGCACTGAAAGAGCTGAAACATACACAGGAAGTTCATATCCTATCCGTCAACAACGAATGTAAGGAACTACTCATCCTACTCGGACAAACATCACCGGCGGAAATCACCATTCATTGTGTAAACCTCTTCACGAAAGGGACTCAAGAAGAACAGCACTTCGTATTCACCCGCGAACAGGAGCAGCGTAGCCAATGTACTTATACCGATTCTTTAGGCGATTACCTTTACGAACCGAATGCATCTCTTCTGAAAGCCGGTGCCTTCCGCAGCATTGCCGCAGCCTACCCCGTCCGGAAACTGCATCCCAACAGTCATCTTTATACCTCCGATACTTTTATTGAAAACTTCCCCGGAAGAATCTTCCGGATTGTCAACCAGTGCAGTTTCAATAAAAAAGAAGTAAAAGAGAATCTGGCAGACCTGAAAAAAGCAAATGTGACTGTCCGCAACTTTCCCGCCACAGTAGCCGAACTTCGCAAACGGCTCCATCTGACAGAGGGAGGAGATACCTACTTATTTGCCAGCACATTAAATAATGGACAAAAAGTTATCATCCGCTGTGAGAAAGTCTGAACTATTTGCTATTTTTGCGAAAAGAAACACAATCTAAACTAATTCAGATGAATCAAACACCCATAAAAGCGATTCTATTATTAATCGTATTCACTCTGTCCTGTCACACTCCACTTTTCTCACAGAGAGATTTTGAGCGACATGAGTTCTCGTTCCATGCCGGCTACGGTGTGATGTTTCATAATCCTCCCACACTAACGTTAAGTACCCACAGCTACCAACGTACACTTGCACAAGGCGTAAGCTGGGATGGACAATACCATTTCCGTCCTCTCAAACGCTTTATCTTCGGAGGAATCTACACCGGATTTTCTTCCAAAGGAAGCCATCCTGAAGGAAAAGACCATTTATGGGTTCATTTCATCGGCACGCAAATCGGAATGTGTAATGCCAATACCAAACATTGGCAAATCCGGGTGACAACCGGTCCCGGCGGAGTCATTCTGCGGAACAACAGCGAGGTATTCGGCAACACACGAAAAGTGAGAGCCTTCACTATCGGTCTCCTCACCAATGCCAATCTTACCTATAAGCTGAATTCCAACCTGGGAGTCAGTTTAGGAGTACAATATATGTATAGTGAGCTACTTAGAATAAGGACTTACTATCACGAAGAAAAGGTTACTGTAAAACTCAATTCAAATGATGATGTCAACCTCACGCGACTAAACATCACTACGGGATTATCCTATTATTTCTAACATCCACTAAAAAAAGCACTATGAAGAAATATATACTCATTCTCTTTTCCATCATCAGCCTCTGGAGCTGTAAAGAAACGGAAGATGAATCGATCGACATCACCGTTTTGCCTTCTGCCACCACTACAGGAGCCAACACATTCGGTTGCCTGATGGACGGCTGGATTTATGTGGGAGGGCGATACCTGAATTGGGGACACTCGTATGTATGGACGTATGATTCATTCCACTATTACACAGAAGAAGACAAACTCTCTGTTAGTGTTTCCGTAAAGCCCGGTATCAATCTATCTTTCACTATTTTATCGCCCCAAGAAGGCAAAGAATCAACGATTACCGATATAGAGTTCGGAAGAGAAGAGCTGGAAGACGGAACAGCTTTCATAAGCCGTTTCGACACAGAAATGAAAATTATCAGTGTCACATTCGGTAACGGCTGACTAACGGACGTTTTGATATTCATTATACGGAACACAACAGTAATACCGGAGCCCAATCCTGATATAATCTGATACAGCCTATGCATTTCCGCAAAATCCATAGTTTCCCAGGATAGAAAACCCGTCAATCACCGGTTCCGGAAGCTGTAATACAAACGTAGCATATTTGTTACGCGTTCTTCAACCAACTGTAAAAAGTAAGAAACGTCAACCCTCTACTTTTGCAGCAAATAATTAACGCACGCTAACATTTATGAAACGATTTTTGAAATTTGTCTCATTTGTTCTTTTGGTCATGAGCACAAGCGGTAACACTTTCGCAGAAGAAAAAGTGAACGTAGTCAAACAAGGCACTATCCGCGGACGCATCGTAGATACTTCCAAACAGACCCTTCCGGGAGCATCCATCTATATCGAAAAGCTACATACCGGGGTGACCAGTGATGTCAACGGTTATTATACTTTCGCCAATCTTACTCCGGGCACATACACCGTAAAAGTAAGCTACGTAGGCTACTCACCCGTTGAAATGAAAATCACCATTCCGGCCGGAAAGACACTCGAAAAAGACGTAATCCTGAATGAAGGACTCGAACTGCAAGAGGTAGTAGTAGGCGGAGCTTTTCAGGGGCAACGCCGCGCCATCAACTCGCAGAAGAACACACTAGGGATCACCAATGTCGTTTCAGCCGATCAGGTGGGTAAATTCCCTGACTCCAATATCGGAGACGCACTGAAGCGTATCAATGGTATTAACGTACAATACGATCAGGGAGAAGCCCGCTTCGGACAAGTACGCGGAACTTCGGCCGATCTTAGTTCTGTAACAATCAACGGCAACCGTCTCCCTTCTGCCGAAGGCGACACACGTAATGTGCAGCTCGACCTTATTCCTGCCGATATGATACAAACCATCGAAGTAAGCAAGGTAGTCACCTCGGATATGGATGGAGATGCCATTGGCGGTTCTATCAATCTGATTACTAAAAGTACTCCTTATAAACGAACCATCAGTGCCACAGCAGGAACCGGATACAACTGGATTAGCCAGAAAGCCCAACTGAACCTGGGTTTCACTTATGGCGACCGCTTCTTCAACGACAAATTGGGAATGATGGCAGCCGTTTCTTATCAAAATGCTCCGGTAGGTTCGGATGATGTAGAATTTGAATACGATGTGAATAAGAAAGGAGAAGTAGTAATGGTAGAAGCACAAAAACGCCAGTACTACGTGACACGTGAACGCCAAAGCTACTCACTGGCTTTCGATTACGAAATAAACCCGAATCACCGACTGACACTGCAAGGCATCTACAACCGCCGTCACGACTGGGAAAACCGCTATCGCGTCACCTACAAAGACCTCGACAAAACAGGACCGGACGATGAAGGCGAAATGCAGCAATCTGCCCAAATAGAGACTAAGGGAGGTACTCCCAACAACAAAAACGCCCGCTTGGAACTGCAACAGACAATGGATTTCAGCCTGGGCGGAGAACATCAGTTCGGCAAACTGTCAATGAACTGGGGAGCTTCTTACGCACGTGCCAGCGAAGACCGTCCGAACGAAAGATACTTCAATCTGAAACAAGACTTTCTCGGATTTGACATCGTGGATGCAGGCGGCCGTTTTCCGTATGTGACAACCGATGTAAACCTGCACAACGGAGAAGTGGACGGTGAAAGAGGAAAATGGAAAGTGAAAGAACTAACCGAAAGCAACCAGGAAATCTACGAAAAAGACCTGAAGTTCAAAGTAGATTTCGAACTGCCGCTGGCCAACGGAATCTATGGAAACAGCCTGAAATTCGGAGCCAAATATGCATCCAAGACTAAAAATCGCGATGTAACCGTCTACGACTACGCAGACGCCTACAAGGATGCATACAAAACAGCGTATATGGACAACCTCACGAGTGAGATTCGCGACGGCTTCATGCCCGGCAATCAGTATAAAGCCACCGATTTCGTATCCAAAGAATATCTGGGTTCGCTCGACCTGAAAAACATGGAGGGTGAACAGGTGCTCGAAGAATCTTCCGGCAACTATCATGCTAAAGAGAATGTGACTTCCGCTTTTTTCCGCTTCGACCAAAACCTGGGAAAGAAACTAAAAATGATGCTGGGTCTCCGCATGGAAGCCACTCATATCAAATACGACGGCTGGAACTGGATGGTGGATGAAGAGGAAAACGAAACGCTTGAACCGACCGGAGATCATAAAAACAACTATCTCAACTGGCTCCCCAGCGTATTATTGAAATACGATGTGACCGATGATTTCAAAGTTCGCGCCTCTTTCACAGAAACATTGAGCCGCCCCAAATATTCCGCATTAATTCCATGTGTCAATATCAACCGCAGCGACAATGAACTCGTGATGGGTAATTCTGACCTGACTCCCACCCTCTCATACAACTTCGATTTAAGTGCCGATTACTATTTCAAGAGCGTCGGTCTGGTCAGTGCAGGTATCTTCTATAAGAAAATCAACGATTTCATTGTCGATCAGGTGATTGGTGACTATACCTACCAAAACAATGAATACAAGAAGTTCACCCAACCCAAAAACGCAGGTGATGCCGACTTGCTTGGTGTGGAACTGGCTTATCAACGTGATTTCAGCTTCATCGCTCCGGCATTGAAATGCATCGGATTTTACGGTACATACACCTACACTCACACCAAAGTGAACAACTTCAATTTCGAAGGGCGCGAAAATGAGAAAGACCTCTCCTTACCCGGTTCTCCCGAACATACGGCAAACGCCTCACTCTACTTCGAAAAGAAAGGTTTTAACGTACGTCTCTCCTACAACTTTGCATCCAGCTTTATCGACGAAATGGGAGAAGTTGCCGCACTAGACCGTTACTATGATGCCGTGAACTATATGGACCTGAACGCAAGCTATACATTCGGCAAGAAGTTCAAAACAACATTCTACGCAGATGCTACCAACTTATTGAACCAACCATTGCGTTATTATCAGGGCACTAAAGACCGTACCATGCAGTCTGAACACTACGGTGTAAAGATAAACGCCGGCGTAAAAGTGAACTTCTGATGCGAGCCAAACAACGATATTCATTCCTTTAAAAGGAAGCCCCCGTTGGTTTAAAAGGAACAGAGCATTGGTTTAAAAGAAACGTTCTCTTCCTTTTAAACCAACAAGCCAAAAGATTCAGAATAACTATCTATATATAAACAACTAATATACAACAGAATATGAATATGAAAATTAAGAGTTTATTGATTCTCGCATTAGTCTCCGTCTGTACATTCGTTCAGGCACAGTTGACGGACTACTCTATATTTGACAAGAAGTTTAACTTCTACGTAGCGAATGATTTAGGCCGCAACGGATATTACGACCAAAAGCCAATAGCCGAATTAATGGGTACGATGGGCGAAGAGATCGGTCCTGAATTTGTTCTGGCCACCGGAGATGTCCATCACTTCGAAGGAGTTCGCAGCGTGAACGACCCTTTGTGGATGACCAACTACGAATTAATCTACTCCCATCCGGAACTAATGATCGACTGGTTCCCTATCCTGGGAAACCATGAATATCGCGGAAACACGCAAGCCGTATTGGATTACACCCATATCAGCCGCCGCTGGACAATGCCCGCCCGTTATTACACCCAAACATTCGAAGAGAAAGGTGCCACCATCCGCATCGTCTGGATTGACACGACTCCTCTGATTGAGAAATACCGCCAGGAAAGTGATAAATATCCCGATGCCTGCAAACAGGATGTCAACAAGCAACTATCCTGGCTGGAATCTGTGCTTGCCAATGCAAAAGAAGACTGGGTTATCGTAGCCGGACACCATCCCATCTACGCTTATACTCCCAAAGAGGAAAGCGAACGACTGGACATGCAGAAACGGGTTGACACCATCTTACGCAAGCACAAGGTAGATATGTACATCTGCGGACACATCCATAACTTCCAGCATATCCGGGTTCCGGGAAGTGACATCGATTATGTCGTTAACTCCTCCGGCTCACTGGCACGCAAAGTGGAACCTATCGAAGGTACAAAGTTCTGCAGCCCCGAACCGGGTTTCTCTGTCTGCTCTATCGACAAAAAAGAGCTCAACCTTCGTATGATAGATAAAAAAGGGAATATACTTTATACGGTGACCCGAAAGAAATAAATTCTCTTGATGATATAAATTCTACTCTCAGTGAAAAAACACACAACCCGAGGCGTTCCTTTCGCGATGAAAGGGACGCTTCTTTATATAATTACCCTTGAACCTATTTTGTGGGATAATATACGTTTGCAGCCAACCAATAGTCAGCTACTTACTTCATCTTATTAGTGTTCTCCGGATGCGCAATCATCATCGGGACGTAACTCTATGCCTTTTCCGATACATCACCCTGCTCCGCTGTCTTCGCAGGACCGCTGTTTTTCACAGCGCCTTTCTGAATTGTCGATTCATTCCCATCCCGAACTGCCATATAGTGCGGTGACATAATTTCAATGCCGGCCTCATTAAATTTATCCTGAATGTTCTGATGCAAATCCGAATAAATCTGTGCCATCTTATCTGCCTGTTTGATATAAGCATTAATTTGATAGACCGGATACCAGTCGCTCAACGAAGTTTCCAACACAAACGGACGCGGATCATCCACCACTCCGGGAGTGTTCAACGCAGCGTCAATCAGTATCTGATTAACCCGCCGCCAGGGAATATCATAACCGATAGATACTTCCGAGTGAATAATCAGTCCATATTCGCGTGCCGAAGTACTATAGTTTACCGTATGAGACGACATGATAAATGAATTGGGAACAGTCACAACCTCATTTTTAGGAGTCCGGATGCGGGTGACAAGAGGAGTTTTTTCGATGATATCTCCGGTGGTATCATTCAATTTGATCCGGTCGCCCATCTTGAACGGACGCATATAAGTAATCACCAGTCCGGCAATAATATTACCGATAACCGTACTTGATCCGAGCGAAACGATCAATCCGACAAATACCGAAATCCCTTGGAACACACCGGAATCGGAGCCCGGAAGATAAGGATAAATCATCGCAATCATAAATGCATAGAGCAGGAAACGGGCGATATGGAAAGTCGGCATCGCCCAGTCCGGATAGAAGCCGTTGATTTTGAGTCGTCCTGCTTCCACTTCACGTGCCAGATACAAGACGAGACGTACCAAATACTTCACGGCATACCAGATGACGATGATGGTAAACAGTTTGGGCACATAATCGATAATACCCACAAAGATACCGCGAATCGGATTCCATATATAGCCCAACAGTTGATATGCCAGTCCTTCTGTCTGCGGGAAGATGATAAAAATCAACGGTACGGTAAACAGTAGCTGCAATCCCATCAGTATATACCGCCCGATACTGGACAGGAATACTAACAGATTCGCCTGTTTCTGCGCATCCAGCAATTCATATCCCTGGATGGCTACCGGTTTTATCTTCGTGTCTTTCAGGCGCAGGATACGCGCTTTCAGTTTACGGAACAACCAGTTGGTCAAGCGGAACAGGAAATACTGTCCTGTAATTACCAACACAAAATAGAGCACACGCTTTGCCATTCGCCAAAGTCCGTGCTCGGCTTTCATCTCATGCAGTTTGGTAATGACACTCTGCTGTCTTTCCTTAGCTAGCGAATCACGGGAAACTCCTTCCCATAAGGCATCCTGATCGGTAAGAGAAAGCAATACTTTGCTGCCGTACATCAAATCGGAAACTATGTCCGAATGGTCGATAGCCACAGAATCGGGTTGTAGATTGAAGCGTCTTCCTATTTCTTCAATTGCCGCACCGGTCATTTGGGCACGTTGCTGGGGAGTATATCCACCCCGTTTGGTGAAAAGGTAAAATAAGGTATCACCGTCCGCCACTACCGGTATTCCTTTTGTGAACTGCCGCAGGGAGTCGATACGCTGTCGTTGCTGTGCATATTTTACGGAGTCGGCGGTAGCCATCTGGAGTTTCATCTGCTCCATTTCCATCCTCATATTCGCCTCATTGAGCCGGGCTTCTTCCAATGATTTCTGCATATTTACCAGATGGATAGAGTCCGAATCCCGTTTCAAAGGAACATGTCCGCCCGTTATTGTATCTCCGGCAAATATCTTCTTAACCGCCTGTTCCAACTGTGCTTGCGCCCCGATTGCCAGGAAAGAAAAGAACAACACCAGTAACGACCGTTTTATTTTATTTATTTCCATACCTTATATTCCTTGATTATAATTAAGGTTAATCTAACATTTCATTAAAAACAGAGCAAACATACGGATTGTTTTTGACATTACCATTTCCAAATTGATTATCTTTGCCACTAAAAGAGAAAAAAGCATGAATATATTATTACTTATCGGGGGATTAATCCTCATTCTTCTAGGAGCCAACGGATTAACAGACGGTGCCGCCTCGGTAGCCAAGCGTTTTCATATCCCTCCCATCGTGATCGGACTTACCATCGTTGCATTCGGCACTTCTGCCCCGGAACTGACGGTCAGTGTATCTTCTGCCCTCAAAGGCAGCGCGGATATTGCCATAGGCAACGTGGTGGGAAGTAACATTTTCAATACGTTGATGATTGTGGGCTGCACGGCCTTATTCGCCCCGATTGTCATCACCCGCAATACACTTAGAAAAGAGATACCACTCTGCATACTTTCTTCTATTGTCTTGCTGATTTGTGCCAATGATGTATTCCTGGATAAAGCTCCGGAGAATATCCTGAACAGAGTAGACGGCTTATTATTGCTTTGTTTTTTTGTTATCTTCATGGGTTACACCTTTGCCATCGCCTCCAAGCCGAGCACAACAGAACAGGCGGGACAGATAGAAGCTCCGACCATAGAAGAGGAGACAGAAATCAAATCACTCCCCTGGTGGAAATCCATTCTTTATATCATCGGAGGTTTGGCTGCCCTCATTTTTGGAGGTCAGTTGTTTGTTGACGGCGCCACAGGCATCGCCCGCAACCTGGGTGTCAGCGAATCGATTATCGGACTGACACTGGTCGCAGGAGGTACTTCCCTTCCTGAACTGGCTACGTCTATCGTTGCCGCATTAAAGAAGAATCCGGAAATTGCCATTGGAAATGTGATCGGTAGTAACCTCTTCAATATATTCTTTGTACTGGGATGTAGCGCCAGCATCACTCCTCTCCGTCTTAGCGGAATTACCAACTTCGACCTGTTTACGTTGGTAGGTTCCGGTATTCTGCTCTGGTTATTCGGGCTGTTCTTTGCCAAAAGAACTATCACGAGAATTGAAGGAGGGATTATGATACTTTGTTATGTGGCGTACACGGTGATATTGATTTATAACACTTAATTATTATAACAAAATACCTGATATTCAGCTTCATTCCAAGTATTTTTTCCCTCTTTAGACATAGAAACTGGTACGATACGAATATTTAATGATTTCTTTCCCTTAGTATACTTGGCTGGAATTTCAAAGTCATCTTCCAGCCAGCGTTTATAAGGGTTACTATCAGCTACATACCATAAACGTTCTGTAACCTCTTCACCATCAACAAAAACACGGGCTGCTTGTCGAACATCGTTTTGGTCGCTCAACCTACGCAAACGCACTCCTTCATTTTGAGAAGATATATTCACTCTAAAACTACTAAAACTTTCAAACCGGACGGTTTCTCCTACATATAAAATACGATCCTCATTTCCCTCAAAGAAACTTTCCAATTTTGTTCTGCGTACATTACCCATAGCTTTATAAGAGTGCCGTTTAATAGAACGAGAAGAGTTTAAATCCAAACTATCAGTTTTCACCAGTACATTTTTATCTTGACCATAATAGAATATAGTACCCGAGTGTTCCAAATACTGATTGTTATATTCGCCCGACTCTATTCCAAACTTCAGTTCTGAATAGAAAGGATAACTATCGCCTATACAAAAACGAGTCATAGACCATGGGTTATCCGAAAGACCGTCATACCCTCCCATTGGATGCACTTCAGGCGGGGTCGGGAATCCCCAACCATAACAAACATAACTTTCAGAACCGTCACTCTCAACTTGTGGTGTTCGTTTGCCGTCAATATATACACGAACATCCCCCTCGCAAGAAATGATATGTGAACGTTCGGCATGACATGTAACATGAGCAGCAACCATCTTTCCTCTTCCTTGAATAGCAGCTATCGGACTATCTATTCCTGCCACATGTTTTCGGGTATAATATGGTGTATTACGAAAGTATCCGGTATTAGATGTGGGATAAACCGACCTGGAAACAGCTATTTCTGAGAATCCCAAAGAAACAGGAACGCCACTACGATTTTCAATTATTATCTTCGCATGCTTCCAATATGGCATTGGAAAATAATTATAAAACCAACCGTCTGTGTTATATCCTGACAGCAAATAGTTGGTATCGTGAAAGCCCAAAGAGTTGCCTCCCAAACACGCTAAAGGACATGAAATATCGGGTTGCTGATGAGCATCCCAAAACATATGAATCCATACATCCTGCAAGTGCTGCTCATTAATCTCCGGAAAATAAAATTTTAAAGAACCAATAGCTCCCTCTCCTTTTTCATCCAATAAAGTAATGGATTCGCCAGCATTAATCTTTTGTTCCGACTTACGATGATATGCCAATTGATCTTTGCACAAAAGATTACTTCCTTGTTTCTTCCATAATTGTATCAAAGTATCATAATTCTCCTTCCCGGTAAAGGTCTTGATACCATTGTCCGCATAAGTGTGGTATACAACATGTCCCCAACCTCCTTCACCTTTGGTTCTTTCATAACCTTCCAGTTTCACATCGGTGGTTACACGGCAGCCCTTGTTAAACGGCATTGGAACAAAACTCCGTGCAACACGTATGGGCCCTCTTCCGTTATCAAACGGACCAATATAACTTTCAGCCAAAGGTTTTATAAAAGGCTCTTTCTCTCCGAATTCAGATAAATGTAAACTAAAACGAGGCGTTTCTTCTCCATCAAAATAAAAACGGAAGAGCGGATCACTTGAACTCATATAGCGATGTTGTACAAGATTATAAATACATCCCGGACCATCAACATCAAATATTACCCATTCTCCACGTTGATCCTGGTAAAGACTCCAGTCCCAGTCGGCATTCTTTCCTCTTTTATCAATACTACCTTCATAATGGACAGAGATTCCACGATCTAACAGGGCAAAGATGCAATATCAACCATTCGAGATATACCATAAGATATACTATCAGTCTGCCAACCCGACTGTGCTACAGAGACTATCGAGCCAATTGCCGACAATGACACAACCCCGAAAACAACAAAACAAACTAAAAAAATACTTCTTTTCATAAGGTGATAAATATAAAATAAAACATGAATCTATCTATAAAATTTAATTCATAAAAGTACGGCAACTTATATAAGCATACAACCACTTTATTATCAAATCAATATACTATTTTAACCTTCAAGCCATCTGTTATCATATTTATTTTCCGGCTTAATCTTTTTTGAATATATATATAAGGTAATATACTCTTGCCTTAAATAAATAGTAAGAAAAGTATCAGTATATGATAACAAAGCACTTTTTTTACATATTTTTTTTGTGCTTACTTTGCAACGTCCATCTTATATGTTATACCTAATTTATTATGAAAATGAAGAAAGTCATTTTGTTTATCACCTTATTCTCCATGATATCATTATTCAGTTACAGTAAAGATCCTGTAAAACAATGGGGACAACTACAAGTAAAAGGTAATCAATTATGCAGCCAAACCGGAGACTCTATTGTATTAAGAGGGGTTAGTTATGGCTGGCACAACCTATGGCCCAGATTTTACAATAAGCAATCTGTGAAATGGTTGAAAAAAGATTGGAAATGTACCGTTTTACGCGCCGCCATGGGAACAGTTATTGAAGACAACTACATTGAAAATCCGGAATTTGCATTAAAATGCATGAATAAAGTGATTAAAGCGGCAATTAAAAACGACCTCTATATAATAATCGACTGGCATACTTATTATCCACAAAAAAAAGAAGCAAAAGCATTTTTCTCAATGATGGCACAGAAATACGGAAAATATCCTCATATTATTTATGAAATATACAACGAACCTATGGAAGACAGTTGGGAAAGTGTGAAAGAATATGCAACTGATATTATCTCTGAAATACGTAAATATGATCCTGATAATATCATTCTTGTAGGCAGCCCACACTGGGACCAAGACTTACACCTGGTAGCAGAAAGTCCTTTAGAAGGATTCAATAATATAATGTATACCCTCCATTTCTATGCCGCCACTCATAAACAAGAGTTACGGGATAGAGCTGAAGCAGCATGGGAAAAAGGAATTCCCATTTTTGTGTCTGAATGTGCAGGCATGGAATGTACTGGCGATGGCCCATTAGATATACCAGAATGGACTCGTTGGGTAGAATGGCTGGAAAGCAAAAAGATCAGCTGGGTTAACTGGTCCATTTCAGACAAGAACGAAACTTGCTCCATGATTCTTCCGCGAGCAAACAAAAACGGAGGATGGGACGAGTCTTTAATAAAACCTGCAGGACGTCAAAGCCGTAAGTTTATCCGACAATACAACTCACATATTTATAAAAATAAAGAATGATAAAATAATATCAGTTTTAGGCAAATAACGTCAATAATTTACATTCCTTATTTACTAGCTTTGCATCAATAATAAATGTACGAGATTTTATACTAAAGTTAATTTTAAATTTGATAAAAATGAAAAAGAATCTCTTTTCTTTTCCCCGCTCAAAAGTGCGGATGCTAAAAGGATCAAAAGGAGTCTGGCTCTTTTTGATTATGTTCTGGATGATAAATACAGCTGCATCAGCAGCAGGTATTGAAATTAAAGGTACTGTAACAGACAGTAAAGGTGAACCTCTTCCCGGAGTTAATATTGTTGAGTTAGGAGTTAAAAAAAACAATGGTACCATCAGTGATTTAAATGGTAAATATACTATAACAGTAGAAAGCCAAAAATCTGTTCTTCAGTATACTTTTATCGGTTATAAAACAACAGAAGTCACTGTAGGAAACCGTAAAACAATCAATGTTTCACTCAAAGATGATACTCAATCTTTGGATGAAGTAGTAGTTATCGGCTATGGTACAATGAGGAAAAAAGATTTATCCGGAGCCGTTGCTTCTATTAAAAGTGATGACTTGATGCTTGGTAACCCGACCAGCATTTCCCAAGCCCTACAAGGTAAATTAGCTGGTGTACAAGTAAACCAGAGTGATGGTGCTCCCGGTTCAGGTGTAAGTATCACCATACGTGGTGCTAACTCATTCTCTACAAATTCACAACCACTTTACATTGTCGACGGTATTCCGTTTGAGGTAGGAGATACTCCAAGCAGTAAAGCCAACGAGGGCAACAACTCCACCACTAATCCTCTGTCATTGATCAACCCTAATGACATCGAATCAATCGACATTTTAAAGGATGCTTCTGCAACAGCCATTTACGGTTCTCGCGGAGCGAATGGTGTCGTATTGATTACCACTAAAAGAGGTCGTGCCGGAGACGCTAAAGTTGAGTTCTCGGCCAATTTCGGACTTTCCAAAATAGCCAAAATGGTTAAAATGCTGGATGCTTACACCTATGCTAATTATGTAAATGAGGGTGTAATCAATGGAGCTGCTTATGACAATCTTCCTTATTCATACCTTCCTTATCGTGGTAAATGGAACTACCGTCGCGACGAGAACGATAAAATCGTTCCCAATTCCGGTAAATACTATGCTTCACCGGAAGATTATCTCAATCCGGGTTATCGCGAAGACGAATACGGCAATAAAGAATGGGTAGAAGGCACCAACTGGATGGACGAGATCTTACAAGATGCATTAACACAGGAATACAATCTTAGTGTATCAGGAGGAAATGAAAAGAGCAACTATGCATTTTCAGGCAACTATACAGACCAGACAGGTATTATCAAGAATTCTGGTTATGAACGTTTTGCTGTTCGTGCCAACATCGGAAGCCATGTGAAACCTTGGTTAAATACGGGACTAAATATCAACTTCACCCGTTCGTTAACTAAGTTTGCCAAGTCAAATTCTTATGATTATAGTATCATCCGTTCTGCCATGCTTTATTTACCGACATTATATGTAGGAGACAAGACAGAAGATGATTCTTATGCATGGTTGTCAGCCAATCCACGTACATACGTTAATACAGCTAAAGATGAGCTGAAGTCAATCAATGTATTTACTTCTGCGTTTGCCGAGATTAAAATCCTCGACTGTTTGAAATTCCGTCAGAATCTAGGTATCAGTTATTCAGTAAACGATCGTGCAAGTTACTACAATCGTGAAACAGGAGAAGGTAAAGCATCTAACGGACGTGCTGGTAAGAGTGATAACTTCTGGCAGAACTTAACAGCAGAATCATTGGTTACTTTCGATAAGACATTTAACAAGTTACATCATCTCAATGTAGTAGCCGGTTTCACTTACGAAAAATCGGACTGGGGTGGAAAAACAATGAATGCATCCAACTTCCCGACTGACATCACACAAGACTTCGATATGAGTCAGGCATTAAATATTGAAACACCGGCCAGCTATCGAGGACAAGCAGTTCTAGTCTCTTTATTAGGACGTGCCAACTACACATTCAAGGATCGTTATATTTTCACAGCATCATTCCGTCGTGACGGTTCAAGTCGTTTCGCTCCGGGAAATAAATTCGCGAACTTCGCTTCAGGAGCAGTAGCATGGACCATATCGGAAGAAGAATTCATCAAAAACCTGAATATATTCAGTAACTTAAAGTTGCGACTCAGCTACGGTCAAACCGGTAATCAAGCTATCAGCAGTTATCAGACTATCGCTTCACTTGCACCATCCAATTATCCTCTGGACGGAACATTAAGCAGCGGATTTGCAGGACAAACTTACAAAGGTCCTTTGAATGATAAACTCAAATGGGAAACAACCGACCAATATAATGTCGGGCTCGACATGGGATTCTGGAATAACAGAATTAGTTTATCCGCTAACTATTATTACAAGAAAACCAATGACCTGCTACAAAATGTATCTATACCGAACAGTACCGGTTATACTACAATGTGGACGAATTTCGGCCATGTAAAAAACAAAGGACTTGAACTAACTGGTAAAATCATTGCATTAGACAAAAAAGACTGGAGCCTAGACTTCGACGGCAACATCTCTTTTAATAAAAATGAAATCGGAGGTTTAACAGCTGACCAATATGCTAACCAATTATGGTATAGTGCCAAAGAAGTATTTCTGCAAAGAAACGGACTACCTATCGGAACAATCTTCGGCTATATAGAAGACGGCTTCTATGATAATATAGCAGAAGTCCGTGCAGATCCAATATATGCTAAAGCATCTGATGATGAGGCTCGCAGAATGATCGGTGAAATCAAATATCTGGACAAAAACAATGACGGAAAAATAACGTCAGAAGACCGCGCCATCATCGGTGATACCAATCCTGATTTTATTTATGGTTTGAACGCCAATTTGCGATGGAAAAATCTGACTTTGGGATTGTTCTTCCAAGGAACTCATGGAAATGATATTTTTAACGGAAACTTGACTAATATCGGAATGAGCAGTATTGCAAACATCACTCAAGATGCTTATGATTCACGCTGGACACCAGAGAATGCAGCTAACGCCAGATGGCCTCGCGTCACTACTGCAATGACTCGTGACATGAAACTCTCCGATCGTTATGTAGAAGATGGTTCTTACTTCAGACTAAAAACAATCAACTTAAACTACAATTTCGGTTCAGTCATAAAAGGTATTAGCAATTTATCTGTTTTCGGTACAGTAACAAACGTATTCACGATTACAGGTTATAGTTGGTTTGATCCGGATGTAAACGCCTTTGGTTCTGACGCTTCTAGAAGAGGAGTTGATATTTTCTCATACCCGAGCAGCAGAACATATTCAATAGGTTTTAAATTAACTTTATAATCTCAAGAAATGATGAAAAAGAAAAATATATTCATATATCTGATGGCATCCAGTCTCCTATTATCCGGAGCAGTAATGACATCATGCGAAAGTATGATCGAAGAAAAGCCTTTCGACTTCATTGTCCCTGAAGATGTTGAGGATTCTGATAATGGTGCCGACATGTGGGTAACAGGAGTATATAATACATTACACGAAGCCATGTTCAGATACGGTAGTTTCCCACGACCGCTGGATTATGACTGTGACTATATTTCCGGTGCAGTATGGCAGTTCAGCCAGTTTGGAAGCGGTAACTTCCAGGGAGGTGACGGACAGGCCGATGTACTTTGGACCGGAATGTACTCGTTGATTAACCGGGCAAATATAGCGGTCTCTGAAATCAATAAGATGCAGAATGTATCGGAAGAATTTAAAAAGAATGCATTAGGAGAATGTTATTTTCTTAAAGCATGGGCATATTTCTACTTGGTACGTGCTTATGGAGCTATCCCTATTTATTCGGTCAGTGTAAACGAATCCGGACAATATACTAACAATCCGCGTATTCCGATTGCACAAGTCTACACGGAAACAATCATACCTTTGCTTAAAGATGCTAAAGATATGATTTATAAAAACACAGATAATGGCTTTAAACCCGGAAGAGTCTGTGCTGCAACTGCAGCAGGTTTGTTAGCCAAAGTATATGCAACTATCGGTTCTGCTTCCATGTCTACCGGAGAACAAATAACAGTAAAAACCGGTGCACCGTTTGTTATGCAGAATGTAAATGGTACTATGACCAAAGTGTATACAGAACCTGTTCCGACAACATTCTCCAAGGATCAAGTTGCCGGTTACGAAAGCTTTTCTTCTCAAGAATATTACAGACTGGCCTACGAAGTTGCGGGAGATGTAATCGGAGGAGAATATGGGACACACAAACTTGAGGACTATGATTTGATTTGGTCTCCTTCCGGCAAAACTTGTAGTGAACACTTATTCGGTTTACAAACTAAATCCGGTGATGAATTATACGGTACACTATTCAGCTCGCACTACTGTGGCAGACTCAATGCAGCAGGAAACATAGACAATAGTTTAACGGTAGGATGTAGAAAACACTGGTATCTATTGTTTGAAGAAAAAGACTACCGCGTGGACAAAGGAGTGTTGCATTGTTGGATACGTCAGAACTCCGATACAAGTTGGGGTGGTGGTTCATACTATCCGAACTTCGGGAAATGGCAACGTATGGTTGAAGCCAAAGAGCTCCGTTCGATAATCCAAAAGTAACCTCCGGATGGAGATGTGATGAAGCAGGTTCAGAACAGTTCTTTGCTTTCACCACTAAATATTCACAACAAATAGCCGATCAGACTCAACCTCGTACAGATGCCAATTACCCATTTTTACGTTATGCTGATGTTGTTCTAATTTTTGCAGAAGCAGCTAATGAATTAAATGGTCCGACAAAAGAATCGGTAGACGCTTTAAATGATGTCCGCACCCGTAGTAACGCAACAGGTAAAGAACTGGCAAACTTTACAGATAAAACCAGCCTGCGTTCTGCAATCCTTGAAGAACGTGCAATGGAATTAGCCTTGGAAGGCGATCGTCGTTGGGATTTAATACGTTGGGGAATTTATTTGCAGGCAATGAATGCTCTAGGCGGAATGGATGAAGCCAATAACGTAAAACAACGTTCCAGTAAACATCTGCTATTCCCGATTCCGACTCTTGAAATCCTGACGAACCAAGGAATTAATGAGAATAATCCTGGCTGGGATTAATCACTTATAACCATGTAATAAAACAGATTATGAAGAAAATAAAATATTTTGCAATAATCGCAGCATCCATATTTGCTTTAACATCCTGTACGGATATTGTTGAAGTCGACGATCTGAAAGCCAAAGAAAACAAACCGTCAACAGGTGCTCCGACTGTAGACAAAGTTGTTTTGGCAACAGATGCTGAATTTCCCATTGAGGGAGCGAATTTCGAACAAGTAGTACGAATTGAGGGAACAAATCTCGGAGACATCACCTCTCTAAAATTCAATGATATCGAAGTGGACAGCAAGGAGGTATATTCGACCTACGATATGCTTCTCGCACCTATTCCCCGTGCACTTCCTAAAGAAGTGACCAACACGATTTATATTACAACCAAACACGGAGAACTAAGTATTCCTTTTGTTGTTTCCATCCCTGATTTAACAATCAATGGACTCAAGAATGAATTTACCCAACCGGGAGATACGACAGTTATTACAGGTGACAACTTTGACCTTTACGGTATTACAATCGAAGAAGCAATTGTTAATTTAGGTAATTTACCGGTAAATGTAATCGATGCCACTCGTACAGAACTGACAATAGAAATCCCGGCAAATGCCACTCCGAAATCTACCCTTACTATAAAAGGAGCCAATATGGATGAAGCATACAAGCTCACATACATGGATCCGGGAGTATCTCAACTTTTTGATTTCAATAATTGGCCGGGAAGCGGTGCTTTTACACATTCCAGCCAATTCCCTGATGCCCCGAAAAATTTCTTATGTGACGGCACATTAGAAGGACAACCGGAACCATTAGTAGAAGGAGGAAAATATATTCGATTCAATAATTCCGTGAAAGCTTGGGGATGGATGGTTATGTGGGCCGGATATATTACTGTACCAGCAGAAGTAGCCGCAGATCTTTCATCATACGATTTAAGATTTGAAATCTGTACTGGAGCTAAATTCCCGATATCAGCCCAAGCGCGTATCATCTTAGGAGATTATGGATGGTATCCTTCCAAAGGAGGAATTCCGGTCAATACTTATGGCGGATGGCAAACAGTACGGATCAGTGCTGACACAGAATCATTGTTGCCCAGTTCCATCGATCCCAGTACCAACACAGCTTTCAAAATCATATTCTCTCCTGAATCTGCACAGGATTTTGATTTAAGTATGTGTAATTTCAGATTTGTTCATAAGTAAAAATAAAAAAGGGAACGCTTTAATATGGGCGTTCCCTCATAATCAAAAAGATTCGATTTATGCTAAAAGACTTATTTTCATTAGTAACGATTGTAGCACTTCTATTTTCATCTTGTTCCAAATCAGACGAAGAAGAAAATAGTGATGAGCCTCAACCAACCAAACAAACAGCTTATTTTGGAGTTAACCTGTCAGGAGCTGAATTTGGGAATGTGTATCCGGGGGTGGATGGTACCCACTATGGTTATCCCACAGAAAAAGATTTGGATTACTTTAAAGCCAAAGGCCTTTATCTGGTACGTTTTCCTTTTCGTTGGGAACGTATACAACCCACAATGAATGGGGAATTAAATGCAACAGAGCTGGCAAAAATGAAGAAATTCGTCAAAGCCGCTGAAGATAGAAACATACAGATACTTCTGGATATGCATAACTTTGGAAGATATTGTGTATATTGCGACGGTCAAAGTTCACAAAATAATCAATATGCAATCATTGGTAATGCACGATGCACTGTTGACAATTTCTGTGACGTATGGAAGAAACTGGCAAAAGAGTTTAAAGACTATAAAAATATCTGGGGTTACGACATCATGAATGAGCCCTACGAAATGCTGGCATCGACACCATGGGTTAACATAGCCCAAGCCTGCATTAATGCCATCCGCACTATAGATACTAAAACGACCATCATAGTTAGCGGAGACGAATTCAGCTCTGCCAGACGATGGAAAGAATGCAGTGACAATCTGAAAACTCTTACAGATCCAAGTAATAACCTGATATTCCAGGCACATATATATTTCGATTCGGATTCTTCCGGAAACTATAATAAAGGATATGATGAAGATGGTGCAACCGTTCAAACAGGGGTGGCTCGTTTGAAACCTTTTGTTGACTGGCTGAAAGAAAATAATAACGTGGATTCGTTGGTGAATATGGTATACCTGATACTGACGGCCGTTGGATGGATATTCTTGATGCAGCACTTAAATATCTACAAGAAAATGGAATAAACGGAACTTACTGGTCTGCCGGTCCACGATGGGGTGATTATCCCTTATCTGTCCAACCGACCAATAATTACACACAGGATCGTCCGCAATTAAGCACGCTCCTGAAATATAAAAGTACACAACAATAATCAGAATAAATACTGTCCATGAGAACTCGAATCATCACTATTATCACTTTACTGCTATCCACTCCAATGGTTATTGCACAAAAATCAATGGATGAGATAGACAGAGAAAGCTTTGCAGCAAAGCTATCTCCAATGGAAGTAAAAGGTATACAGATGACTGAAACAGGAAATATTCCTCTTGTCAGAGATACTCCTGCAAACATCTTTTTGGACGGAACCTGGCAACTGGCAGAAGGAGGAACTGAAAAAGAACGTTTACACACTATCTGGACAGATCAAATACCTGCCATGTGCCTGGTAGTATTCACACCGCATTAGTAGAAAATGGAATCATACCCGATCCATACATCGGACAGAATGACTCTATTGCAGAAAAACAATCTTACAAGACATGGTGGATGAAGCGGGAGTTCGAACTAGACTCCCCCTCATCTCACTGTATATTATCTTTTGGCGGAATTGCTAACAAATGTACAATATGGCTCAATGGAAAACTTTTAGGAACACACGAAGGTATGTTCGGAGGACCCGATTTTTCAATAGGTAACTATTTAAAAAATAAAAACACTCTCATAGTAAAACTAGAAGCCATCCCTCAAATGTTTCTGGGCAACTGGCCTCCCAACGCAAATGAAAGTTGGAAATATACAGTTGTATTCAATTGCGTTTATGGATGGCATTATGCACAAATCCCATCATTAGGAATCTGGCGTAGTGTTCAATTAAAAGAACAAGCGCAGTAGAAATAGAATCACCCTTCATCGCTACTCGTTCGCTCGATGGTCAAATGCGCTTAACTCTTGATCTGCATAAAAAATCATCTCCATTAAAAGGAGTATTATATGCAGAAGTATCTCCCAAGAACTTCAAAGGAATAACACAATATTATCGTTTCGACATAAATAGTCCGAAAAAACAGGAAACTTTATCTTTAGACTTTCAAATCAAAGATCCGCATCTTTGGTGGCCCAATGACAGAGGAGAACAATCACTATATGACCTCAACCTATTCTTCGTTCCACAAAAAGGGAAGACAGCCCATATAAAAACGTCGTTCGGTATACGGACTATTGAGATGAGACCATTAATTGATGGTGCTAAAGAAGATTATTATAACTGGACATTCGTCATCAATGGCAAGCCGATGTTCATAAAAGGAACAGGCTGGTGCACTATGGATGCATTAATGGACTTCTCAAGAAATAAATACGAACATTTGCTCCAGATAGCCCAAAGGCAGCACATACAAATGTTAAGAGCCTGGGGAGGAGGAATGCCCGAAACCGATGATTTTTACGAATTATGCGATAAATATGGTATTTTAGTCATGCAAGAATGGCCAACGGCCTGGAATAGCCATAACACGCAACCGTACACTATCCTGCAAGAAACAGTGGAAAGAAATACCAAACGATTAAGAAATCACCCTTCTCTTATTATGTGGGGAGCAGGGAATGAATCAGATAAACCATTCGGACCTGCAATTGACATGATGGGACGACTTAGTATAGAACTTGACGGAACACGTCCCTTCCATCGTGGGGAAGCCTGGGGAGGCAGCCTGCACAATTATAACTGCTGGTGGGACGATGCTCATCTTAATCACAATTTGAATATGACCGCTCCTTTTTGGGGAGAATTTGGGATAGCATCATTGCCTCACATCGAGACAGTGCGTAGATATTTGGACGAGGAAAAAGAAGTGTGGCCTCCCCAAAGGAGCGGTAATTTCACGCACCACACTCCTATCTTCGGAACGATGAGAGAAATGGAGAAACTTACTCAATATTCCGGTTATTTTATGCCGAAGGACTCGCTGGCTTCTTTCATCCTCGGGTCACAGTTAGCACAAGTAGTAGGAGTGCGCCATACATTAGAACGGGCACGCACATTATGGCCTCATACTACCGGAGCACTTTATTATAAGATGAACGATAACTATCCTGGTGTATCATGGTCATGTGTAGACTATTATGGTATCATCAAACCCGTTCACTATTTTGTGCAAAAGTCTTTTGCCCCGTTAGCAGCAGTCATGCTGTTTGACCGCAGCAACCTTGCCAGTCAAGAAGTCAGTCTTCCTGCCTATCTACTTGATGACTGCCAAACATTAGAGAAAGAACCTTATCAAGTCAAAGTGTCTATATACAATGCATTACTAGATACTGTTGCCACCCATACATTCAACGGTATCGGCGATGATAATGTCGTCAAAAAACTAGGAGAAATAAATCTGAATAGAGAACAAACCAAATCGACCATGCTATTCTTTGTTCTGGACATAATCAAAGATAACAAAAACATATATCGGAATTATTACTTTACCAATTACGAAGTACGTCCGGGCTCCATCGTATCAATGCCCCAAACAGAAATTAAAATGGAACGCACAGGTAATATGGTGACTTTAACAAATACAGGAAAGCACCCTGCTATCGGAGTACACGTAGAAGTACCAGAAAAAATGGACCAACTTATCGTTTCGGAGAACTATATATGGCTTAACCCACAGGAATCAAAAATATTAAAAATAAATTTGGAATCTCCAGTTATTGTAAAAGGCTGGAATCTTCAATCACCCTATTAAACAGAACATTATGAAAAAAGTTTTTATTTCGGCTTTTCTACTACTTAGCCTTCTTACTCTAAATGGATGTAAAAGTAATCAACCTCCGGCAAAAGAGACAGGTGAACCCTACGGAGTAAACTTGGCATGCGCGGACTTCGGTTCATCTTTCCCCGGTGAGTATAATAAAGACTATACCTACCCGACAGATCAAGACCTCGAATATTGGCAAAAGAAAGGGCTGAAACTTATCCGGTTACCATTCAAATGGGAACGGCTACAACTTGACTTAAAAGGACCGCTAAACCAGCATGACCTCAATAAAATGAAAGAATTGGTCAGAGCAGCAGAGAAACGCGATATGGTGGTTATTCTTGACTTACATAATTACTGTCGCCGCTTCATGAACAACGAACATACCCTCATTGGAAACAACGGATTAACAATCGAAGACCTGGCTTCTTTCTGGCAAGCTATCGCTAAAGAATTCTCCACTTTTAAAAACATATATGGTTACGGGCTAATGAACGAACCACATGATCTGGCCCCGGAAACCAAGTGGTTCGACATGGCACAAGCGTCCATCAATGCCATACGAGAAGTCGACACAAATACGCTTATTATGGTAGGCGGCAACGACTGGTCATCAGCAGAGCGTTGGATCGAGCAGAGTGATACACTCAAATTCTTAAAAGACCCGGCTAATAACCTTGCTTTTGAAGCTCATGTATATTTTGACAAGGATGCATCCGGTACGTACAAATATTCATACGAAGAGGAAGAATGTTATCCGGAGAAAGGAATCGACCGGGTAAAACCATTTGTAGAATGGATTAAACAGAATAAATTCCATGGTTTTATCGGAGAATATGGAATCCCCGACAATGATCCCCGTTGGAATGAAACCCTCGACTTATTCTTGGGATATTTACAAGAAAATGGAATCAATGGTACATATTGGGCTGCGGGTCCGTGGTGGGATACCTATTTCATGGCAATCACCCCCAAAGACGGAAAAGACAGACCGCAAATGCCTATCATTGAGAAATATACAAGTACCTTAAAAAAATAGAATTATGTTCAAACGATTCTCCATCTGCTATATTTTATTCATGTTTTGTATAACTGGAACTTCCGCCCAAGAAGACCGGTGGACAGGAAACGCCACGAATCTATCCAAAGGAAACTTAAGAGTAAATTCTTCAGGACGTTACCTAGAATACAGTGACGGAACTCCTTTTCTCTACATGGGAGATACAGCATGGGAACTCATCAGCCGCTTAAATGACAAAGAGACTGAACTATATTTGGAGAATCGCAGAGAAAAAGGATTTACCGTCATACAAACGGTAATCCTGGATGAATTAGATGATATGGATGTTTCATCTAACGGAGAACCTAAGTTAATTGACGGCAATATTGACAAGCCCGCTCCCGGCTATTTCACTCATGTAGACAAAGTTATTTCTCTGGCAGCAGCCAAAGGTTTATACATAGCTCTATTACCAACCTGGGGAGATAAGGTAGACAAACAATGGGGAAAAGGACCGGAGATTTTTACACCGGAAAATGCATATAGATACGGCAAATGGTTAGGAGAACGTTATATGAACGCACCCAATCTGATATGGATAATAGGAGGTGATCGAAGTGGAGACGGAAAAAACTTTGCCATTTGGAATGCATTAGCAACCGGTATTAAAAGTGTAGACAAAAACCATTTGATGACCTATCATCCTCATGGAGAGCACTCATCCTCGTTCTGGTTTCACAATGCTTCGTGGCTGGATTTTAATATGTGTCAATCCGGACACGCACAACAAGATTTCGCAATCTATCAACGTCTGCTTTTGCCCGATTTAAAAAAGGAACCACACAAGCCATGCATGGACGGAGAACCCCGATATGAAAATATTCCGATCAATTTCAAAAAAGAAAATGGAAGATTTGGAGATGATGATATCCGCCATACACTTTACCAAAGTATGTTCAGCGGAGCTTGTGGATATACATACGGCTGTAATGATATATGGCAGATGTTTGATACCGGACGTGAGCCTAAATGTGACGCCGACACTCCATGGTACCAATCAATGGATCAACAAGGAGCATGGGACTTAATTCACTTTCGCAGATTATGGGAAAAATTTGACTTTACTCAAGGAAAAAACCAACAAACCATCTTTGGCAATATACCTTTAGAAAATAAAAACTATCCCGTAGCATTCGGCAACAAAGACTACTTATTAGTATATTTTCCACAAGGTGGAGAGAGAACGATTTATTTGCCTTCAATGAAGGCATCCAAACGGTCTTTAAAGTGGATGAATCCTCGCAATGGAAGAATCACATTCCATCAAAATACAACAGCAGATACCATTCCCGTATCCTCTCCCACAAAGGGAAAAGGAAATGACTGGGTTTTAATTATAGAATAATTAACCGAGAAAAATAACTATAGAATATGAAAAGTAATAGATTAGAAGAGCTAACACAAAATTATGAAGCTCTTATCAACCGAAAAAATGAGATATGTAACAATAGCAACGGTATATATAAACGTTACTACCACCCTGTATTAACAGCAGAACATGCACCACTCATCTGGAAGTATGATTTTGATGAAAAACAAAACCCATTCATGGAAGAAAGAATTGGTATCAACGCTGTAATGAATACGGGAGCCATCAAGATCAATCATAAATACTATCTTGTGGCGCGTGTGGAAGGAGCAGACCGAAAATCATTCTTTGCAGTAGCAGAAAGTAATAGTCCCGTAGACGGATTTCGTTTTTGGGATTATCCGATAGAAATGCCGGAGACAGACATTCCTGATACCAATATGTACGATATGCGCCTGACCGCACATGAAGATGGATGGATTTATGGCATTTTTTGTGCGGAACGCAAAGATACAAACGCTCCAGCCGGTGATTTATCTTCCGCAGTAGCCGTTGCAGGTATTGCACGAACAAAAGACCTAAAAACATGGCAACGCTTGCCGGATCTGAAATCTCCGAGCCAGCAACGTAACGTAGTGCTTCATCCGGAATTTGTGAATGGGAAGTATGCCCTGTATACCCGCCCTCAAGATGGTTTTATTGACGCCGGCAATGGAGGAGGTATCGGATGGGCACTCATAGATGACATCTGTCATGCCGAAATAAAAGAGGAAAAAATCATCAATAAACGGTTTTATCATACGATCAAGGAGGTAAAAAATGGAGAAGGGCCACACCCCATTAAAACTCCACAAGGATGGTTACATTTAGCACATGGTGTAAGAGGATGCGCAGCCGGATTACGCTATGTATTATACTTATACATGACTTCTTTAGAAGATCCGACAGAAATTATAGCTGAACCTGCAGGTTATTTCATGGCCCCTATAGGAGAAGAAAGAATCGGTGATGTATCGAATGTATTATTCTCAAACGGATGGATTGAAGATGATAACGGAAAAATTTATATCTATTATGCGTCTTCGGACACCCGTCTTCATGTAGCCGAATCAACAGTAAGCCAGCTTGTAGATTATTGTCTGCACACACCAACCGACGGTTTCCGTTCTATAGAATCTGTGAAGCGGATCATTACTATGGTAAACCACAATAAACAATACCTGAAACAATAAATACATCACCATGGAAAACATAAAACTAAGAGAAAAAATCGGGTATGGATTAGGAGATGCTGCTTCTTCCATGTTTTGGAAGTTATTCACAATGTATCTGCTATTCTTCTACACAGACGTGGTAGGTATCTCTTCGGCAGTGGTAGGAACAATGTTCCTTATCACACGCATTTGGGACACTTTCCTCGATCCGTTTGTCGGAATATTAGGCGACCGGACAAACTCACGCTGGGGTAAATTCCGCCCCTACCTACTATGGATAGCCATACCATTCGGCATCTGTGGTATACTGACCTTCTCATCTTTTGGAGATAACATGACTACCAAAATAATATTTGCCTATGCCACATATACCCTTATGATGATGGTATATTCATTAATCAATGTTCCGTACGCATCTCTATTAGGAGTAATGTCTGCCAATCCACAAGTACGCACAGAGTTCTCCTCCTACCGCATGACATTTGCTTTTGGAGGAAGTATTCTGGTACTATTCCTCATTGAGCCACTGGTTGATATATTCAGTAAAATGAAGATAACGGAAAATATACCTGACATCGCTTTCGGCTGGCAGATGGCTGCAGTCGTATTTGCGATTATGGCTAGTGGAATGTTCTTATTAACTTTTCTATGGACAAAAGAAAGAGTGCAGCCCATAAAGGAAGAAAAAGGATCACTGAAAGAAGATCTGAAAGATCTGGGCAGAAACAAACCCTGGTGGATTCTTTTATGCGCAGGAATCATGGCATTAGTGTTCAATTCTCTTCGTGACGGTTCTGCTGTATTCTATTTCAAATATTATGTAGACAGCTCCGATACATTCTCTTTCTCATTCATGAATAGTGCCATTACTCTAATCACGATCTACTTGGTATTAGGACAAGCCGCCAATATCCTCGGAATCATGTTTGTGCCATCACTCACCAAAAGAATCGGTAAAAAGAAAACTTATTTTGTAGCAATGGTTGGCGCTACCATTCTAAGTGTTTTATTCTACTTCCTTCCTAAAGATTTTATCTGGGGAATTCTTTGTTTACAGGTCTTAATAAGTATCTGTGCGGGTATTATTTCTCCTTTATTATGGTCTATGTATGCAGATATATCAGACTATTCCGAATGGAAAACCGGAAGACGGGCAACCGGCCTGATATTCTCTTCTTCGTCCATGTCTCAAAAGTTCGGTTGGACAATCGGAGGTGCTTTGACCGGATGGCTACTGGCCTATTTCGGTTTCAAAGCAAATGTAATCCAATCCGACTTTGCTCAAACCGGCATTTGTATGATGATGAGTATCTTCCCGGCAATTGCCACCATGCTATCAGCATTCTTCATTTCACGTTATCCGTTAAATGAAAAAAGATTATATGAAATATCAACAGAACTCGAAGAGAGAAGAAAAAAGTAAATTCATCACTAACCAACTAACCAATATGGCTCATATTCCAATTCGGTCCTATTTATATTTACTATTGGGTACAACCCTATTCTCATGTGCACCTCAAGAGCTAAAAACGCCATTTGAATTAAAATGTGAGAATATACCCGTTCCTGTAGGAGTAGATACTCAAACTCCCAGACTCTCCTGGAAACTTCCGCTACTAGAGGAAGATAGTATCAACAGAGTTGAGATATGGCTATCAACAGACAGTACTCAATTATCAGACAGACAGTCCGGTTATTGGAACAAATCCATCATAGGAGCTCCCATAAGAGTCTCCTATGATGGACAACCATTAGATTCATATACAACGTATTATTGGAAAATAGGCTATCAAACCTCTTCCAAACAGAAAACTACATTTTCTCCAATATCCTCCTTCACGACAGGATGTTTATCACCCGACAACTGGAAAGGGAAATGGATTACTGACAAACATGAAATCACATACCGTCCGGCACCCTATTATAGAAAGAGCTTCCAATTAGACAAAACAATCGAGCAAGCCTTACTCACTATTGCATCGGCAGGCCTGCATGAGCTCTCAGTCAACGGGCAACGGGCAGGAAATCATTTCCTGGACCCTATGTATACACATTTCGACAAACGTATACTATCAGTCACTCATGATGTTACGTCATTACTATCTCTGGGTGAAAATGTAATAGGAGTACAACTGGGGAACGGCTGGTATAATCATCAATCCACAGCAGTATGGTTTTTCGACAAGGCTTCATGGAGAAACCGCCCTAAATTCACAGCACAACTCCATCTGCGTTACACAGATGGAACAACAGAATATCTGGGTACTGACTCAACCTGGCAAACAACTGACAGCCCGGTTATTTTCAACAGCATCTATACAGCCGAGCATTATGATGCACAGAAAGAATTAGCAGGTTGGGACTCCCCCGGATTCAACGCTACCGGATGGTATCATGCACAAGAAACCGAATCGCCTACGGAAACGATCAAATCACAAGTTATGCATCCGATTCGTGAAACGGCCCGCTATACAGCAACTCAATGTAAAAAAATAAATGACAGCTGCTACGTCTATCATTTCCCCCAAAACATTGCAGGTGTCACCGAGCTAAAAGTGAAAGGAAAAAAAGGAACAAAACTGCGCCTGAAACATGGGGAACTTTTAGACAAAAACGGTATGGTAAACATGGCAAATATAGATTATCACTACCGGCCGACAGACGACAGCGATCCTTTTCAAACAGACATCGTCATACTTAGCGGAAAGCAAGATAGATTCATGCCCAAATTCAACTACAAAGGTTTTCAGTTTGTAGAAGTCTCATCATCTGCCCCCATTCAATTATCCGACGAAAATCTTATTGCAGTAGAAATGCACAGTGATGTTCCGATCATCGGCTACTGGTCTTCGTCATCCGATCTGCTAAACAAAATATGGAAAGCCACTAACAGTTCCTATTTAGCCAACTTGTTCGGTTACCCGACTGACTGCCCTCAACGGGAAAAGAATGGCTGGACAGGAGATGCACATATTGCCATAGAAACAGGATTATACAATTTCGATGGTATCTCTATATATGAGAAATGGATGAACGACTTTTGTGATGAACAAAAAGACAACGGAGTCCTCCCATGTATCATCCCAACTTCTGTATGGGGCTATGATTGGGCCAACGGGGTCGACTGGACGAGTGCTGTCGCCATTATCCCCTGGGAAATTTATCGATTTTACGGAGATACCACATTACTCCGCCGCATGTACGGACCAATCAAAAAATATGTCTCCTATATAGAATCCATATCAACCAATCATCTTACAGACTGGGGACTGGGCGACTGGGTACCTGTACGCTCAAAAAGCAATATAACCTTGACTTCCTCTATCTATTATTATACGGACGTCTGTATTCTAGCCAAAGCAGCCAGACTTTTCGGATATGCCGAAGATGCCTCCTATTATAACACGCTGGCACAAAAAATAAAAGAGGCTATCAACACCAGTTTTCTCAATAAGGAAACAGGAATATATGCAGAGGGAACACAGACAGAACTTGCCATGCCATTATACTGGGGAATCGTTCCGGAAGAAGATAAAAAGAAAGTTGCTGCCAGACTACATGAATTGGTAGAAAAAGACGATTATCATCTGGACGTCGGTTTATTAGGAAGCAAGGCCCTACTTTCCGCCCTGTCAGATAACGGATATGCAGAAACAGCTTACAAAGTCGCATCACAAGACACCTATCCTTCCTGGGGGTACTGGATCAAACAAGGTGCTACAACTCTACATGAAAATTGGCGGACAGATGTCGTTATCGACAACTCATATAACCATATTATGTTCGGAGAAATAGGAGCATGGCTATACAAAGGACTGGGAGGAATTCAGATGGATGAAAAACATCCCGGATTCAAGCATATTTTGCTAAAACCTTTCTTTCCGGCAGACATGAATGAACTTACCATACGCTATAATACTCCCTATGGCTGGTTAAATATCAACTGGGTTCGTCAAACTAATGACTGCATCCGTTATACAATCGATATTCCGGCAGGTACTTCTGCAACATTTGTTCCTTTTACAATGCCAGAACCCCAAAAATCTATAACTTTACAAGCCGGAAAACATTCACTTGAACTTGATTTTATTCACCAATTAATCAATCAACGATAACTATGTACAAAAGAATCACCTTATTCACATTCATTTGCCTGCTCGCTTTAGCAGGAATAGCCCAAAATAAAGACACTTATACCATTTTATTATCCGGAGCATCTTTTGCCGAACCTAACAATAAGTGGTTTGAAATGGGATGTCGTGCCCTTCACGCCATCCCCATCAATCGGGCTGTAAGTGCAGAATCTATTGCTCACACTGCAAATAAAATGCTGGACGGTACTCTCTATACCCCGGAAGAGTTCGATAACATTGATGTATTTGTCTTGATGCAAGTACATGAAAAGACGTATATAACGAAGCAAACTTAAAAGAGAACTACAAGGATTATAAAACTCCTTTTGATGCTTCCGACTATGCCGTTTGCTATGATTATGTCATCAAGCGCTACATATCAGACTGTTATAACCAGAAATTCAATCCAAAATCCAGATATTACAACACTCCTTATGGGAAACCTGCTTCTATTGTCTTATGTACTCATTGGCATGACAGTCGTCCGATATTCAACACTTCGGTCCGAAAACTGGCAGAAAAATGGGGATTCCCGGTAGTAGAATTCGACAGATACATCGGATTCTCCAAAAACCAGAAACATCCGGTTACAGGAAAACAATATAGCCTAATTTACACTGGGGATTCACAAGAGACTCATGGAGAAATATTTGGATGGCATCCGCCACATGGAGAACATTCATTTATTCAACAGCGCATGGCTGCAATCTTTGCCGATACGCTTCGTAAGATATTGCTTCCCAAAGAATATATTAATGAATAATCACCAAATACTCATCGGATGAAAAAACTTCTATCATTAACAGTTTGCTTGTTATTTGTCCTATCACAAATAATGGCACAGCTTTCCGTACCTTCTTTCTTTTCAGACCACATGGTGCTGCAACGTGAGAAGCCAATCAATATATGGGGAACTGCCAGTGCCGGTGAGCGAATTAGCGTAACATTAGGAAATGCTCAAAAGAGTACCCGAACCGATAAAAATGGGAAATGGTCAGTCAGCCTACCTCCTATGCAAGCCGGTGGACCGTATACTCTAAATGTAAAAAGCCTCAAGCAGACTTTATCATTTACAGATATTTTAATCGGTGAAGTATGGATTTGTAGCGGACAGTCAAATATGGAGTTTCGTCTGCGTAGCGCTAATCATGCTACCGAAGAAGTCGCAGCTGCCAATTACCCTCAAATCCGTTCATTCAACGTAATTCAAGAAATGGGGCACACTCCTAAAACCGACTTAAAAGGTAAATGGGAAGTATGTTCACCCGCCTCCGCTTCTGATTTTTCAGCTGTCGGCTATTTCTTTGCGCGTGAATTATACCAAAAACTCAATATTCCTATCGGATTCATCAACTCCTCATGGGGTGGTACGGACATCGAAACCTGGATGAGCATGGAAGTGATAGAGCATTTCCCGAAATATGAAAAATCATTAGCCCGTATGCGCTCTTCTGAATTCGAAGAATACATCAAGCACAGTGACAAAGTCAAAAAAGAATTCGAACAAGCCATCATAAACGAACCGGGAGAAAAAGAGAAATGGTATTTAGAAAACACCCCTACAGAAAACTGGAAGGAACATATTGTTCCGTCATTATGGTCAAATGAAGAGTTATCCGGTATAGATGGAGTTGTATGGTTTACTTATCAGTTTTCCATACCGGCCAACTGTTTAGGACAGGATGCAGAATTGAGTCTCGGTACTATCGATGACGATGACATTACCTGGGTTAACGGACATGAAGTAGGACGAACGGTAGGATATGACCTGAAACGTTTATACAAGATCCCGGCAGAAGTATTAAAGGAACAGAATACCATCACTATTAAAATATCCGACTATCGTGGAGGAGGCGGTCTATATGGTCCTAAAGATGAAGTATACCTGAAAGTCAACAACCGAATTTTCCCTTTGTGTGATAATTGGAAGTATAAAGTTGCAGTATCGAGTGCACAATATGATTATGTAGAATATGGTCCTAACGCTTTTCCTTCTTTGCTGTTCAACGCAATGATTCATCCACTGGTAGGTTTGGGGATGAAAGGGGTAATCTGGTATCAGGGAGAAAACAATGCCGCCCGCGCCAACGAATACATTGATTTATTTCCGGCTTTAATTACAGACTGGAGAAGTAGATGGAATAACGAATTTCCATTTTATTGGGTTCAATTAGCAAACTTCATGTCTCCGGCCAAGCAGCCCTCTGAAAGTCATTGGGCAAACCTGCGGGATACACAGTCGAAGACACTGGCCTTACCACATACAGGACAGGCCGTCATTATAGACATCGGTGAAGAAAATGACATACATCCCCGCAACAAACAAGATGTAGGTAAACGACTTGCTTTGCATGCTCTCCACAATGATTACGGATATAACTCTATTGTTTGCACCGGCCCGATATTCCAGTCGGTAAAAAGAATCGGAGATGCACTGGAGGTCACCTTTAACGCTTGTGACGAGCAACTAGTAGCTCGTAATAAATATGGCTATTTATCAGGATTCGCCATTGCCGGCGCAGATGGAAAATACCAATGGGCACAGGCTAAAATCGAAAACAATAAAGTAATAGTATGGAATAAGGAAATACAGCAACCGGTCTCTGTACGATATGCTTGGGGAGATAATCCCAATGATGCTAACTTATACAACGCAGCCGGTTTACCTGCCTCGCCTTTCGAAGGACACATCAGCCAATAAACGGCCTACAAAAACAGAAAAAGAATACCGGCAATGAATGTATGATCATCATTTCCGGTATTTTTCATATTTACAGTCCACTCCCTAATCGTCCAGAGACTATATTTTCTCTTTCCGTCGCGTTGTAATTTAAAGATTATCACGTATCTTTGCCTGCTCAAATCATAAATACGAGATATGGCTATTACAATCAAGAAAGTCTCCACAAAGAGAGAACTTAAGAAATTTATCCGTTTCAATTACAGAATGTACAAGGGTAACCCTTACTCTGTGCCTGACCTCTATGACGACATGCTTAACACCTTCAACAAGAAGAAAAACGCAGCATTCGAATTCTGTGAAGCAGATTATTTCCTCGCATACCGGGACGATAAAATAGTAGGACGTGTAGCTGCAATCATCAACAATCAGGCGAACGAGAAGTGGGAATGTAAAAACGTTCGTTTCGGATGGATAGACTTCATCGACGATCCCGAAGTATCATCCGCACTTATCAAAACAGTGGAAGAATGGGGAAAAGAACGGGGTATGACTCATATTGCCGGTCCTCTCGGATTTACTGATTTCGATGCGGAAGGAATGTTAGTTGAAGGATTCGACCAACTTAGCACCATGGCTACTATCTACAACTACCCATACTATCCTGTACACATGGAAAAGTTAGGCTTCGAGAAAGACGCCGACTGGGTGGAATACAAAATCTACATACCGGATGCCATTCCCGACAAGCATAAACGTATTTCCGAACTGATCCAACGAAAATATAACCTCAAGATAAAGAAATATACTTCCGGAAGAAAAATAGCCAAAGACTACGGACAGAAGATTTTCGAGCTGATGAATGAAGCATACAGTCCTCTTTATGGCTATTCTCCGTTGACACAGCGGCAAATCGACCAATACGTGAAAATGTATCTGCCGATCCTTGACTTACGGATGGTTACACTGATTACTGATGCCAATGACGAACTGGTCTGTGTAGGTATCTCCATGCCATCTCTCGCCGAAGCTTTACAGAAATCACACGGGCGTCTGTTGCCACTCGGATGGTTCTATCTGTTAAAGGCACTATTTATGAAACGCCGTGCCAAAATGCTTGATCTGCTACTCGTTGCAGTGAAACCGGAATATCAAAACAAAGGTGTTAACGCTTTGTTATTTTCCGATTTAATTCCAGTTTATCAAAAATTAGGTTTTATCTTTGCGGAAAGCAACCCCGAACTGGAACTGAACGGAAAAGTTCAGGCACAATGGGATTACTTTGAGACTCAACAACATAAGCGCCGCCGTGCGTTCATTAAAGAAATTAATAATTAAGAATGAAGAATGAAGAATTTGGCTGCGCTACTACTTAATGCCGCATGGCAATTCTTCATTCTTTATTCTTCATTCTTCATTTATAACAGCTATGGAAGAGAACGAATTGATACCTGTAGACAACAACAATGCAGTAGAGTACACTGACGACAACATCCGTCACCTAAGTGACATGGAACATGTACGCACACGCCCCGGTATGTATATCGGAAGGCTGGGCGACGGTGCACATGCCGAAGACGGAATCTATGTCCTCCTGAAAGAAGTAATTGACAACAGTATTGACGAGTTCAAAATGCAAGCCGGTAAGAAAATCGAGATTACCGTTGAAGAAAACCTCCGTGTCAGCGTACGCGACTACGGACGAGGCATCCCGCAGGGAAAACTCATCGAAGCCGTCAGCATGCTGAACACCGGTGGTAAGTACGACAGCAAGGCATTTAAGAAAAGTGTCGGACTAAACGGTGTCGGTGTGAAAGCCGTCAATGCCTTGAGCTCCCGTTTTGAGGTACGCAGTTACCGTGACGGTAAAGTACGTACCGCTATTTTCTCGAAAGGAAACCTGCTGAGTGACAATACGCAAGATACCGAAGAGGAAAACGGAACTTACATCTTCTTCGAACCGGACAATACATTATTCCTGAATTACTGTTTCAAGCCTGAATTTATTGAGACAATGCTACGTAATTACACGTACCTCAATACCGGGCTTGCCATTATCTATAACGGACACCGTATCCTGTCGCGTAATGGTCTGGTAGACCTTTTGAACGACAATATGACGGCAACCGGACTTTACCCGATCATCCACCTGAAAGGGGAAGACATCGAAATCGCCTTCACGCATACCGGACAATACGGAGAAGAATATTACTCCTTCGTCAACGGTCAGCATACCACCCAAGGAGGTACACATCAGAGTGCTTTCAAGGAACACATCGCCCGCACTATCAAGGAGTTCTTCAACAAGAATATGGACTATACCGACATTCGTAACGGACTGGTTGCTGCCATTGCCGTCAATGTGGAAGAGCCTATCTTTGAGAGTCAGACGAAAACGAAGCTGGGTTCTACCAATATGGTTCCCGGCGGAGTGACAGTCAATAAATATGTAGGCGACTTTATCAAACAGGAAGTGGACAACTTCTTGCACAAAAATGCGGATGTAGCCGAAGCGATACAACAAAAGATCCAAGAATCCGAGAAAGAGCGTAAAGCCATTGCAGGTGTAACCAAACTTGCCCGTGAACGTGCAAAGAAGGCAAACCTGCACAACCGCAAATTGCGCGACTGCCGTATTCACCTCAACGACCCGAAAGGAAAAGGACTGGAAGAAGACTCCTGCATCTTTATCACCGAGGGGGACTCTGCAAGTGGTTCCATCACCAAAAGCCGTGATGTGAACACGCAAGCAGTGTTCAGTCTACGTGGTAAACCGCTGAATTCTTTCGGGTTAACCAAGAAAGTGGTCTACGAGAACGAAGAATTTAATCTGCTTCAGGCAGCCCTGAATATAGAAGATGGCTTGGACGGACTACGCTACAACAAAGTCATCGTAGCAACCGATGCCGATGTGGACGGTATGCATATCCGACTGCTGCTAATTACTTTCTTCCTGCAATTCTTCCCTGACCTTATAAAAAAAGGCCACGTATATATTCTGCAAACGCCTTTGTTCCGTGTACGCAATAAGAAAAAAACAATCTATTGTTATAGTGAAGAAGAACGTGTCAATGCAATTAACGAACTAAGCCCGAATCCGGAGATCACGCGATTTAAAGGTTTAGGAGAGATTTCACCGGACGAGTTCAAGCATTTCATCGGTAAAGACATGCGTCTGGAGCAAGTTTCTTTGCGAAAGACAGACGCAGTGAAAGAACTACTTGAATTCTACATGGGTAAAAATACCATGGAACGACAGAACTTTATTATAGATAATCTGGTTATAGAAGAAGATTTGGCATCATGAGAAAAGCAATATTCCCGGGTACTTTTGACCCCTTCACCATCGGACATTATTCGGTAGTGGAACGTGCACTCACCTTTATGGACGAAATCGTGATAGGAATCGGTATCAATGAGAACAAGAATACATACTTTCCCATTGAGAAAAGAGAGGAAATGATTCGGGAACTTTACAAGGATGAGCCTCGTATAAAAGTGATGTCCTACGACTGTCTGACCATTGATTTTGCGCAGGAAGTAGAGGCCAGGTTTATTGTCCGCGGTATCCGTACAGTGAAAGATTTCGAGTATGAAGAAACGATTGCAGACATCAACCGCAAACTGGCAGGCATTGAAACCATCCTGCTCTTCACAGAACCGGAACTGACTTGCGTCAGCTCGACGATTGTACGCGAATTATTGACTTATAATAAAGATATCAGCCAGTTTATTCCCAAAGGAATGAGGATAAGTTGAGAGTTGAGAAGGATGCAGGCGTATCTGTGCCCGGTTGTTAATACTCGGCTATTAATATAAAGTAAGATTATGAATAAGATTAAAATATACGTCCTTTTGGCTTGCCTGTGGGCAGTACCAGCCTTACAAGCCCAAAATTTCGGTTCTGAAGCCATGCGCAAGCTACAGATGGCAGAGTTCGCAATCTCCCATTTCTATGTAGACAAAGTAGATGAAGACAAGTTGGTGGAAGAAGCCATCATCAAGATGCTGGCACAACTCGACCCGCACTCTACTTACTCGGACGCAGAAGAAGTGAAGAAAATGAACGAACCTCTTCAAGGTAACTTCGAAGGTATTGGAGTTCAGTTTCAGATGATTGAAGATACCCTGTTAGTAGTGCAACCTGTCAGCAACGGACCTTCCGAAAAAGTCGGCATCCTTGCCGGTGACCGTATTGTTGCGGTCAATGACAGCGCCATTGCCGGAGTGAAAATGAGTACGGAAGATATTATGAAGCGTCTGCGTGGTCCGAAAGGCTCTAAAGTCAACCTGACTATCGTTCGTCGTGGCGTGCAGGATCCTTTATTGTTCACAGTGAAAAGAGATAAAATACCTATCCTTAGCCTCGAATGCTCTTACATGATTAGCCTAAAACAGTATCCGCATCAACCGCTTCGGAGCAACCACTGCCGAAGAATTCAAGAAAGCAATGACAAGCCTTCAGAAACAAGGTATGAAGGACCTGATTCTCGACCTGCAAGGAAACGGAGGAGGTTACCTGAATGCAGCTATCGACCTTGCCAACGAATTCCTGGAGCAAAAAGAATTGATTGTCTACACGGAAGGACGGACTGCCAAACGCAGTGATTTCTACGCCAAAGGAAACGGAGATTTCCGTAATGGACGCCTTATCATCCTGGTAGATGAATATACGGCTTCCGCCAGCGAAATTGTCAGCGGTGCAGTGCAGGATTGGGACAGAGGAATTATCGTAGGACGCCGTTCTTTCGGCAAAGGATTGGTGCAACGTCCTATCGACCTGCCGGATGGTTCCATGATTCGTTTGACTATTGCGCGCTATTATACTCCATCGGGACGTTCCATCCAGAAACCATACGACAGTACTGTCGATTACAACAAGGACCTGATAGAACGTTTCAACCACGGTGAACTGATGAATGCTGACAGTATTCACTTCCCGGATTCGCTGAAAGTACAAACCAAGAAACTAGGACGTACCGTTTATGGCGGAGGGGGTATCATGCCGGACTATTTCGTACCTATTGACACTACTCTTTATACGGATTATCACCGTAATCTGGTAGCTAAAGGAGCCGTGATTAAATTCACCATGCAGTTTATCGAAGGGCACCGGAAAGAGTTGAAAAACAAATACAAGAAATTCGAATCGTTTGATGAGAAGTTCGTAGTTGATGATGATATGCTCGCCATTTTAAAGGAAATAGGAGAGAAAGAAGGAGTGAAATTCAATGAAGAACAATATCAGAAGTCGCTTCCTCTTATCAAGACGCAGCTTAAAGCACTGATAGCCCGTGACCTTTGGGATATGAACGAATATTTCCGGGTAATGAATACCACCAATGAGAGTATACAAAAGGCGCTGGAGATACTGAATTCGGATGAGTATCAGAAGAAGCTGAAATAGGGTATTTAGTAAACAATCATAAGACACCATTTTTCAGTTCGGTGGACATATATACTCACTATAGTGAAAAAATATCTATCATAAGTATCATTCATTTTGATACTCTTCTCATTATCAAAGAAATAAGTATGATAGATAGCTTTTAAAAAAGGTATCTATCATACTTTTACCAGCAAAAACAGGTTATCTATCATCTACAAAATAGCCGAATAAAGGCCCTATATGCATAAGATAGCTTGTTTTTGTTGAATAGTTTAATTCTCCCCTGCCCTATATCTATCAGATAGAACAAGGCGTATAAATACCTCAAACAAGCAGAGATAGTTTGCTTTTCTCCCTGATATAGTTTATCTTTGTTACCGATATAGTTCATTCTTCATGGCCGTGGCGAATTCCTACCACGGCCGTGGAAAGATACTACCACAGCCATGAAGAGATCTCTCCACGGCGTGGGAAACTAATGATAAAGGCACCGGAAGACAACTATCCCTATGCCTTAGTCCAAGAATAAAGGCAGGATAACTTATAAAAGCCGCTTGATAACAAACAAACAACAGCTATATAACACCCTCCCCCTAAGTCCGAAGATGATCGATTAGCTTTGCAACAACAGAAAACAATGTCCTTATAGGCTTGCAACGGTAAATTAAAGGTACGTAGTAATGTATAAGGCAAAAAACAAATAAATAATGGCAATACAATTTGAATTGTACAAGACTCCCCGTCCCAAGGATGAGGAAGACAAAGAAGTGTATCACGCACGTGTAGTCAACTTCCAACACATTGACACAGACTATTTGGCAAAAGAAATCCAGATAGCAACTTCTCTAACTGAAGGGGATGTAAAGTCAGTTCTCGAATCCCTAAGTCATTTTATGGGGGATCGTCTTCGGGAAGGACAAAGCGTCCATCTGGATGGCATCGGTTATTTCCAGATAAAGCTGAATAGTCAAGAACCTATCACTTCGCCCAAACTAAAAGCGAATCAGATAAAACTCAAAGCCAACATCAGCTTTAAAGCGGACGTCAAACTGAAAAAGTCTGTCAGTGTTGTTCATGTGGAGCGAAGTAAACTGAAACCCCATTCGGCTGTCCTTTCAAATGACGAGATAGACAAATTGCTGACAAACTACTTCAAGAGCAACCCTGTATTAACCCGTCGCGACTTTCAAGGATTGTGCGGCTTTACCCCTACCACTGCCGCACGGCAAATCAAACGGCTGAAAGAGGAGGAGAAGAAGTTGAAGAATATCAATACTTATTATAATCCGATTTATGTGCCGATGCCAGGATATTATGGCAAGGCGGAGATGAAGACAGATGAATAAAAGGAACAAACATAATACAGAAATAAAATGAAATCAGAAGAAATAAAAGAGCTATTTAAGCAGTTTGAGAGCATTGTTTGCGAATACAACAAAGTGGAATGTTGGAGTGCGAGAGAACTTTATCCATTGTTAGGATATTCTCAATGGCGTAACTTCCTGTCTATCACAGAGAAAGCAAAAGATGCATGTAAAAATGCCGGAGAAAATCAAAAAGATGCATGTAAAAAATGCCGGAGAAAATATTGCATACCATTTTG
>NZ_QTMZ01000004.1:0-239298 GCF_003602935.1 Bacteroides sp. AM54-2NS
AGAAGACTTCTGTCAATAGGAAAAGGAAGAAGGCTGGATGGAGTGATGAGTATCTAGCTAATTTGATAAACAACTTTATTAAAGCGTTTTAACTCGTGCGTTTTCCCTGAAAAACTTTAAGTTTATTATTAAACCACTACTGTGGTTCATTCAAATCACAGTCGTTATCCAATTAGATCACTCTTGTCATTTGATTGGACCACGAAAGTGAATCAAAAATAACTCTTCGTCAAAGATACGATAAAAAATAGAGAAAAGGACGATAAGAAGCCGCCTTCTTCAGTCAAGTAGAAATTAATATTTTTTCCGGAGAAATACTTGCAAACCGGTATCATCCGATAGTACATTCGCAGTATCAGCGCTGAACAATAAACCGATTTTAATCACTAAAAAATAGAAAAAATAATGAATGCAATAACATTGATATGGAGACAGGTATTGAAGGAACTAAAATTGTTTCAAATGAAAGAGAACAAAGAAGATGCAGTTGAGAAAACAGACAAAGAGCCACAGAAAACGCTAAAATGTCATGAAGATAAATATACCGTTCTCCTGCCGGACACTGCACCGCCTACTGGAAGGGAGAAAGAGGCAGAGCGAAAACAACCGGTTCGGTTAACCCAAGAGGTACGTACATTCCTGCAAAAACAGTATGATTTTCGTTACAACCTATTGACGGAAGAAACGGAATATCGCCCTGCCAACAAACGTGCCGTTCCTTTCGAACCTGTAAATAAGCGGGAACTGAACACTTTCTGCATGGAAGCACACGACCAGGGCATATCCTGCTGGGATAAAGACTTGAGCCGTTACATTTATTCCACTTGTATTCCTGAATACCATCCTTTCCGGCTTTACATGGAAGAACTGCCCGGCTGGGATGGGACAGACAGACTGGAGGCTTTGGCGCAGCGTGTCTCTGACAATCAGCTCTGGATAAAAAGCTTCCATACCTGGATGCTGGGACTCACCGCCCAATGGTTAGGCATGACGGGAATACATGCCAACAGCGTAGCCCCCATACTTGTCAGCAGCGAGCAGGGACGACAAAAATCCACATTTTGCAAGGCACTGATGCCGCCGGCACTGTCACGTTATTACATGGACAACCTGAAACTGTCTGCACAAGGAAAACCGGAAAGGTTACTTGCCGAAATGGGACTCCTGAACATGGATGAATTTGACAAGTACGGAACGCAGCAAATGCCATTATTGAAAAATCTAATGCAAATGGCAAACCTAAATATCTGCAAAGCTTATCAAAAGAATTTCCGCAACTTGCCGCGCATCGCTTCTTTCATCGGTACAAGCAACCGCTTTGACTTGCTCACCGATCCCACCGGTAGCCGGCGATTCATCTGCATTGAAGCAGAACATCTGATCGATTGCGAAGGGATCATGCACGATCAGATCTATGCCCAACTGAAAGCTGAACTGCTCTCCGGCATCCGCTATTGGTTCACAAAAGAAGAGGAACGGGAACTGCAACGCCACAATGCTGCTTTTTATCATCCGTGTCCGGCAGAGGAAATCTTTCATGCCTGCTTCCGGATAGCTAAAGATGATGAAGAGGGAAGCGAACGGCTCTCGGCTTCGGATATATTCAGGAGACTGAAGATGTATAACCCCGCTGCCATGCGAGGAAGTAATCCGGCTACATTCGCGCAAGTTTTACTTGCGGCAGGGGTCACCCGCAAACATACCAAATATGGGAATGTGTATCTGGTGAAACCGATGAAAGCGGCATAAAGCTTCAAATAGAGGAAGGGTTCACCCGTAAGGATCTGGGGAGTAATGGTTTATAATAGGAGTGAAAGAGGTGAAAGAAGTAAAAAGAAAAAGAGGACATTAAGAGGGAAATAAGCTATAAACAGTAAGATTTTGAATAGAAAATCAGGAAAAACTTGATTATCTATTCAATATCTTACTGTTTATAGCCTAGGATCATCTGCCTGAAGTCAGTAGTATATGCTACTTTGTTTCCGGATATTTATCCTACTATCCATTTACTGCCCGGTATAAACGAAATGATCTTAGTTGTTACAAAACAACAGATAAACGTAACCACTGCGATACATGGTATAGCGGCAACAGTGGGAAGCGCCAATGTATCTTTGAACACAGTCACCCACAGTCCGAGCCAGAATATGTGCATAAGATACATGCCATAGCTAAGTTTCGATGTTTCCGTCACCAACTTGGGAGCTTGCGGACGTTTGATACATGTAAACATAAGGAATGTACCCGTTGTGAGAAGCACACAGTTAATGGTACAGAAAGCCCATCCTATTTCTATTACAGGTGTGGAATGGAGTTCGCCGGGTATAGCCTGCACATAGAATGAATAAATAGTCCATACAGCACCGATCACCATTAAAATGGTTCCTATAATGAAACGTTTGGAACGGTTCCAGGTAAGGTGTACACGAATGTAATGCGCTAGAACAAGATAGCCCAGATAACCGGAGAAGTACCACAACATGTGGTATTCATTCCAGAAACATTGTCCCCACACTTCACCGCACCAACGATTGAGATAAGGCATACAGGTTGACAACACGAACAGCCCTATAAAGAAACGTTCTTCTTTAGCCGTGGCTTTTCTCAACCATGGGGATATAATTGGGATAAACAAATAAAGGCTTATCAGAGGATACATAAACCACAAGTGTCCGGCTAGCGTCGGGAAATTCAGGAATATCCGCGACAAGTCCTTCATAGATGTTTCTCCGTCTATCTGTCCCCACAACATAGGTAGAGTGCTGTACAGTAGCATGAATATGAAAAACGGTGGAAGGATGCGAAGACAGCGCTGGCGATAGAATTGCCACATAGACTGCTCTTCCTTCATCGGTGCAAGCAGGAAGGCAGAGACTATCATGAACAGGGGTACTGCCATACGTGAAAAACCGTCGTACACTGATACCCATAGCCGGTCTACTTCATTTGCCAAAAAAGACTGCGGACCTGCCATATCAGTGGCTCCGGGAGCACAGTAGAAATTCTCACTGGCATGAACAAGGATGACGAGAAAGCATGCAAACACACGGATGTAATCTAAAAAAACAATACGTTTCATTTATTCTAAGTTTTCTAGTTATTAATTTATTCTTTTGTGTTCGGGAACGCAGAGATTCTCAACCGTGCCGCCCCCATAGGGATCAATGTTATTTCTTCTTTATCACCTTTCACCGCATCTTCTTCCGGCAATACGCCACACAGTCCTGTTTCGTCTATCTTCCATTCAGGAACCGGACGACCGATAGCTTTTACTTCTAAAGGTACACTGGCTACTGTGAAAGGATAGTTGTCAGCCGGCCAGGATTTACGGATGACCTTGAAATTTTTCAAAGGTTCTTTCTTATCCAATACCAATGAATAATTCCAGGGGCTATCCGGATAGATTTCAGTAGTAGGCCATTTCTGGGGATCAGCACCTTTCTGCCATTTTGAATCACCGATAGCAGTCTCGCGACTGTCTTTCTCTACATATTTCTCTGCAATCTTGAGAGACAAAGTCAAAGGTCCGTAATCTACGCTTACGCTGTTTTTATTGACCTGCCAGGTACGCATAGACAAAGACATCGGAAGAGTCAATTCCACACGGTCACCATTCGCCCACTCGCGATTGATGCAAAGATATTTTCCCGCTACAGGAGCTGCACTTACCTTCTTGCCATTCACCCGCACTTCCGCTTTTTGAGTCCATGAAGGAATACGAAGATAAAATGGAAAAGCAACCTTTTCATCGGTAGAAACAGTGAAGGCAATGCCTTCTTCAAAAGGATAATTTGTCTCTTCGTGAAGAGTGATTTCCTTGCCGTCACCCACTTTCACTGTAGCTTTGCAAGCTGCATAAATAGCTGTTGCCACTCCGTTGTCGGGAGTTGCCAGTACCAGATGTTCGGTGAAGTAAGGCCAGCCCTGTGCATGATTGTGTTGGCAGCAACGACTGCTGAAAGGATTCATCGAAAGGAACGGGCCACGATTGTCAATGCCCGGATGATGATTCTTCGAATCACTGATGGCATGGTTCGGACAAGTGATATAACGCAATGCCTTGAAGTCCGGCATCACGGCAGCCGGATAAGAGTTGAACGCTACTTCTTCGCAGTGTTCCGCCCACATGGGATCTCCTGTCATACAAAGCATGATTTCATCGGAAGCCATTTGTTCTACCAAGCCGCAGGTTTCCACTCCCTGTCGGGGATCGATATATCCCAGACGAGCATTTTCATCTGCACCGAACATACCTCCGGGAACCTGTCCAAAAGTACGCCGTATCAGATGATGGACATTATAAGAGGCTTTCAGCATCGCTGAATCTCCGGTCTGCATATAATAAGTGGCAGGTTCACGGAAACATTGGGCGATATTTACATTGTGCCAGTTAGGTAAGGAGGTGGATTTCGTCCAGTCGGCTGTGTTACGGTGAATCTTCTCGGCCAGTTCGAGCAGGAAAGCATCCCCAGTATGGTTGTAAAGCCAGTAGATACTGATGATGTTATCACCGCCACGGCTTTTCTCCCAATAATCTTCCAGAAGTTGGTCATCGGGAACAGTCATCTGCCACTTGAAGTAATTCGTCATCAGGTCAATGACACGCTGATCTTGAGAATACTCATAATAAGATTGCAGACACCAGAGCATAATCATCTGTGCCCAAAGTTCGCGTTTGCCGTTACGTTCATTGACCGGACCGAAATAGCCATCCGGCTGGCGACTGGCAAATACACCTTCAATCCAATATTTGGTTTCTTCAATCATCTTCGGGTCATTCAGGATATATGCTAGATTGCCATACCCTTTGAGCCAGTAAGGGACTTCCTCCCAGCCGTGATCGCCACCAGTTGTCAACCAGGCATTATTATCCTTTTCCAGCCAAGCGCTGATTTCTCCCAAGTGTCCGGTCAGACCGTCACGCTGCAACTCCAGATACTTCTTCACCCATCCTTCAGGCTGAATACTACCTACCGGCAACTTTATAAAATTCAACGGTCGAAGCGGAGCGCGATACCCGATATAATTGGTATTGACGGACTGTATGTCCGGTCGGTCCACTACCGTCACCGTACCACTAGAAGAAGCAGACGCACAAGCTGTAACCGCCACTCCAAGCACTATCGATGCAAAAAGTCCTTTCGTTTTATTTTTCTTCATTTCGTCTATTCTATTCTCATTTAGATTATTTCAACTCTCATTGCACTGCTTCAAGACGCATATTGTCAAGGTCCAGCAGCACTTTCTTTCCTATTCTCCGATAAAAGCCATTGCCTATAACTCCATCAAAGAATATACCGGGAACTATTTGGCCAAGAGGATATGTTTTTACAGCTTCCGGACCAGGAGGCTGCATTAATTTATCATCAAATATTATTGCAGGATCTTTTAACGTTTTATATGTGATCGCCCGTGCCTGATGCAGCATAGCTACCCCGAATGTATTCTTTTTACTGGTAGAACCAATCAGCAGTTCTTTCTGATGTTTCTCGTAAAATGCAGAATCTACTGTAATATATTCATCAGAACCCGTATCCAGATGAGCCGTAAAATCAGTTCCATTAAGTTTTATACGCATATACAAATCGTATTTGTATGCATAAACATTGGGGGCTTTAGAAAGGTGAGCATTGGGCACAGAGACGGGGAAACACATTCTGTTATGTTCGTAATCAGTCTGTATCTTCCCTATCAATTTCATTACCGGCAGTCCAAGAAACACACAATCCGTAAACAATGTACGCACCGAATCTACAACAGTATGAGCCTTCTTCCTCTTCTTTCTTCTCTTAATTGATAAACCGGATACAAATGGAACACTCGCGGTGTCCGAGTAAATGAAGGCTGGAATATTGTAAAAAGTTATATTTCCAACTTCAATAGAATCAATGATACTCCGGACAGAAATCAAGTTCTCATTGATCGTTACTTTATTCTCGTCAATGCTGTCATATCTAAAGCCCATCCCATCCGCCAACTTTCTACTTAGGATACAGTAGGGGCCCACCCCTGTATCAAAGATAGTGTTCTGTGATATTCCATTATATTTTGCCTGGAAAACAGACTTATCACCTTCTTCTATATCAACAAAAGAAGACGTTTCGTTCCGTTTCATTTTTATAGGAGGCAGATTCACTGCATTTTCAGCATAGGATAAGAAATTCTCTGTAGCAGTTCGCCATTCCTCATATTCTTTTCCGCCTATATTTGTCTTTGTAAGACTTTCATTCCAAATTCGTTTCATCTGCAGATAAGTATCCAATGCCTTATCCGTATCCCCTAGTTCTATGTACGCATCAAACAAATTAGAATAAAAAACAAGTGTTTTCTCCCCAAAAGTTGCATAATGGTGAGGTATAAACTGCTCTAAATAGTAAGCGACACTGTCTGTCTTGTTTAAAAATTGCGCCATTCGAAATTTATAGTATAACTCTAAATCAGGAGGGACTGTCGTTGTCTCTGATAGATTCTCGTACAATTCCTTTGATTCAAAATATCTTCCATTATACATTAGCTTGTCCAACTCTTGTAATCGTTCAACAGCGACCTGTCCATGTAATGTAAGTGGAGTAAGCATAAAAATAAGACAGATGATATAATATGACCTACGATATCTCATACTACTATTGATTTACATTTTCTTTCTTTTATAGGCTATCTCATTATCCAGTGAGCTTTATTTGGCATCAACTTATACATAAAAACACCCAACTCTCATTGCACTGCTTCAAGACGCATATTATCAAGGTCCAGCAGCACTTTCTTTCCTATGCTTCGATAAAAACGATATCCTACAAATCCATCAAAGAGTGGTGCTATAGATTTAACAGAATATACCCTTACCTCATCATCTATAGTCGGAGGCTGCATTAATTTGTTATCAAATATAATTACAGGATTTTTTAATGATTTATATGAGGACATCCGCGCCTGATGTACCATAGCTACTCCAAACCTATTCTTTTTCATTACAAAACCAATTGGCATCTCTTTCTGATGTTTTTCATAAAATGCAGAATCAACTTCAATATATTCACCAGATCCAGTATCCAGATTAGCCGTAAAATCAATGTCATTAAGTTTTATACGCATATAAAGCCCTTTTTCGTATGCATAAATATTTGCTTCCTTGGAAAGAGTGACATCTGAAACAGGGAAACACATTCTATTATGATCATAATCAGTCTGTATTTTCCCTATCAACTTCATGATCGGTAGCCCAAGACATACACGCTCCGCCACCCATGTACGCACCGAATCTAAAGCCTTCTTCATCCGCCTCTTCTTCCTTAATGAACTGGATACATACGGAATACTTTCAGATTCCTTATAGATAAGGGTAGGAATATTATAAAAGGTGATATTTCCGACTTCAATAGAATCGATAATACTTCGGACACAAACCAAAGTCTCATTCACCACTACTTTATTCCTTTCAATGCTGTCATATCGAATCCCCATCCCCTCGGCTAACTTTTTACTCAAAAAACAGTAAGGTTGCATCCCTGTATCAAAGATAGTAGTCTGTGATATCCCATTATACTTTGCTTGAAAAACAGGTTTGTCATGTCCTTTTATATCCACAAAAGAAGATGTATTGCTCCGTTTCATTGTTATAGGAGGCGAATTCACGGCACTTTCAGCATAGGATAAAAAATTTTTAATATCAGTTTGCCACCCCTCATACGCTTTACCATTTATATTTGAAAGACTTTCATCCCAAAGCTGTTTCATTTGTTGATAAGTACATAGTGCCTTATCTTTATACCCAAGTTCAATGTATGCATCAAACAACATAGAATAAAGAATTAACACTTGATTTCCACAATCCTCATAATAATAAGGTATATACTTCTCCAAATAGTAAACAGCACTATCCGTCTTGTTCAAAAACTGTGCCATCCTAAATTTATAGAACAAATCTAAATCAGAAGGGATAGTTGTCGTATCAGACAGATTCTTATACAGCTCTTTTGATTCAAAATATCTCCCATTAAACATTAGCTTGTCCAGCTCCTGTAACCGTTCTGCATCTACCTGTCCGCATAATGTAAGCGGAGTAAGCATAAATATAAGACAGATGATATAATATGTTTTCCAGTATCTCATAAATTATTGATTTCCATTTCCATCTTTTGAAAAAGAGCTGCCCGATAACAGACTTATCAATCCCCCTACTCCCGTAAACCATAGAAATATATTGTAGAGAACAGTCCCAATAAGAGACGGAAGGCCGTAATAAAGCCTCACAAATAGCTGCCTATGAATATATTCCGAAATAAATAATTGGCAACCGAGAGCAGGGAGCTGATTCATAAATCCATTATTTGTCTACAGAGAATTTGAAGATACATTGGCTTGTATACTTTTCGCCCGGCGAAGTACAGCCGACGGCCATTCCGGTTTGTTCGGAGTATCCGGATATTTCTGTGTTTCGAGACATACGGAAGCACGTTGGTTGTAAGTAATGCCTTTCTTTCCTGTCAGCGAACCATCGAGGAAATTACCTGCATATACCTGAATACCCGGTTCATTAGTATAAACGTCGAGTACGATACCAGTCTTCGGTGATTTCAAAGAAGCGCATTTACGGGTTACGTCGCCTTTCGTGTTCAATACCCAGTTGTGATCGTAACCATTGCCGTTTTTCAGCTGTACGAAATCATAGTCGTTGATACGTTCGCCTACCGGAGTCGGGGTGCGGAAATCCATCGGGGTTCCTTCTACCGGAACGATCTCGCCAGTTGTCATGAAGGTGCTGTCCACCGGAGTATAATAGTCCGCATCCACCATCAACAAATGACCGGAGTTGTTGCCGGCATCACCTTCAAGGTTAAAATAAGAGTGGTTAGTCATATTTACAATCGTCGGTTTGTCTGTTTCCGCTTCGTATTGAATATCGATGGCATTATCGTCCGTCAGTTTCATCACCACTTTACAAGTGATGTTTCCCGGAAAACCTTCTTCACCGTCTTCTGCACGGTAAGTCAACTGCAATTCCTGCGGATTCAACAATGCTGCATCAAACACCCGGTATTGGAATCCTTGCGGTCCGCCGTGCAGACAATGACCGTAGTTATTGCGGGGAAGCTGATATTCCACACCATCCAAGGTGAACTGTCCCTGATTGATACGATTGGCATAACGTCCGATAGTCGCACCGAAATCCGAAGGCTTGCTGATATAGTCCTGAATAGAATCGAAGCCAAGCACTACGTCCTGCATTACTCCGTCTTTGTCGGGAACCATCACTGAAACAATACGTCCACCGAAGTTCGTGATACAACTTCCATGTTGTTCTTGTTACGCAGAGTGAACAAATCAGTCTTCTTTCCATCTACTTCTGTCTGGAATTTACTCTGCAATAAACCGGAATCTGTAGCCTTTTCAGCTTTCGGAGTACAAGCTGCCATTAAAAGGGCGGCAACTGCCCATACACATAACTTTTTCATGATACAATTGTTTTTTAAATATTAGTTTTCAGCTATTCATATTTAGATGCAGACGACGCGGATAACGCGTTTTTTCTAATTTTGCATCAGAAAAAGAGCCGCATCACCCGCGTTATCCGCGTTCAAATTACTATGTCAGCATATTACTGTATACTATTCAATAAATCTACCTTTCCTTCATTAACCAACTTCAAAATCAACTCACCGAAAAGAGTATTCTGCCAGGCAAACCATGCGCGGGTAAATTTCTTCGGATTATCCTTATGGAAAGATTCGTGCATAAAGCCGGTGTCAGCATCCGTGTCCATCAACATCTTAATGCAAGTCTTGATTTCGGCATCATTCTGACTTGTGAAGGCTTTCATCATAATACTCATCGGCCATACCATATCGTAACCGATATGCGGTCCGCCGATTCCTTCGCCTGCCTTGCCTTTAAAGAAATAAGGATTGTCCTCACTCCACACAAAACGGCGGGTATTCTGATAAATCGGATCGTTTACATTCACATCACCCAAATAAGGCATCGCAAGCAAACTCGGCACATTGGCATCATCCATCAGATGATGATTTCCAAAACCATCTACCTCGAATGCATAGATTTTACCATATTTAGGATGGTTATACACCGCATATTTCTTTAAAGCTGTTTCCACCTCCTGCGCCAAGTCCTTACATTCTTTAGACAAAGCTGTCTTCTTATTTACCGTCTCCAGAATCTCGGCAGCCTTGCGCAACGAAGATACAGCGAAGAAATTGGAAGGTATCAGGAACTGAAGCGTAGTAGCATCGTCCGAAGGACGGAAACTGGAAACAATCAAACCGACAGGTTTCACCGGTGCTCCCAGACCGTCATTACTCACAGTATCCAGTGCACGTTCCGTCTTACGTTGGAATTTATAAGGACCTACTCCGTCTTTGCGTTGTTGCTCTTTGAATGTTTTCAGTACATTAGTGATTGCTTGAATCCATTCTTCGTTGAATATGCTCGCATCTCCGGTAGTCTTCCAGTAATGATAGGCCAAGCGCAAAGGATAACACAAGGAGTCAATTTCCCATTTACGTTCGTGCAATTCCGGTTTCATGTCTGTAAGGTCACTCATCCAATGACCGTCAGGAATAGCGCCGTCATTAAAAGCATTCGCGTACGGATCGATATTGATACATTTGAACTGGCGGAGAATAACACCTGCCAGCATTTCTTTCAGTTCAGGGTCTGCATTAGCTAATTGCACATAAGGCCATACCTGTGCACCGGAGTCGCGTAGCCACATAGCATGAATATCACCCGTATATACGAACGTATCCGGTTTGCCATCGCTTCCTTTACGGAAATGTACGGTTGTATCCAGTGTATTCGGGAAACAGTTGGTAAACATCCATGCCAACTTCGCATTCTTCAAAAGTTTCTGTACACGGAGAATCTCCTTCTCTACCGCATTGGAACGGAACAAACGATTGGATATTTCCGGGCGGTTATCTTTCTGAATAGCATCCGCCAGACATACATGCATTTCCGTCATACGGTTGGAGGCTTGCAGCTCCCCGCCACAGAGAAGCATACCTGCCAGCATACCTGCGCTGATATATTTGATCTGTTTCTTCATGATTACTTCTTCTTTTTAAATTCGTTAGAGAAAGAATAAGGGAAATCGGATTCTTTGGTACCACGTTGCTGATTGGGTTTCGCGTCCATTTTGTAAGAAATGCTAGCGCCATTCAACAAATCCTGATGAGTCAGATAGTTTTTGGTATATTCTTTACCGTTCAATTTCATCGACGAAATGTAACGTTTATCGTCTCCGTTATTCGGAGCAGAGATAGTCACCGTCTTTCCGTTTTCCAGATGCAGCTTCATCTCCTTGAAGTAGGGAGTACCCAAAACATATTCATCCGTACCCGGACATACCGGATAGAATCCCATTGCCGAGAATACATACCAGGCAGAAGTCTGGCCGTTGTCCTCATCACCGCAATAACCGTCGGGAGCAGGGGTATAAAGTTTGTCCATCACTTCACGAATCCAATGTTGCGCTTTCCAAGGTTGGCCGGAATAGTTGTACATATAGAGCATGTGCTGAATCGGCTGGTTGCCATGTGCATAGTTGCCCATGTTCATAATCTGCATTTCACGGATTTCATGAATAACGGCTCGATAATAACTTTCATCGAAAATCGGAGGCAGGATAAATACAGAATCCATCATTTGGTTGAATCCGTCTTTACCACCCATCAAATCGATCAGACCTTGAGGATCGTGGAATACCGACCAGGTATAATGCCAGCTATTACCTTCCGTAAAGGCATCCCCCCACTTCAACGGATTGAACGGAGACTGGAACGTACCGTCTTCATTCTTACCACGCATCAGTTTGTGTTCGGGATCGTAGAGATTCTTATAATTCATTGCACGCTTTGCAAAGATTTCAATCTCTTTTTTCGGTTTCTTCAAGGCTTTACCCAATTGATAGATACACCAGTCATCGTATGCATATTCCAGTGTACGGGCTGCATTCTCGTTAATACCTACATTATAAGGTACATATCCCAACTTATTATAATACTCATGTCCTAATCGTCCGGTAGAACGAACATTCGGATGTACTGCATTCGCTCCGTGTTTCACGGCTTCCCACAATGTCTCGATATCGTATCCTTTCAATCCTTTCAGGTAGGCATCGGCAACGACGGAAGCGGAGTTGTTTCCAACCATGCAACCTCTGTGTCCCGGACTTGCCCATTCCGGCAGGAATCCGCTTTCTTTATAAGTGTTCACCAATCCTTCCTGCATCTTTGTATTCATGGATGGATACATCAGGTTAAGGAATGGGAAAAGACAACGGAACGTATCCCAGAAACCGGTATCGGTAAACATATATCCCGGAAGTACTTCACCATTATAAGGGCTGTAGTGCATCACATCTCCTTTAGCATCTATCTCGTAGAAACTTCTGGGAAATAATACTGAACGATACAGACAAGAGTAGAAGGTACGCAAATGATCGATATCATCATCTTTCACTTCAATACGTCCTAAAACATCGTTCCATACCTTGCGGCCTTTCGCAGCAATCTGTTCAATGTTGTCCGTACCCAGCTCTTTCAGGTTCAGTTCCGCCTGTTCAGGGCTGATAAAAGAGGAAGCCACACGCACATTTACCTGTTCGCCCTTGCGGGTTTTGAAACCGATCAGTGCACCGGCATGATTGTCTGTCGCTTCCAGTTTGTTGGTGTCAATCACACCACTGGCTACGGCAGCCGTATAAGTAAACGGTTTGTCGAATACTAGTACAAAGTAGTTTTTAAAGTTGACAGGAACACCACCGCTGTTTTTAGTGGTATAACCGATAATCTTGTTCTCCGAAGGGATTACTTTCACAAACGAACCTTTATCAAAGGCGTCTACCACTACATAAGAGTGGTCGTTTTCGGGGAAAGTGAAACGGAAAGCAGCCGCTCTCTCTGTCGGAGCAATTTCGGTCACTACATCATGATCGGCAAGATATACTTTATAATAATAAGGAGTAGCCGTTTCAGCTTTATGAGAGAACCAACTGGCACGCTCATCCTGATTAAATACTGCCTTACCGGTTACCGGCATGATGGCAAATTGACCGTAATCATTGATCCAGGGACTTGGCTGATGGGTTTGTTTGAATCCTCTGATCTTGTCAGCGTCATACGTATAGGCCCATCCATCGCCCATTTTACCAGTCTGCGGAACCCAAAAGTTCATTCCCCAGGGCAGCGCAATGGCAGGGTAAGTATTTCCGGTAGATAATGCGTGCTTTGACTGCGTACCAACCAGCGGACTAACATAGTCCACCGGTCCGGTAATTGTTTTTGCAGTCATAGCCCATGCACTAAGTAACGTAAAAGCGAATAGAGCTAGTTTCTTCATGGTATTTTTGTTTTATTTAATCAGTTTTCCTTCAAGCATTTTGATATAATATCCACCTACAACGGAACGTGCCTGGAAGCCTCTTTGATTCGGTTCGTCTGTAAATACCCAGTCGGACATCGGAACACGGTTAGGTGTAACGTTCATAAACAGATATACGGGTTCGATAAATTTCTCAAAGGTAGCTTTGTCATTTGCCAATGTAGCTGTCCACATGATCCAGTCGGTCTTTGTGTATGTTTCACGGTTATCCAACGGAAGACCATATTTATTTTGCTTCGAAAGATAGTAAGCTATTTCCGTTTCTGCAACATTTTTAGGGAAGATTTGCAGATTCAACAGTTTATCCCACACCAAGTTATACTTCTGGCTCCATGTTCCCGGTTTGTCAAATGTGAGACGATAGTGGTCACCATCATCAGCCATTTTCACCCATTCGGCAGCCATTTCTTTCGCTTTCTGTGTGTACTTTTCAGCCACATCTTTTTTGCCCAGCATATCTGCCAGATAACCGTATGAAGCAACACCCATGATTGCTTTGATAGAAAGGTTGGCATTGTGTGCAAAGTGACCTGCAAAGTCATCGGTACAAAGTTGGTTGGCCGGATCAAGTCCGTTCTCTACCAGATAGTCTGTCCACGTAGTCAGGGTTTCCCAGTGTTTCTGTGCGTAATCTGCATTACCTTCTACCTTTGCAATGGCAGCAGCCAATACTACCATATTACCCGATTCTTCTACCGGCATATCACCGCCATAAGTCTGGCCGTTAGCCAATGGATAAGTACCGATATCATGCGCAGCAAATGGTTTCGCCCATTTTCCGCTTTCGCTATAATAGAAGATATGGTTCATGGTAGCTTTCACCAATTCCGGATTGTAGTATAAAAGCAACGGAGCTCCCGGATAAGTCAGGTCGACTGTTCCGATGGAACCATTACTGAAGTTCTCCTTAGAAAGGAATACCAAGTCGCCGTTCGGAGCCTGTACCAGTTTATGTGCAGCCAATGCCTGACGATAAGCCAATGCACAAAGTTCGGCATATTTACGTCCACCGGCAGCAGTAGCTTCTTCCATCAGTTTCTTGTCGAAAGCAGCGCTGTTCTTCATTTGTGTCTTGTATTCTTTCTCTGCTTTCTGGAATTGGGAAACAATCGTTTCATTACCCTCACGATTCCAGTAAGGACGCAGGTTATCACCAAAGTATTGGATAGAATAAATATCATCATATCCGATCAACAGATGGCCATCAGCTTTTTGTGTTTCGCCCAATGAACGTACCAAAGCCAGTTTATCATAACCGTTTGTGGTAGGAGCTTCCAGTTTATTGGCTACGAAGTTCTTGCGCAGCTCTCTGCCGTCACCGATTGCAGATGTGCTGTTTTCCTTTTCAGCTGCCAGATAGAAATGTCCCCAGTCGATACGAACATCATCACCCTTTTTCTTCAGAATCTCCTGATTGCGGCTTCCGGTACGAAGGAATAACAAATCGCCGTCAGTAAAGCTGTCGGCAACAGATTCCTGGTGAGGTTGGTCGATTGCCCATTGCGGAGATGCTTCGAAATACAATTCAACCTGATGTTTCTTTCCGTCATTGGAGGCTACTTCATAAGAAATATAGTTGACCGGACGTGACAACAAGTCCAGATTATCCATGAACATAGGAGCGGTAAATGTCAGTTTCAAATCTACCGGACCGCAAGTAAATGTATAATAAGTCTGCATAGGTTGTACGTCTACAGAAGTTTGTTGTGCTGTTTGATGGAAAGAACGATAACCGTCCAATTCTACCAGTAATCCGAAATCCAGCAGTCCGTTTCCTACCCGGTTATGACAATAGCCTGCAATCAGATTTTCACCCGGTTTCAAAGAGGCTACTACTTCTTCCGACAGTTTTACCCGCTCGTTCTTTTTACAAGCATTACCTGTATCCACTACCTTGATGCCGTTGATATAAATAATAGCATCATCGTCGTGAGAGAATTCAAGATATACATTCTTTCCTGTCAAGTCTTCCTGAATATCAGCTACCCGGCGTACCCAGATAAATTCTTCTCCCCATTGGGTTTTGGCTGTATGCTCATTCTCCATGGTTCCGAAGGCAGCTTCGCCTTCTTTCCATGCTTTATCATTGAATCCGGCATTCTGCCATCCGTCAGCAGGCTGTTGAGTGGTATACTTTCCTGTCCAGCTACCTTGTTCGGATGTCTTTACCAAAGGACGTAGTTCCAGTTCTTCCGTTCCCATGAAACGGTAGGTTTGTCCGTCTACTTTTGCAACACCAAGTAAAGAAAAATCCTTGCCTGTCCAATGTTTTACAGGACTGTCGTATAGATTGTCCGTAGTAGACCATGCACTAGTATAAGGATCAATTGTCACCAGCGGATATGCCGGAGCACGTAATTCATTCTTCTCGTGCTGTTCTACCTGGGTCTCACAGCTACAAAGTACAGAAGCTGTTCCCAGCAACAGCATCATCAGTTGTTGTTTCATAATTTAATTCACCTGTTTATTTAATCTATTTTACGCAAATTCCGTCGTTTTCTATTTATTTCTTAGCCGGAAACAAAAGCATCAATGCCGGTATACCGGAAGCAGAATAACTGTCAATTTCCGCACCTTCCGGCAACTTTTTATAGTATTCGCCTCCACATACATTCCGTGTCTTATCTCTGTTTGCCCAACCTATTTTGATGGTACGTTTCAGGAACGGGAGATATTGAGTTTGTCCGCAATCATACACCAACCATGCCATGTATTCCGCAAAGATAGCAGTATAGATACCCTGTTCAATACCACCTTCGAAAGGTAGCACTTTATGTTCTGCAGACATATCTTTCACTGTATAGTCTGCTGCCAGAATAGCATTGTCCAGATAACGTTTCTCTCCGGTCGCCTTATAAAGCAGTATGGAAGCTCCGATAAAGGTTGCCTGATTGTATACATGTGCTTTCCATGCGGGATTGCCATTTCCATGACGGCTATCGGCAATCTTTCCTGTTGCTTTATCCAAGAGATTTTCCACTCCCCATTCATAGATTTCTTTACCTTTGGCAAGATATTGAGCTTTCGTCTGATAATCCGGCCGTTTGTCGGTCGATTCTTTTCTATTTTCAGGCACGTTATTGTAGAGGGTTAATGCTGCAACAACTGTCGGAAAGTTGATACATGCCATCTTTCCATCACCGAATTTATTCGGTTTCGGATTTTGAATGGGTTGCCATTGCCAGAACATACCTCCGTTTTCTTTGTCATACGAACCTGTATCACCCACTTTTTCCGAGCCATACCATACCCGTTTGAAACTGGCTTCCGAGAGTTTCAGATATTCATCCACTCCAAAAAGCTCGTAACCGCGTGCCAGGCTGATCGTCCACCACATGATGTCATCGTAGATGAACCAGCCGGTATTTTCATTGTTATCATCAAAATCAAACTGACAATATTGCGCTTTGTTCCCTGCGAATATTTTCTCGCAGAGTGTTTTATAATAACTTGTCTTCTTTCTGTCTTTCTGTGCTTTTGCCAGTTTATAGGCATTCATTGCCATATCCCAATAAATAGGTTGACACCAGATAGCCGCTGCTCCATTGCCACGGTCAACAGCACTTGGATAGGACGAATTTGTCTTGTAAATATATTTATTGGAGTCTAGTAGTGTATTATTAAATCCTTCATAAGCTGCCCATACATCTTCGTTCGTATACGCATGCTTCTTCTGGTTTGCTTTTCCTAAATTACCGACTGCCCATGTGGTAGTTGATACTCCCAATAGTAGTGTCAGAGCCAAAAGAATTTTGCTTTTCATGATAGTTTATAAGTTTATAGTATTTTTCCTGTTACAAAGATTGCAGAAATAGCTGAAAAAAAACGATAATATTTATTCAATAAAGAACAAATACAGACCAAAACACTTTTCTACAATAAAAATAAAGGATTAATAAAGGGTTATTGGAGAATAATTTCCCCTCACTCTGTCCTTATGACAGAGATAAGGGGAATATTTAATCTACCTATTGAAAACTCATTCCGGTAAACAATTATTTGTTATCTGTAATGTCTGTGGATTCAATCCATTGCCAGTTATCACCAACTAATGTTGCTGTATGACCTTTCAAACCTGTAATTGTTCTGGTAGCACTTTGAGTAGGCTGATCACCTTTCACTTCAAAATCCCAGGCTTCTACCAAATTCGGATTATCGGCACTTACACCTTCTTCATTACCCATATAAGAAGCATATACCTGATTTTCTGTCCGGTTTGTTTTCCAGATACGGATCTTCTTTATGTAACCGGAGAACCATTCGTTACGATTTCCATTATTGTCTTTCATGCAGAATCCGGTCATATGAATCTTCTTAGAAATAGAGTTATCGTTGATATACGTTCTCCAAGATTCGCCCACACGAATGATTTCACCTTGTCTCGTACCGTCAATCATAGAATAACACTTCACATCCGTCGGGGTATCAAATCCTGGCAGCCCTTTATCTCTGAATAAGAATGCATAATGAGTCCAACGATCTTTAGTCCAGTTGTCCGATTTTTTCCATCCCGGTTCCCATTCTTGTGGATTTGTATGATTATTATCTTGCCAGTGAGCAACCATTGTTCTCAACAATCCCTTTGTACGATCCTGGGCACGCCATCCGCTCCAATGAGGATCGTTTGTCATGGTAGAAAGGAAAGTACAGTTGTCTTCTCCCTGTTTATTGCAATATTCTTTGATATTCACCCAAAGTTCAATCGTAAATGCCTGATTGTCATCCTCTCCAAACTTCACATAATCCTCGCTATAACCAAAGTCTATATAGGAACCGGCATTTCCATCTACAAACAGATTCCAGGTAATCTGACTGTTATCCGGCCATGCAGAATCTTCGACTTCTTCTACTTTCTTATCGGCAGCAGCAATAGCCTCATTATAAATCTCCTGCGTCATATCTGTGATGGAACCGGATTTGATTCTTTCAGCCAGACTTTCCAAGTCTTTAGCTGCACTCTCCAAAACCGACTTATTTTCTACCGGATATTGTCCCTGATGATTTCCCCACTTCGTTTCATCATTAACGATCGCAAGTATTTCATCCGCCTTAGCCAGTAAATTATTGATATATTGCTGTGCTTCCGGAGACAGATTATAATATTTTGAATTTTTAAACTCGTCAATCGCTTGATTTACCTTTGCTACAGCAGCTTCCAAAGTTGTTTCATCCAGTTCTTCGCCAGCTTCTACCCGTGTTATCAGTGCATCCAACTCGGTAATAGCAGCATTTAATATATCCTTTCCGGTTTCAGGATATGTTCCGGGAGCAGTTCCGTAGGTTGAATTTTTCAATAAATAGTTCAATGACGTACGGCTTTCCTGTAAGATACTCAACTGTGTATCTGTTATATACTCGTCTTCAATATCGTCACAAGCGGTAAATATCCCTGCCAGACTAGAAATCAGGAGGAAAGAGAGGAGCATTGCTCCCTCTCTCCATTTATTAGTTAAACATTTCATGTTTTTCATCGTTTTTACATTATTATTCAACAATACGTTGCCACTCGTAAGTACCGATAATCTTAGCAGTATGACGGCCTGTCAGGTCTATTACTTCATTACCCGCACCGGAAGGTTTGGTCATGAAATCCCATGCTGCTGCCAAGTCTGCTTCTTTACCCGTCACTTCAGCCGTTCCATTATAAGAATTCTGAATATATTCGTCATCCTTTGCGCTTTTCCAGATACGGATTTTCTTCATATAACCGGCAAAACCTTCTTCAAACAGATTATCACTGGTACGCATATAACGTCCGAAAGCGGTCATCGGTGCATTATAGTTAGCATAGTTGCTCGAATTATAGAACCTGTTACCCACGCTTCCCTCGGTTGTTTTCACTTCTCCGTTCACATACAATTTCGCACGAAGCTCCGGACTGCCCGGCAAGCCTTTATCACTGTACACAAACAAGAAATGTTGCCATTCTCCATCTTCCGGTGCCTTTAGTGACGGTTCACAGATATTTCCTCCTGTTTCGCCCCAACTCGCACGATAAATACCACCGTCCGCATTACGCCAGTACATCATCCAGCCGTTACGCCATCCATCACCGCCCATGTAAGTTGACAGGAACACATTCTGGTCTTTTCCACCACCTTTGGTTACTTTCACCCAAAATTCAACAGTAAAGGCTTGGTTTCCTTCGGTTCCGAAATTGACATATTCTTCGCTACGTCCGAAATCGATATAAGAACCACCATCACCACGTCCGTCCACAAACAGTTCAGCCGGTGTTGTTTCAGCGTCTTCTGTACGGATCGTACTCTTGAACTGTTCTATAGACGCCTTGGCTTCTGCCACATAGCGTTGTTTCTCACTTTCCGACGGAGAGGGTTGCTGATATTTGATTAAAAGTACCGCACGATTGGCATCATCTATCGCATCTGTCAGAATTGCCCGGCTTTCGGTGGGGTACTGTCCTTTCTTATCTCCGTAGTCTGAATTTTGCTGCAAATCGGTCATTTCAGCAATCAATGCATCCAGTTGGTCGATATAGGTATCTTCTATTTCAGGAGCCGCAGTATACTCGTCATGCGTTTCTTCAGAACAAGCCGCCAATTGAAGTGTCAGTACCATGCATAACACATAATACCACATTTTCCAATTTGAATATTTCGTATTCATTATTCTTCTTTTTTATGGGTTACAATTATTTATCTGCCGGAAACAACAACATCAATGCCGGTATTCCGGATGCACTATAGCTGTCAATAGTAGCGCCTTCTATCTGTGCCTTATGATATTCGCCACCACACAAATTACGTGTCTGGTCGCGATTAGCCCAGCCGTAATTAATGTTACGTTTCAAGAACGGTACGTACTGGGTCTGGCCACAATCATTTACCAGCATGGCCATGTATTCCGCAAAGATAGCGGTATAAATACCCTGTTCCACGCCACTCTCGAACGGCAGTAAATCATACGTTCCGGACATGGTATTCATTGTATAGTCAGCTCCCAAAATTGCATTGTCCAAATATGTTTTCTCACCGGTAGCTTTATAAAGCAATAACGAAGCTCCGATAAAAGTGGCCTGATTGTATACATGGTCCGACCATGCCGGATTGCCTTCACCATGCTTGCTGTCGGCAACTTCTCCGGTATTGCTGTCTACCAAATTCTTCACAGCCCATTCATAGATTTCTTTTCCTTTTGCCAGATAAGCTTCCTTCGTTTCATAATGCGGACGGGTAAAATCACCGTACTTATTACTCCAGCTTTCCGGATTCGGATCAGCCACACGATCGGCAGGAACATTGTTATAAAGGGTCAATGCAGCTACCACAGTCGGGAAATTAATACAAGCCATCTTACCATCACCGGCAGCATTTTCATTCGGATTGCCGATAGGCTGCCATTGCCAGAACATACCTCCACCCAAATTCTTTTCAGGATCTGCATAAGAACCCGTATCACCTACGCGGGGAGAACCGTACCATACACGTGCAAAACTTGCTTCTGCCAGACTGCGATACTCTTCCACTTTAAATAATTCGTAAGCACGTGCCAAAGTAATGGTCCACCACTGTATATCATCATAGATAAACCAGCCGGTATTCTCATTATTATCGTCGAAATCAAAGTTTACATAATGTGCTTTATTTCCGGCAAACAAATCATCACACAACTGCTTGTATTTGTTTTCTCTTTCCGTATCTCCTTCCGCTTTTGCACGTTTATATGCGTTCATAGCCATATCCCAATAGATCGGTTGGCACCAGATAGCGGCAGCTCCGTTATTACGGTCGGTAGCAGCAGTATAAGCGGTACTTGTTTTATAAATATTCTTATCGGGGTCCAGTAAGTTATCATTAAATGCTTCATAGGCAGTCCAGGTATCCGCATTGGTATACTCCGGTACAATCTCGTATCCGAGTATATGGCTTTGCCTGTTTATCCTCATTGCAAGAGGACATACAAAGGACACCGGACATGAGACAAACTGCAGAGAAAATATATTGTTTCATCATCATTTCTATTTTATAATCAGTATTTAGAATCCTGTATTCTGAACCAAGTTTTTATCAATATCAATTTCGCCCTGTGGTATGGGGAAGAAGTACTGACGGTCAAAAATACGCTTCACAATCTCCGTACGCTTGAAGAATTCATTTCCGTCATAATTGACATTCATACCGTGAATTGCCTTGTTGAAATACTCATTTACCAATCCCCAGCGACGTACATCAAAATAACGGCAGTTTTCAAAACTCAACTCAATGCGTTTCTCCTTACGAATCAGCTCCATGACTTCTTCCGTTGTAGTCGGTTTAGGCAGATTGACTGTTTCACCGTAGCCCGGAATGCCCGCACGCTTACGGATCATGTTCATATACGTCCAGATGTCTTCATGAGTCGGGCTGACATGAGCAAGCGCTTCGATATAGTCAAAATAAATATTAGTCAGACGCAAGAGCACACAAACCAGATTCTGGTTACGGTCACCGGAATCCATACATTTACGTACTAAATAACCTGTACTCGTATAGTCATTGCTACCTTGTTCCTTACCACAGCTTCCGCTATAAGTGAAATCTACTATATAACCGCCTTCTGTTCCTTCAAACCATTTTGAATTACTAAAGGTTATGTCTGCATAGAAACGAGGTTCACGATTAACATACATCATTCTGGTTCCTACCGGTGCATATAAAGTACCGTCTATTCCTTTGTATTCTGCTGTAGAGACTCCTTCTTCTACATAATCGGATTTTTCGTTGATAATCGGAGTGACACCGTCAGCACTATAACCGGAAATAGGGGATTCTCCGTTTGACATGAAATAGGCATCTACCATTTCTTGGGTTGCTCCCAACAAGCTACCACCCCTATAGTTGGTCGTATTACCGGATCTATTCGGCATACGGTCGTACTGCATGGTTCCGGCAGCATTATCCAAACGGTAGAAAATCATTTCTTTATTGTTACCCATTTCAGAAAACAAGGTTCTTACTGCACGGCGATAAGATTCCGTCGGACTGAATCCTTCCGAGTCCGGACCGGAAACAGCAACACCGTCCTTATTGGTATACATCAAATGATAACGACTTCCGTAATTAGAGAAGAAAGTGTTACATTCATCAATCACTTTCTGCCAATTGGCACGTTTGGTAGCTTCATCCGGTTTGTTAGGGAACAGCTTTGTTCCGTCCGTATTAGCCAAGCCTGAATAGTAAGTGCACTCTCCGTTAAACAACCAGCTGGCACGATAAGTCAATGCTTCAATGATAAACGCCTGTGCAATCGCCTTGTCAATACGGCCATATCCGGACACTTTGTCGGTAGAAGCATCGTCCAATAAACCATCGTTTTGTGCACCTTTCAGTTCTGATACGATAAAATCAAAACACTCATCTACCGTATTGCGCGAGAGTTGCAACTCATCACTCGGAGTATCCATCGGAAAATCCTTTTCAAGCAAAGGAACCGGACCATAAGTACGTACTAAATAAAAATAATAGATCGCCCGCAAAGCTCTTGCCTCCGCTTTCCATTGATTTCTTTCTGTAACAGTCAGCGGTGCCTGATCTACATTTTCTGTAAATACTGCCGCTTCATGAATACCTGAAAACCAACTCTTCCAGCGATATAATACCATTGTTCCTTCAGTCGCATCGATAGAGTTGTTATTTATCAGTTTTTCCTTTTTGTCATTTGTCCACTCCGCCTCATCGCTAGCGCCCGTCCAAGGACCGGGAGTACGGTACAGACTTGTTTCATGCACCTGACGTTGGTTAAATTCATCCGGTAAGAATGTGTATACATTCGAAAGATACCGCAAGGCTCCATCTCTGGTTGTGAAAATCTCCTTGAGTGATAAACGGTCATCAGGCACCTGGTCAAAATAGTCATTACAAGATGTCGTCAAGAGACACGCCAGCAAACTTACGATTATATAATTATATTTTTTCATTATCTTTTTGTTTAGAATGTGAAATTAATACCAACTGAATAAGAAGTCGTATTCGGATAAGAAGCACCATTATCGGTATTCAACTCCGGATCCCACAATTTGAAGCGACTCAAAGTGAACAGGTTAGTTCCCATTACATATACAGCCGCATTCTTCAGATGAACTTTATTCACCCAGGGTTTCGGCAGATTATAAGAGAGCTGCAATGTCTTCAGACGCAGGAAGTTCATGTTACGCACCCACCAGGTACTTTTCTGGAAGTTATTAATGCTACTGGTTGTTTCGCTTCCATAAGACAAACGCGGATAAAAGGCATTCTGATCCGGATTTTCCTCTGTCCAACGGTCGTCAATGTTAGAGTAGAGGTTACCGCTACCACCACCGCCATTAAACGGATTAATACTGCTACCGTTCAATACACGTTCGGCTCCCGCTACGCCCTGAAACATCATGCCCACAGACAAGTCTTTCCAGCCTACTGTAAATCCGAAACCATAGACAGTTGTCGGCACATCTCCACGAGAAATGTAAGTCTGGTCGTACGCATCAATCTGACCGTCATTGTTCAAGTCCTTGTATTTGATATCTCCGGCTTTCACTGTTCCAAACTGTGAAGCAAACGGTTTGGGAGTAATGGCTTTATTGGCAGCCGACAAAGATTCCCAACGTGCCATATCATCTATTTCAGCCTGAGTGAACAGTCCCTCGGCGACATACCCTTTCGCTCCATTGATGTTACGTCCATATTGGTTCATCCATTCGTATTTCTGTTCCGGCAATTCTCCCTGAATCCATTTATCCTTATTAAAGGTGACATTACCCCGAAGCGCAATTACCCAGTCTTTATTGATACGCTTGTTATATTCGATTGTTCCGTCAAATCCCTTATTTTCTATGATACCGATGTTTCCGTAAGGAGCAGATGTGTTGTACCCCAAGAATGAAGGCATAGAATGTTCACGCTTCAACAGAATGTTTTCACGACGTTCCTTAAACAAGTCGAACACAATAGACAGGTCGTCATTAAATAGCTTAAGGTCAATACCCAAGTCTTGTTTGCGAGATTCTTCCCAGATCAGGTCAACAGCCATATTCACTGTTTCATAACCGGCCCACTTAGTTCCATTCGGTCCGAATTTATAGCCATAGTCTCCATTCTCTTTCATCTGATCCAGATACATGAAACGACGGTCGGAAACTTCGCTATTACCCACTTTACCATCCGTATAACGTATCTTCAAGAAAGAAACTGCCTTCGACAGAGGTTGCCAGAATTTCTCATTTGAAACAACCCATCCTACACCAAATGCAGGGAAAGTTCCGAAACGATGTTTGGGCGAAAAATTCTCGGCACCGTTATAACCGATGTTGAACTCTGCGAAGTAACGGTCTTTCCATGAATAAGTGGCACGACCGGCAATACCCATCATACGATACGGAATCGCATCTTCCAGTGTTCCTTTCGGATATAATAGTTTGGATTGCTGATTGAACAGGAATAACGCACTGACACGATGATCGTCGTTGAATGTCCGGTCATAGTTCAAGGAAGCCTCCAAATAGGTCTTTTTGTTACCACTCGTTTCCTGTTTATAGCTTAACACGTTACTTCCTTCATAAATACGTTGCAAAATAGGCTGCCCATTCATATCGTAAGGAACACTAGTGTCCAGGAAGTTGTAGGTAGACTCCGCACGGTCCTGATGTACATGTATCTCATTGTATACGTCGAATGCATACATAGCAGTCAGTTTCAGTCCTTTCGTGAGCATATCCAAATTCTGTGTGACGCGCAAATTAGAGTAAATCTGATTTTTCGTCAGGTTGTCATAGCCACGACGTGTAGCCTGCGAATAAGGGTTGTTAAAGTTGTTATTGGTTGAAGTTCCCGGTACATAGGCTTCTCCGTTAACAAAGAACATCTTCGGATATTCAACCGGTGAGATAGACATTGCCGCATTATACAAATCGGCAGAAGAGATGGCCGGATAATTTCCTTCTCCCAGATAACCTTGCGCACCGATCTCGACCTTAGTAGTAGGAGTTACATCGATATTCAAATTGGTAGTAAAGTTATAACGGCTATATTTCATTTTGGAGTCATAGGTGTTGATATTCTTATCAGTCACCGTCATACCTGTCTCATTAAAATAGCTGACTGATGCATAATAAGCGACTTTCTCGCTACCACCGCGTACATTTACATTCACACGACGATTATGTCCCCAATCATTAAAGATTTCTTTCAACCAATCCACATTCGGGTATAGATAAGGATCCTTGCCGGCAATCGTGTTACGTATTTGATCTTCTGTATATTTCGTAGCAATACCGTCATTACGCATTGCCTCGTTGGCTGCATTCATATAAGTGATACCGTCTGCCAAATCGACCATCTTCGTAAAACGGGTAAACGATTCATAATAATCCGCGCTCACTGTCGGTTTTCCTACCTTTCCCGGTTTGGTTTTAATCAAAATTACGCCATTGGCACCACGTACACCATACACAGCTGTTGCTGATGCATCTTTCAGCGTTGTCAACGATTCAATATCTTCCGGATCGATGTCATTGAACGAACGTTCCACTCCATCCACCAATACCAGCGGAGAAGAAGTGTTGGGAGTGGAAATACCACGAATCCAGATATCAGCAGCATCTTTTCCCGGTTCTCCTGTACGTTGTACAGCCACAACACCCGCCAGACGTCCCGCCAATGTAGTTGTCAAACTGGCAGAAGGCGTCTTAATATCTTCCATCTTCATGGAAGACTGTGCACCGATATTACTTATTTTACGCTGGGTACCATAACCCACAATAACAGTCTCTTCCAATTCGTTGACCTGTTCTTCCAAGGTGACATCATAAATGTTGGTCGAGGCATTGGTTCGTATTTCAGAAGTTTTAAACCCGATATAGGTAAACTTAAGCACTACGCTCTTCTTGGTTACGAATATCTCATACAAACCATCCATATTTGTAATCGAACCGTTTGCATCTCCATCCACAGTGACGTTCACCCCAATAAGCGGCTCTCCTTTTATATCAGTGACACGTCCGGATATTTTCCGCTTATTCTGTTGCTGTTCGGTTGAAGCAGGGGCTTTTCCGGAAATAAATATTTGCCTGTCAGAGATCCGATAAGTACACGAAGTACCTTCGAAAAGTTCAGAAAGGATTTCTTCTATATTTTTATTCTTACTGTCGATAGATACCTTACGTTCTAAGTTGACAGCGTCATCTAAATAGAAGAAAACAAATTGACTACTTTTCTCTATTGTTTTAAGCACTTCTCTCAACGTCGAGTTACTCATGCTGACCGAAAGAGTCTTAAATTGAGAATAATTGTTGTAACTTGCGAAAGAGTAGTCTATTCCGAGAAGTAAAAAGCACAGGAATAGCCCGAGAACCTTACTCTTTCGTTCTCTAATTGCATTTTTCATATTAAACATGTTAAAAATTTCTCATAATATTATTTTCTGTATATAAACATTCATAGGCACACAAGTCCCATCTGGATGATAGTTCGTATCATCCACTCTCTTCAATAATTACCATAAAATAAGGGAGTTAGATTAGTTTATTATCTTATTTTTTATATCTATTTCTTTACTACTCGATACGTTTTATATTGTTCATCATAGGCATAAGAAATTGGTGCAACAAAGGTTAATCCATTAATAACTGTTTCAAAGCTGTCTTTCAAATCGATTTTTCCGGAACATTTTATTTTACTTAGCGCTGGGTCAAATTCTACATTCACACCATAATAGGTAGACAGGCGTTGCAAGACTATTCCCAAATCGGCACTTTGGAAACAATATAGTCCATTTATCCACGATATTGCCTGTTCTACATCTACTTGTGATATATTTTCCTTTCCATCGGCAGAACTGAACATCTGATTAGGAGCCAAAATCGCTTTCGGAGTCCGGGCTGTCTCTACCTGAACACATCCTTGCGCCAGCACTACACTTCTAATTGCTTCCGACTCATACGCCGTTACATTAAATTTAGTACCAAGCACCCTGACATTCATATCTTTGGTCCGCACATAGAAAGGGCGGTTTTCATCTCTGGTTACTTCTATGTAGATTTCTCCGTCCACATAGATTTCACGTTTATCTTTTTCAAACTCTACCGGATAAATCACTCTCGTGCCGGCATTCACCCAGACTTTAGATCCATCGGCAAACGTCAATACCGATCGCTTTCCACGCGGAATGACCAATTGATTGTAAGCTGCCGATTTTTCCTTTTGTATACTTTCCTGATTTGTTTTGATTTCTACGGAATCATACGTAATCTCCGTTTCTTTTTCTTTCAGGCTCACTACGTTATCTTCCGCCAAAATCAACAGTGTTTCCTCCGTCAGAGGCAAATCAGCTTTGGTATTCACTGCAAAAGTGGCAATATCCGGATCCAGCACCGAAGAATAACTCTTTAATAAGAAGAAACATCCCACAAGAATAGCAACACTGGCCGCCGAGCTCAATCCTATTAAGAAATAGTTCTTACGTTTCGCCTTCTCCTTATTTATATTGGTTGCCTGTATACGAGTCCATAAATCATCCGTTTCCTCGTTTGAAAGTACTTCTTCTTTCTCTTTTGAAAAAACCTCCAAATATCTTTTTGCTGCTATATATTCATCTATATTGGAAGGATTCATCTGTTCAAATTCATCCCAGAACTTCTGTGTTTCTTCCGTAGGATGATTCATGGAAGAAATAAAGAAATCATTCTGAAGGAATTCTTCAAAAGTATATAGGGAAAAATCTGTATGTTTTTGTTCAGAGTTCATCATTTTCATTGTCTTTACGTATGAATAACAGTTGTACTTTCATTTTATACTCACCTTTTCCGAAGTTTTTTCCACTTTTTTTTGATTGACAGGAAAAATAGGCTGATTATTCTCTCTTATTTTCTCTTAAATAAGTCCCGGATACGTCCCAAAGCCCGTTGAATGGAGTTAGAAACAGATTGATTATTCATGTCTGTCACCTTACTTATTTCATCAATACTCATCTCTTTGATATATCGATAATAAATAATTTCACGCTGTCTGTCCGTCAATACAGACATCATAGTATGTACGGTTGCCTGAACTTGTTTTTCCTGTTCATTATTAATATATATAGTTTCCGGAGTGGAGGGGGATTCGTCAACCGTCTCTTCTCTCTCACCTATTTCATCAAACGAAAGAGAATCTGTTGTCTTTTTTAGCGCATTAAAAAGAGTGTTTTTCAACGCTACCGTCAAATAAGCTGCAATATTATCTGTTGGGGCTAACTTTGCACGATTCATGTGGATTTTCACAAACACATCATGTATGCAATCTTTAATTAATTCTTTGTCTGAAGTATATAATAGTCCGAATCGAAACAGATCTTGCACCGTTCGATTATAGATTTGGGTATACGCACTCGAATCTCCCTCGAGAAACCTTTTCCACAAAAGGGAGTCGGAAAGAGTGTGTATATCTGGGTTCATTATAATAAGTATGTTTGATTTACAAGGACAAAAATAAAACAATAAATCAAAAAAAGCCCATCTTTATTAAAATATTAATTACGGATGGACTGAACTTTTCAGATTTTACTTCAATGGGCTTGCCTCTACTCCCTCGAAAGTCATCTTTATGGGTTTTATTTTTCCATCTTTATCAAAGTACATACGGTCAACGCAGGTCACACGAGCGTTTCCATCCGTTTCACCCAATGGATGGCGATGATAAATGATGTACCATTCATCCTCTCCCGGCCCTTTTACAACTGAATGATGGCCGGCCCCTGTTCCAATATTGGGATCCCTCTGTAATATTTTTGCTTCTCTTTTGAAAGGTCCGAACGGTGAGTCGGCAATGGCATAAGCAACACAATAATCCGGTCCGGTCCAACCGCCTTCTGACCACATAAAATAGTATTTTCCGTTACGTTTCAACATAAAAGGTCCCTCTACATATTTTTCGGGGGTTACTTCCTTATAAAGGGTACCATCTTCAAACGGCACGATACTCAACAAGTCCGGGGCCAGTTTCACCATATTACAATGTCCCCAGCCACCATAATACATATAATACTGTCCGTCATCGTCTTTGTAAACAAACTGATCGATCGGTTGCGCACCATTTACAAATTTATCAATCAGAGGTTTGCCTAACGCATCTTTAAATGGTCCGGCAGGATTGTCGGCCACAGCTACACCAATACCGCCCAGTTCATTATTGCTTTGGATATCATTCGCACCGAAAAATATATAATATTTATCATTCGCATGAATCACGGCAGGTGCCCACAAAGCACGTTTAAACCAACTAATATTCTCTTTTGATAACACTTTCGGGTGCTTTGTCCAGTTCACCAGGTCTTTAGATGAGAAGGCATCCATGAAAGTCTGTTCGTCATAAGGCGCCGAATACGTAGGATAAATCCAGTATTCATCCCCAAATACAATTCCTTCCGGATCGGCATACCATCCCGGAAATACAGGATTGCCACTCGTCTTCGGTTGTTGATTGGCTTTTTGTCCAAATACAGACTGGGAACAGCAAATAACACTAAGAAGAATAAGGTGCTTCAGTTTCATACAATATCAATTTTAAAGTTCGTGCCACAAAGATGAGAAAAAACAACTAGAAATTCAATAAATACAAACCAATTAAGGATAAATACTAACCAATCTGCAAAAAAAAGATGATTTATCAGGATTTTGTGCTTTCTTTGCAGTGTCATTATTAAATGAAAAATACCATGAAAAGCAGATTGTTATTACTAGCCGTACTTTTAGTCATTATTTGTGCATCCTGTCAACCCAAGAAGAAAACAGAGCCGGAAAAGGAAGCCATAACAGGAGCTACTTATACAAATCCGCTACGTGAAAGAGGAGCAGAGCCATGGGCTGTTTTTTATAAAGGGAAATATTATTATACGCAAGGCTCTGAAAGCAGAATCATGCTCTGGGAGACCAGTGATATTACAAATTTGAATGACAGTCTTAGAAAGCCGGTATGGATACCAACCGATCCAAGCAATTCCCATCACTTATGGGCCCCCGAAATGCATCGCATCAACAACAAATGGTATATTTACTTCGCAGCAGACGATGGTAATATGGATAATCACCAGATTTATGTAATTGAAAACGAGGCTGATATTCCTACAGAGGGTAAGTTTGTTATGAAAGGGCGCATACCGACCGACAAAGATAACAACTGGGCAATTCATGCGAGTACTTTCGAACACAACGGACAGCGTTACATGATTTGGTGCGGATGGCAAAAACGAAGAATTGACAGCGAGACACAATGTATTTACATCGCTTCGATGGAAAATCCGTGGACTCTTTCTTCCGACAGAGTTCTGATTTCCAAACCTGAATATGAATGGGAGTGTCAATGGGTGAATCCCGATGGCAGCAAAACAGCCTATCCGATCCATGTGAACGAAGCACCTCATTTCTTCCAGCCGAAGAATAAAGATAAAGTATGCATTTTTTATTCCGCCAGCGGTAGCTGGACTCCCTATTATTGTGTAGGATTGCTAACAGCAGACGCCAATGCCAACCTGTTGGACCCTGCTTCCTGGAAGAAACATCCGACACCCGTATTTCAGCAGAAACCGGAGAATGAAGTTTTTGGCCCCGGCGGCAGTTCTTTCGTCTCTTCACCGGATGGAAAGGAATGTTATATGCTTTATCATGCCCGTCAGATACCGAATGATGCTCCGGGTGCAATGGACTCACGTACTCCCCGCTTGCAGAAAATAGAGTGGGACAAAGATAGGATGCCTATACTGGGAATACCGGATAAAGCCGGAGAACCCATGGCAAAGCCATCTGGTTCTCCAATCAATTAGACTAATTACATTTTGTACTTTCAGGTCCAAGGTATGAACGTTTTAATCCTCCCATGTCGATGACTATTTTCTGAATGACGACCCCGGGATCACCACAACGTATCTGTAGGGTGTGTTTGCCCGGCTTCTTCACATACAAAGTAGATTTATTCACTCTACAATTCTTCAGTACACTATCATACCAAACTTGAGAATACTCAATAGCAGAAGTAGATGGAGTAGAAATAGAACCATCATCTATACGGACACTATACTTTGTGTCCGAATTAGTATGTTCCGGCAATTTATAGTCTCGCTCTGCGTGTAAAGGGAATGTAGGTAGAACATAGGTATACACATCATAAATCCCGGCATTAAACGTATAAAAATCATATTCCACTCTACGTACATCACCAGCACGATACATCTGTAAGGGAGATATAGGATTCCCTAATTGCAAAGCACACCCTTCAACCCCAACCCCGGGAAGAATATTCATTTTTATGTCATTACTCTCAAACTTACGATGAAACCCTGCAGCCGGAATAGAGACATACCCATTCTCTTCCATATATACTCCTTGCATCTCATCACGCACAGGAGACGCCGGATTAAAAACAGAAACCAATACACATTCTTTTTGATCATTAGAACTAAACTCCACAGCACCTTTAATACTCTCTCCAACCGGAACTTTCTCCCAATCAACAGATACCCTGATTCGGTCCTCTGTCGGAGTTTGCCCAGCTTTTTGAGACACTATAATCCAATCGTCCGAGGGCTTTGCAGTCCAACTCAAATCTCCACTTCCTTGATTATACACATCGATCCAATGGCTTTTACGAGAAAAAGTGTTATAAACAGGCAAACTATGATAGCTCAACCCACCTTTATCCAAAATTTCACTTTCTGCCTGAAGAGCTAATTTAGGAGCACCAACCGGTGTATAACTTTCTTCCATCAACGGGAGCATAAAGTAAGAACTGGAACCTTCATAATTCTGTTTCAAAGACATCATATATTTCCATTTCCCGTTCAACAAAGAATTATACCCTTCAGTTATGATTTGCAGACTATCATGGTAATTCTTTACCTTCTCCTTTATCAAATTAGCGGCGGCACGCTGCTGACGAACATACTGCCGATAATATTGTCCTTTTATAGTCATGTGGTTCATCAGTTCGGCACCTTTCACCGGGTAGTATAATAACTGATAAAAAGCCGGCTGACTGTCTTTATCCAAAGATGCCAAAAGATTTTCCGCTTTCTTCCCAATGCGGCTATATTCGTTCAGACGATTTTCTGCTTCATTATAATTGGCAAAAGAGAACTCCGTATCCGTACGTTTCTCTCCCCCGCCCCAATAATTATTCCAATATCCCCAACCCATATATTCCGGTTTCCGGGAAAAAGCCAAATTGATATGCGAAGAAGTGATATCTTCAAATACGCTATAATACTGTTCCCCAAACATCTTTGCCAACCAACGGGCGGGATAGGTAACCACATTATTCGCATTAAAGCTATCTATATCATAAGCCATATCAAGGAATAAAGAGACTTGCATTTCGGCTCCTTTTAAATCACCGCAATTAGCCAGCCAGATACGGTCTGCCGTCGTATCATAAGCCTTTCGGAGTTCCTCATACATCAGAGCCGGGGGAGTAGTACTGTACCACAAATAGCTATGGGGAACTCCCAGATAAGAGACATGGTAGTAAACACCTGCACGCCCGGAGCGCTTCTGTTCATGCGGGCCACTTAAGCGCTTCATGTAGCCGAAGTTATCATCCGGCCAAATAATGGTTACATCATCCGGCAATTCCAATCCATTCGAATAGATTTCCAACACCTCCTTGTATGGAGTAAATGCCTGTGGAATTGTTTCAACCGGTCGATCAATATGTTCTGCAATCAAATTACGCTGGTCTTTCAACGCACTCTCCAGCATTTTGACCTTTTCTTTCATGGGGACATCACCTCCTCCCATTGCCGCATCATGCAATCCTCTCAAAGCCAATGTATATACATTCTCATAAGCACAGTTTTCCTTTACACGGTTTCCTAGAACTTCATTAATTTTATCCTTATTTTTACCATAATCCCAAGGCCCCATCGTTTTTGAATTCCATTCACTAGCTGTATTTAACAATAATGGTTCGCAATGACTGGACCCCATTACAATAGCAAAAGTATCTGCCACCAACTTATTTTCAGGTATCTTATAAAATGCGGTCGACACCGGATGCATGGCAGGAGCCAGATGATTGGCTTTCAACCGTAACAACAATTCGCATATTTTGGCATAAGTACGGGGACCTATATTGCCACGCTCTTTCTCAAAAGTCTTAGCGGCCCAAGGTTTCAGTCCCCAATCTTCATCATTCAGAAAAACACCTCTATATTTCACGGAAGGGGTCTTGGAAACAGTGGTGGGAGCATCCACATAAAGTGTTTTATGTTTCTTCACAGGGACATCCGCCCACCAATACCAAGGAGACACACCTGCCATTTCCGAAAGAGAAAACAAACCGTAAGAAGCTCCTCGCCTGTCACTTCCGGCTACAATCAGCGCTTTATCTACTCCTGGAAAAGGATGATTAACTGTCTGGATCAGATAACGTTCCCATGCTCCTTCCAAAGGAGATATATCTATTTTCCCATTGGAGGCTAACTGACGAATTGCCTGATTCTTTTCAATAGTACCGACAATAACCACTGTTCTTCCTTTCTTCCATTCATCTGCCAATTTTAATCTCTGTCCTGTGACATTTTCAATATCAGACACAAACAGTTCGGCAACCTTCTTTACAACCGGGTAATCATTGGCATCATAACACACGGTCGCCTTTATTTTCGATGCGACTAATGGGAAAGCATATTTACTATGTTTTACATTCTCATTCACAACCACTTGTGATTGCAGGGCAGATGCCACTACCAATAATATTAATAGCGAAAAGATTCTCATTGATACAGTAGTTCTAGTTATTCAGTTCTATTTCTTTTTATCTTCAAAATGATAGTTATATGGATTCCGCTTAAAATGGTAACGATTTCTTGGCACCGGCAATGGGTCTTGTACACGCAGTTCCCAAGTCATCAATTCTTCCAGCAATTCCATTTGTTTGGAGGCATATTTCTTTTTATTATAAAGATTATTAATCTCGGAAGGATCGGCTTTCAAGTTATACAGTTCACCACGACCATAATTGTCGAGTACTAGTTTCCAGTCATCTTTGCGAACCATACGTTCAGTTCCGCTTTGTGTCCAGGTATTCAGTTCGTCAAAGTGAGCTATTTTATTGGGTTGCAAAGCCCCCTCTTTAGCAAATGTCAACGGTTCATCCCGGGTGAAATCTTCACCACCGAATCCCTGTTGTACAATTACACTCGAAAATTCTTTCTTGGGGTACGATTTACCCGTCAACATCGGCCATAAACTGCGTCCTTGCACTCCAAGAGGTATATCTGCACCGATTGCTGTACAAATAGTAGGAAATACATCAGCAATAGAAACATGTGCATCCATAGGAGATTTTTGCGGATGAATGTTATATCCTGCCCAAATCATCGGAATACGGGTCAAACATTCGGGCACTCCTGCACCTTTACGAATCAAGCCATACTCCCCACAATAATCCCCATGGTCTGACAGGATTACAAAAATAGTATTTTCATAAAGCCCGGCTGCTTTGAATCCTTCAATCAGACGTTTGGTCTGGTCATCAATCAGACGAAGCATTCCTAAATAATTTCCACGCAAACGAGGAAGATCTTTTGCCAGATTCGGGCAGGCTGTATCTTCCAATTCCGCCAAAATCTCATACTTATTTCCTTTTTTAGATAAATCGTTCCGGCTAGTCAAAGTTGCCGGTATCTTTTCCGGAGAAAACATTGAGAAATAAGGCTCTGATATCTGATATGGATTATGCGGTTCAGGCATTGAAACCCACATAAAGAATGCGGAATCTTTTTGCTGCTCCGCCCAAGCCAAAGCTTTGGTAACCATTTTCACCGGATTCTGCGCTTCTGCCGGGAAAGGGGTGGCTTCCAAATATTGACCTCTCGCTTTATTATTCAGAAAAAATGCAAAGTCCTTATCTTCCTGCGTGTCACGCTGATTCTTTCCCCAATGAAAATATTCCTCACAATAATCAAAATCTTTCCCTTTCACATGCGCATGGTTCTTTCCCACTAATGCCGTCTTATATCCTTGTTCTTTAAACACTTCGAGCATATCTTTCTTATAATACATATCGGGAGTGTTGTGGTTCGTACGGACATGCGTAGCAGTCGGATAACGTCCTGTAAACATGGAACAACGCGCAGGCATACTAGCAGGAGCTACCGTATACGCCTTATCAAACCAGACATTACTCAATGCCAGCGAATCGGCAAAAGGAGTGACAGCCATCGGAAAACCTTCGCGACCACACAAATCAGCTCGCTGTTGGTCGGTCATGATGATAACAACATTGGGTTGGGTGTTTGTGCCAGCATTGGAATAACATTAACCATACTGGAAATCGCAGAGATTGAAACTAAAACTTTTGTATTCATATAATAAATTCTTTAATCGTTCACGCCCAAAGTTCGACAATTCATTTGACAAACTACGAAAATAGCTGTTCAATAAAGGACAAAAAATGACAAATAGTCCAGTTACAAACACACGATGAGCCTATTGACCACGATCAATAGTTATACACAGAGCAATTACCAATATTGACTAAAGAAATTCAAAGCCGCCTGGTAAAAGACCTTTGTATCTCTTTGCTCTTTATATAGGCTCTCCAATACTTCTTCATATCTAACCGGGTCAATCTTATTCCGGATAGATTTCCATAGCCCGATGTTCACATCAACCTGCTCAATGCCTCGTTTCAAATTAGATTTGAACTCTTCACGTAATGACTTCCCGGATTTCATTTTATGCGACCACGGCACGTTGTGGAAACAAAGCAAGTAAAGTTCGGGACACTGTGACAAACTGTTGAATATATCCTTGTTGTATTTAAAATATTGAGACACATAGTTCGTTCCTTTTGTGGTACGATCAGTGCCGATAGACTCTTTGCTCACATGCCACTCTTTGTTTGCACGCTGTTCGAACCCCGCCGTATAATGGTCTTCCCGCTTCACAGTAAATCCCAAACTGTAAGGGGCATGAGCACAAACAAAGCTCTCCCATGTGGGCATCATCATTTGCCGGATGACTTCCAGCGTTGCTTCGTCACAATTCCATGTAGACTTTATCCAATCGGATGTAATACTTTCGGTCGATTCTTCCGGATTCCATGCCAGACGCCCGAAAGCATACCAGTTGGCTTGGGCAAAGTGATGAGCAGTCCAATTGCGCGAACGACCGATATTGCCTACTCCTGCCATGCCAAGCATACGCGACGGGAATGTCTTTCCGGCGATAATATTCGACACAGTACTTCCCTTTCCGTTACAATATGTATCGAAATCGAGGAAAGTTTTCCTCCACATGGGCAACAGATACACCAAGCTAACAGAACGCCCCAAGTACTCTTGCGTAATCTGGAGTTCAGGGAACAAAGGAGTATGGCGCATGGCTCCGAACAACGGTTGAGCCGGTTCGCTAGGCTGAAAGTCAAGCGTTCCGTTTTTGGTTTGCAACACTACGTTTTCGTCGAACTGTCCGTCCAAAGGCTGAAACTCCTTATAAGAACGTTTCATTCTATCTTTATCAATCTCCGGATTGTAGACAAAGGTGCGCCAAAGCACAATGCCTCCATGAGGTTTGAGTGCACGGGCTAACATATTGGCGCCATCCACATGGCTACGATGATAATCTTGCGGACCTGCCATGCCTTCAGAGTTGGCTTTTACAAGGAAACCTCCAAAGTCAGGTATCAGACTGTAAATTTCGTTGACCTTATCCATCCACCACTTTTGCACTTCGGGATTGAGAGGATCGGCTGTATCCAGATGTCCAATTCCGACACCTCCCCATTGTTTCCCCACGTCTTTGGTCGTAGAAGGTTTTACGGGAGCAGCAAAGTTGGGTGCAAGATACACCTTGATGTGATACTTGCGGAAGATATCAGCTAACGCAGCAACCTTCTCTAAATAGTCATGTCCTAAGATGCGCGGATCGGCATTAACATTATTCAGAATCACGGCGTTGATGCCGATGGATGCTTCCGCACGGGCGTAGTCGGTATATCGAGGTTCGATTTTCTTTGGCAAATCGTCCCATGCCCACAATCCTTTTCCAGCATAGCCGCGTTCTACCGTTCCACCCAGACCTACCCAATGATTGATCATACGGAATTCCAATGCAGGAATTTCTTTGATATTTAACTGTTCAAGCGGATATCCACATTGTATCAATCGAATCAAGTGGAACGTACCATAAAGAAATCCTGCATCGGAATAGGCTTGAAGTGTTATCCTCTTTTTACCACTGCGGATGATATATCCTTCCTCTCCCAGCCCTTTATCTTTACAGAAACTCATTTGAATTCCCACCGCATTATCCTGAACAAATATTGGTGTAACTGTCAGTAACGCCTTCAAAGCACGCTCCAGTTCTTCTCTTATGACTTCATCGTATCGGCTTCCGGGCAGACTAATGTGACTACCATACCGAATGGCAGATTGTTTTAAGCCAGATTCGGGAAGAGGTTTATAATTCATCCAAAGTTCATACCCCGTATCTACAGTGGATAACGTCTGTTCCTGACCAAAAAGATAGCTCATACAGCTCAAAAAGAAGAACAGAACTATGCTAAAACAACGAAAACAGTGATTCATGAGTTTCTATTTTATCGTATTAAAACTTTATTTTGTCTGAGCGCAGCTTCAAATCAAGCCACTCCCTTCAGATATATCTTTCTCATTTTTACTCCTTTTTTATAATTACCAAGTCTCTACACGCAAATCATAAAGCGGATCTTGACGCAACACCAATTTCTCCACCACATGATAATATTTGCCACCGTTCTCATACGTATATTCCAGATCGAATTGCGGTGCACGCGTACCTACTTTCGCTACATAATCGTAGTCGCCCTCAATCTTATAAGTACCCGATGCATTAGTGATTGCAGCTTTACCGCTCACTTCTTCCACTGTAACATTATTATTGGCATCCATCGTCAACGTCAAACTACCAACTGTCTCCAACTTATCACCTACGCCCGGGCACACCACTACACGCGGTTCCATTGTTTTAAAAGTGGCAGTAGCACATTTGATAATATCTTTAGTATTACCATAACTTACTGGTTCGCCGACAGGATTTCCTCCAGCATCAACTTCGGTTACGTTTCCCATGCGGTAATAAGTACCGGCATAAGTACTGATGTATTTAATAACGGCAACACAAGTCTCTGCTCCTTCGCGTATAGCTTCATTGAATTCTCTGTCATTCGAAAAGGAAGTGCATAGTAATCCGTCAAACAACGCGAATCCTCATAGAAAAGATTGGTAAAAGTGATCCCTACATCGGCTACCGGAGAGTTCGATTTACGCACCCGGAAATATTCCGGATCCGCCAGTGTATAATAGTTGGCGGGAAGCAACGTTTTCCCCGTTCCTTCAAGCAAGGAGGGGTCAATGGTAAATTTCGCCCAATCATTCATGTCTATTTCACGTTTCCCACCAATAGCCACTCCGACATAAATGTTCATATCACGGTCGCTAATCACAGTTCGCAGCGGCTTTGCTACAGCAAAGCCCATATCAGCTCCTTCGTAATCGTGGGTATAGTCGTCATAACACGCCGTAATCCCAACTAACAGCAGGAGTGCGGACAGTAAAAGTTTTGCAGATTTCATACTTTCTTCTTATTATAGTTAAACACAATCACCATCCTTTATTATTGATAAGATTCGGATTTTTCTGTACCTCTAAATAGGGTAATGGCATGTAATAATAGCGAACATCGTTTAATGGGCGATCTTCTACCTTCACCACCTTGAATGCCTCATCGCCTGAACCGTCACGAGTAACCTGCATTCCATAAATAGGTTCATTGAGAGGTAACAACCAACGCCGCAAGTCCCAAAAGCGTTGATTTTCAAACGCAAATTCAATTCGACGTTCATTTTGTATCAATGTACGGAATGTTTCTTTCGAGGCAGCCATCTCGTCCAAATAAGTCACATCGGTAATTCCACCTGACTTCTCCCGAATAGTTTTTATCACGTCGTAGGCAGACTTGGTGCATCCGGGTCCCACAACTTTCGGTCCGAAAGCTTCATTGGATGCTTCGGCGAAATTGAACCATACCTCTGCTTTGCGCAACATCGGATTATAGTGACGGGAATCCTGTTCTTCAAGAGGTTTCAAAAAGTCGGCAACCGTATTCATAAACTTTGCCAGGTAATAACCTGTACGTGTAGCATTTACGTTCATGTAACCGGAATCTTTTCCACCTGGAGTAACGTCGATATACGAGCTGTTGGCTCCAAATTGACGTCCCTGATAGTAAAGATTCACATCGAAGCGGTTGTCACGCTGGCAATCATAAGGATCGGTTTCGTCATACAACGACCGCGAATCGGTTATGGGAAATCCATTTTTTGCCGGGAAAGCATCAGCCAAATTCTGCGAAGGCGTAGTCTGCGCATTCCCAAAATAGAAAGGCGGATAATGCCGTTGCTCCAAACCATGATTACGTCCCACAAATGTGCGAAAAAGGAATTCGGCCGATTGGGCATCCCCTCCATCGTACAGATCTTTCGGAACTAATGCCGAATAGTTTTTCATTCCACTCATCGCCAACACTTCATCGGCATAATTAGCCACACGTTCCCATTTGGCTTGGTAAGCCGTTTCGTCCACCACCGTATAATCGCCCATGCCGTTCAATCGTACTATGTTATCTGGCTGATAAGCAGGGCTGGCCGCATAGAGCAGTGTTCGTACTTTCAGTGCTGCGGCAGATAATCCCGAAGCACGACCAAATGCTTGGTCGCCCAATATAGCATCCCCTCCGGAATAAGTCAACGGAAGTAACGCCATTGCTTCGTCACAATCGTAACAAATTTGCTTAACGCAATCTTCATAACTATCGCGCGAAAAACTTTCCGGATGCGCCGCTTCTTCCGGAGTAATATAATGTGTTACGATAGGATAGCCCAACACTTGTCCGTTATCGGTCTTTCCACCATACATTCTCAACAGATTGAAACTGCACCATGCTCTAAGAAAAATAGCTTCTCCACGCAAACGTTTTTTGTAAGCTGATCAATTTCGTCGCTAGAAATGCTATAGCGTATTTCATCCGTAAGTCCATTGTCGAGGAAAGTATGAATACGTTGCAGTTGATCATAACAAGCACTCCAATTTCCCAAGGGATTGTTCGTGCGGCTAAAGCCGCCCTGTCCGGCACGATAAACACTGGAATCGTAAACACGTGTCATGGCATTGTCTGTTGCCGCATCCAGAAAGTTGCCATCCCATGCATCAGGGACGGTCAAAACATCCTGATAAACCGAGAGTAGCACACCTTGTGCCTTTTCAGCGTTGGTCCATGTATCATCCACCGACCATTGATTGTTCATCTTGGTATCGAGATCGGTGCAGGCACTTACGATGCCTGTAACCCATGCAAGGACTATTATGTATCTAAATCTTTTCATCATTTCTTTCATTTAGAAGTTAATGGATATTCCGCCCGTAATGGTTCGGTAAGTCGGATAGTTGGTCAAGCCGGACAACATACGTTCGGGATCTAAGTCTTTGATGCCCGAAAGTACAAACAAATCGGTTCCCCTCACAAAGAATTTGAAATCTTTTCCTATAAACTTGCCCGTTTTATTGGCAAGCGTATAGCTCAACTCCACATTCTTCAGACGGAAGAACGACCCGTTTTCCGACCAGAAAGAGGAATTGCGGGAGTTGTTTGCTCCGGAGGTGGTAGTCAGTCTGGGCTGGGTCCCGGTAGGATTGTTTACCGGATGATAACGGTCGAGCGCCAATACGGAATATCCATCCAGTCCGTTGTTCCAATAGTACGAACTGGAAAGTATATTCGTGACGCCTGTCGTAGCTGTACCCAGTATGTAAAGGCCAAAACCTTTGTAATTCAACGAAAGATCAATACCCATCGTGGTAGTGGGGAAACTTTGTCCCAAATCGGTTACGTCATTATCATTAATCATATTGTCACCATTCAAATCGGCATAAGCGATATCACCGGCCTGATAGGCACCATAGCTTTGCAACGGATGCCCAGCCAACTGCACGTCTTTACCAAACAATCCTTCTGCCTGCAAACCAAAAATTGTACTGGTGGAACGTCCCACGCTCTTACGATAGTCTTCGATGTTATCTAATTCATCGCTCTTACGCAATTTGTTTTTGGTAAAAGTAAGGTTCACCCCCACATTGTAATGAATCTCACCTATTTTATCTTGCCACCTTACTTGCGCATCTATGCCTTGGTTCATTACTTCACCGATGTTTTCGGCAGGAATAAAGTCTCCCACTACAGCAGCATATTTAACGGTGTTCTTTCCTATGATATTCTTACGCATTTCACGGAAATAGTTCACGTCAGCCGAGAGGCGGTTGTTGAAGAAGGTTCCCTCTACGCCTATATTCAATTCGTTGGAATATTCCCATTTCAAGTCCGGATTGCCATAACGCACCAAATCGGTAGTTGGACCTCCGGTACTAGGTTTGTGTTCGAATTTATCACCATTCTTCCAGTTGGTACGATAAAGGAAATGCCCCGTATTGCCGGCATATCCCAAATGTCCGTAATTAATCTTCAACTTTAACGAGTTAACAGCCTTTACATCTTTCATGAAGTCTTCCTTAGAAATCATCCATGCCCCCCCAATGGCATAAGCAAAGAAGTAGCGGTTACTGCCGCTAAAGCGGTTCGACCCCATAGCTGAAAGAACGCCTTCCACAAAATAACGCTTATTGTAAGCGTAATTACCACGAAAGGTAAAAGTACCATTTTTCACATCTTGTGTATTACCGGTTTTCTCTTCAGTAGTATAACGGAAAGCGGCTTCTGCCAATACATCGTGCAAATCGAATGAATGCTCATAGTTTACGTTAGCACGCCATCCAAAGTTACGATATGTATCGTTGGATGAGATAGATTGCTTTTTTGGCAAATTCAACTTCTTACGCTCCGTGAATCGAAGCACTTCCTCCCCTTCGTCATCAAGGTAGCGTTCGATAGAATAAGTAGGATAAGCATTACGTAACTGTTGACGCAAGTAACTATAATTATCAAATGTCATATAAGCATTTGCCGTCAGACCTTCAGTCAATGATTTCAGGTCAAACTTCAATCCTAAATTGGTCTGACTATTCACATAACGTTCCGAAGTGTTACCTCCATAAGCCATATCCATATACAGGTTGTTGGTCTTGCGGACACTGGTTCCGAATATCAAAGACGATTCGTCGGTGGTGACTCCATCGCGACCATTAATATCTTCCGGAGCAATCATGAAAGGATATTCGTTGGGACGAAGGGTAGAGATTTCACTAAACAGCGTGGCTCCATCCACAGCCCCCCAATCTTTCTTCTCAATCCGTCCTGCTACATCAGCCGAAGCAGTCAGAAAGTCGGTAATGCGCAAATCCAAATTACCTCGCGCGTTGATACGATTCAAATTCGAACGATCACTGACTTTTTCCAAACCTGAACTGCCGGTATAGCCTACTGTCACGGCATAAGTCGCTTTCTCTGTACCTCCGTTCAATTCGATCGTAGCCTTGCGGAATGTACTTGCGTCACGTAGAAATTCTTTGTAATAATCGACATTAGGATAACGCAAATCATTCACCCCCTTCGAATTCTTATAACCTTCAAGATCAGTTGCCGAATAAAAAGGCTGTATACCATCGTTTACACAAGCTTCATTGAACAGCGTAGCATAGTTGTAGGAATCAAGAAATTCCGGCATACGGGTAACCGGTTGTATGCCGTATTCCAATCCTACACGAATCACGCGTTCGTTGGCTTTTCCCCGTTTAGTACGAACGAGTATCACTCCATTCGTAGCCTGCTCTCCATACATAATTTTAGCAGTGGCATCCTTTAAAATCTGTATAGATTCGATTTCTTCGGGCAGGATGTCGTCAATCGGACGTTTGATACCATCAATAATCACGATAGCTTCGCTCGTTCCATTGTTGTGCAGACCTCGCACATAGAAAGTAGAGTTATCATAACCGATACCTCCCACATTAGGGATCGCTATCAGTCCGGCAGCCTGTCCTTGCAACGCATTCGACAGTTGCAAGGTAGGATACTTCTTCAGGTGATCCATATTGACCCGGCTCACGGCACTTACCGAATCCGGCTGTTCTTTTTGGGCATTCGCAACAGATGTTATCCCCAGAAAGAAGATGGCTGCGAACAATCCTTTTAAGAATCTATTATAACTATTTCTCATAAATATCAAAATATTAAAGTGTTATTACCAACCGGGATTCTGCTGCAAATTGTGAAGTGCATCCACATCGTGTTGCGGCAACGGATACCAATAGTTGCGCATATTCGAGAATCCGCGAATTTCTTTCTCCATGTCAAACACCGTATAAGTAAAACTTGCCGGACGTGTACCAGACTTGCCGTCAGCTGAATCTTCATAACTGCCTACAGGATCGAAGTAAACTCCCTTTATCGGATAAGGTTCGTTAAACAGTGTGTGCATGATCATCCAACGACGAACATCCCACCAACGGTGGTTCTCAAACATCAGTTCTACTCCCCGTTCCCGACGATAGGCTTCGCGGAACTTTTCGGGATCAGACACGATGTCGGAAGGAATATCCGTCACACCGATACGATTGCGAATAGTATTAAGGGCTTCTTCTGCCGTCATACCACAGTCTTCTACTTTAGCGGTCGCACTTCCGGTAGCTTCAAAAGAGGCTTCGGCAAAATCAAGGTAAAGTTGCGTAGCACGGATAAAGACGGTTTGAGCAATCTTTTGCAGGAACGGTTTGGTTGTTCCTAACGTTTGATCATGGCGATAGTTTGCTTCCGGCCATAAAAACTTCCGGCACATAAATCCTGATAATTGTCGTCCGTTGGTATGTTTCGAACTTCCATAGTTATTGTAGGCTGTGCAACCTCTCCACAAACGAATGTAATAGGGCTTGCCACTTGCATAGGTTCCCCAAGTATCACCAGGAATAAGAATGTTGTTGTAGAAACGAGGATCACGATCAATGAAAGCATGTTCCGGGTCGAATTTGTAACCCGACCGGGTATCATTAATCGGATAATAAATACCATCCGCTCCTTTGCGCTCGTACATATTTACCGCATTCAGTGTAGGACAAGAAATAGCGAATGATTCCGAGCCGGTTCCTCCCGTCATATCAGCATAAAGCCAGAAAGCACGTGCGGTCTTGGAACGATCGCTATCACTGGGTATTCTGCGTCGCCACCAGATAGTCTCTACACGCTTGAGTTCCGTATCGGGAAACCAAAACAGGTTCATATACTCATCGGCAGTTGCCAGTCGTACACCTGTTTTCGCTTCATTCTGCTTCATATAGGTGATAGCTGCCCATGCAGCCTTTGCAGCAGCCTTTGCACGTTCCTGATCATAGCTTTTTATTTGAACAGAGTTCAGGTCGTTCTGCATCAATGGACTGGCGTCATAAAGCAAAGCCATCTCTTTGAATGCCAGAGCTGCTAATTTAGTAGGACGGCCATACTGGTTATCGGGCCAAGTGTCAGGTAGCATGGAAATGGCTTGATCTATATCGCCTATCATCCATGCACTACTTTCATGATAGGTGACACGGGGAATATCGTCGTCACCACCGGCAAATACTTTATCCAGAATCGGCATACCTCCATAGCGTTTGATGACGTTGAAATAGAACCAAGCACGATAAAAATAAGCCTGTCCCAGAATTTCATTACGTTGCTCTCCCGTCAATGGTACTTTATCAATATTAGCAATGACCCGATTCACTATGCGTATGGAAGGAAGTGCCTTACCAATGGGAGTATTGTTGCCATTTCCGATCTCTGTCACATTGGCCGCCTTATCGGTAGTCAACCATGCCCCGGAAAAAAACTTGGCAAAAACGGTTTTATTGTATGTCGCAGACATTTCATCCGCCATTACACCTACATACGTGCGTTGATTCTTTCCATCATCTGCACCTTCAAATGTGTTATAGGCTTCCAATTTAGGATATACTTGATCCAAAAATCCACGGATGGACTCATAACTGCTATATACAGCCTCTTCCGTCAGCCCACCGGAGTCTTCGCGCTTATCCAGAAAGTCTTCGCAACCTGCCAAAAACAGGAAGAGTAGTCCAACCACTGCGTATTTATATGTTTTCTTCATTGAATTCATCGTTTTAATAGATTAAAATGAAACTCGCACGCCCGAAGTAAACGAACGTAAGATAGGATATTTGGCTTGTTCGCCCTCGGGGTCAATACGGTCGTCGCCGCCCCACCAAGTGAGTAAATTGTTTCCGGTGACGTAAACTTGCAAACTCTTCAACCCTACCGTTTTCAACCACTTCTTGGGCAGATTGTATCCTAATTCCATGGTTTTCAGTCTCAAGTACGAGAAGTTTTGATAGCGGTAAGTACTTTCGGTTCCATTAAAAGCACCGTCATTTGTCAGGTGCAAAGCGGGTGCTCTCACACCGCTAGTATTGGCTGTTTCTGGTGTCCACGCATTCATCACATCAGGCTGCGCATTAATTTTCCCGGATTTAAACGAAGCGGAATAAACAGAATTTACCAATTTATAAACACCGGTAGACGCATAAAACATAGCACTGAAACTCAACCCTTTCCAATCAAAGCCCAGATTCAAGCCATACGTGTGTAACGGATAGTTGAGCTCGTCTACTGCCACTTTGTCCTGACCATTGAGAATTCCATTGGAATCGAAGTCAATGTAGATAAAGTCGCCAGGCACCACCTGACCGGGAGCTACCGAATTGATGGAACCGGTCTGCGCATTATTAAATACATCATCGATAGTTTCATAATTACCCACCGCCAAGTAGCGGTTTTGATGCCCGATAGGTTTTCCCGCCTCTTTCAAATGGTTGGGACCGTTGACAGGGTCATCGCGAAATACTACCCTATTCTCGCTCGAGGCCAATGTGAAACCTACATGATAACGGAAATCGGAACCTATTTTATCGTTGTAATGCAGTTCTAACTCAAATCCATGGTTCTTGGTGGAACCAATGTTTAATGCATTGAACTTGGCTCCCGTAATGAAAGAAGTAGTTTGAGGCTCCATCAGAATGTCTTTACGTTTTTCGTCAAAAAGATCGAGCGTGATGTCAAGCTTGTTCCACAATCCAATCTCAATACCCAGATTTTGTTTCGTTGATTTCTCCCACGTGGAATTGAGGTTGGCTACATCTCCTTCATGATACAAAGGCCCCCAAATCTGACCGGAAGCATCTGTACCCAACGTGATGTTGCCGTCCGAAGTAAACTGCTGTATATAGTTCCACCTCTTGGCACCTGCATCGGAGCCTACCTTACCCCACGAATAACGGAACTTGGCATTTGTAAGTACCTTGCCTATACTTTTCTTGATAAACGGTTCTTCCGAAAGCCGCCATCCCAAGGAGAACGAAGGGAACAAACCAAACCGTTCTCCACGGGCAAACTTCTCGGAACCAGTATACGAGATATTCATTTCCGTAAGGTAACGCTCTTTCCAGTTGTAGGTGACACGCCCCACCCAGTCTTCATTGTAGTTAGGGAAACGCATATATTGGGTATTGTTCTCCGTGTACCTTTCGTCATAGATTTTACGGTTGACCAAAGCAAGCGCACTTACATTATGATCGTTGAAAGATCGATTATAAGCAACAGAAAATTCATAATAGAAACGACGCGTATAGGCATCCAATCCGTCCCACATAGTCACACCGGGAGGCAGAGGCACCGATTCGGAAGTCGGAAGCCTTTTATCTTCTATCATCGGATAGGTGATGGTCCCATCGGTATTGACCACCGGATTGGCATAATCATAGACTCGGTGATACCGGACAATGGATTTTAAGGCTTGATCGGCAGAGCCTCCTCCACGATAAACATCGGTATTGGTAGTCGACGAAGACGAATAAGATACTTTTGCAGCCACTTTCAATCCTTTGGTGATGAAATCCAGTTTCTGCTCCAAAGATGCATCATACCACCCCTGAAACGTTTTACGAAGTTTGGCACCTCCCAGATTCATGTTGGCCACCGGATTCTTTTCTTCATCATCACCCCAATTGCCATCAGAATACATAATCGGATGGTCGCTAGTGGATTCGGTCAGAATACGATTAAAGGGACTGTCGTTATCAATCGACTTGTTACGATAACCCATGCTACCGGCTATGTTAATGGATAGCTTGGTAGACTTGGTGAAGTTGAAGTCGAAATTCGACCGCCAATTGTACCGTTTGTAGGTATGCCGCGGATCAAAGTCGTCATTCTTTTTCAGGTCGTAAATATCTCCATCACCCTGATAACCCGCCGAAGCAAAATATTTCATATAGTCGGTTCCACCACGTATGTTGATATTATAGTTTTGAGTAAATCCGCCCGTTATCAATTCATCCCACCAGTTAACATAGGGAAACACATCGTTGTAAGCTCCATAGTTGCCTTCTGCATAGGCTCTGCTCCATGCATCAATGGTAGATTGTGGTATCAACTTGTCCCAACTGGCATCGTTGGCCATTGCCATGTTATAGGCCTGCATGGCAGTAACGTGATCAGCAAGCTTCATGCTTGTGGTCGGTGATTTAAAAGTGTAATTGGCAGAAAAGTTGATGACCGGAGCCGTATCAGTACCTCTCTTGGTTGTGATAAGGATAACGCCATTACCACCACGAACACCATAAACAGCTGTTGCCGAAGCATCTTTCAACACGGAGATACTTTCGATTTCGTTCATGTCAACATCATTCATGTTACGCTCGATGCCATCCACTAACACCAACGGATCGGTATTGTCCCAAGTACTTTTCCCACGAATATACATTTTAACCTCATTGTCGCCCGGCATGCCCGACGAATTGATGGCTACCACTCCATTAAGCTTTCCTTGCAGCGCTTCGGATACCGAGTTTACACTACCACCTTTCATCAGTTCGTTACCACCGGTTTGCGTGATGGAACCTACGCTGGTGACTTTCTTCTGCACTCCATAACCCACCACTACAACTTCCTCCAATTGCTTACTATCCTCTTCCAGAGAGATAATAGCATCCTTTTTCAAGTCAGCTACCTTTAAAAGTATCTCCCTATATCCGATATAAGAAATCTTTAGCACAGCATCGGGAGTCGCCGTTAATGTAAAATGACCATCCACATCGGAAATGGTTCCATTCGAAGTTCCCTCAACGGTGATATTCACACCGATCAAAGGCTCATTACTTTTTGCGTCTACTATTTGCCCTTTGATGCTGTGATTTTGTCCCCAAAGCAAAGGAGGAGAAAGCAACAGGGACAGAAAAAGCAGGCACATCCACTTTAGTTTCATGCTTTGATGTCTCATAGTGATTCTATTTAATTAACAAATTTATTATGAAGCGAATTAGCATTTTAATATATTACGCCTTTCGCCTATTAAAATATATCATTCAATCAATGACCTCATCATATTCTTTCCCAAGGAGAGAAAGAATATGATAAAGATTTGCCTTATTATATTTTGTTACGCAGTTCTCTTAATAGTTTAAGCTTGGCTGGAATATTAAATTTACCATCTGCCGAGTCGCCGGCATACCAAGTTGAGAACACTCCTTCTTGGGTATCATATAGTGCATCACGCGCCTCTTCCAATCGCCGGATAGCAATATCCAGGTTTTCTGCGCGCTTACTACTTTCTTTTTCTTTATAAGCAGAGACAAAATGATATAATGAATGGCTCAATGCTGCCATATAATGACAAGGAGCAGCCAAATTATCCCTAAAAAAACGTTGGTCTTGCTTTGGCAAACGTTTTAAAAGATTCTCACAACGTTGAGAGACTTCCTCAAAACGCACAGCTGTCTTTTTCATACCTGCAATCAATGAATCAACTTGGTTATTGCCATCAATGCGGAATGAACGTCCGGGAACCCGTTCAAATCCTATGTCATAGAGCGGATTCGGAGAAAAATCGCTAAAACGTTTACCTATCTGATCGAAAACACGGGAATAACGCAAATCCTGGAATATAAACTGACGTTCCATTCCCGGAAATTCAGACAGTTTCTGCTGCCAATAAGCATAGTAATAGTCGTGATAAAGCTTGGCTACTTCTTCAGCATATTTTTGTCCAAAATATTGAGAACAAAAATCAATCAAGAAAGAATCTGTATTATATGCTTGCATATCCCACATCATACGAGCATTAGCGGACATTTCCATCACAAACTCCCTTAAATTACCGGCATTAACCACCGAAAAAGTTAGCGGACCGCGGGTATTCACATAACGATAATTGGCTTCCATTTTCCAAGGGCCTTCTGCAGGAGCCAGATGGGCGCCGGTTGAAGTAAATTGGAGATTCATATAATAACCTAGCTTCACTTGTTTCGTCGTATCGAATGAGACCAAATCATCATAAGGATAATGATCTCTCCGTCCTGCAACAAAAGTCCAGAGCATATTTTTACCTGTTGGAGGTTGTAAATAACCTTTAGCCAACAAATCAGAAAGCTCATCATAAAAGGTCATTCGCACGAAAGGATCCTCTTCACCGGTTGCTTTTTTTATCATAGCCAGCTGTATACGGATCATACGGTTAATAATATCTGCACGTTCCTTATCATCTTTCGGTGCATCAGAGAATGCGGCCCAAAAAGGTTGGTCATTTACACCACGAAAAGCAATCTGCCACAAGTTTTCCTGTTTGTTGCGACATACCGTCTCTATACTATATTGCCAAAACTCAATCAAAGCTTTCTCATTCGACAAAAGTAGCTCCGGTGGTTCGACGCCACGTACTTTTCGCCAATATCCTGCCCAATTCATTAAATTATTGTTGCAAGCAACATGATGGTGAGAAGTTAGTACAAGTCCATATTTGCGTAATAAAGCAGCCTGACTATTCAGTTTATAATCAGGATAAGTAACCGTTGCCTCTAATTCTACCGTATTCAGTTTTAACCGAAGCATCGTTTCAAGCCACAGCTCATCATTCTCTTTTGACAACCGCCTCCAAGGTTTGAACAAATCTGTATCATTAGGAAACCATGCGCGATACCTGACTTGTGGTGACTTCTTAAAATAGTCAAAGCTTGATTTTATCTCTACCTGTTTCTTATACTGTGGTTCCCACGAGCAAAAATACCATAAGGGCGGCACTCCTAAAAATAACTCGCTAAAAGTATAAATGGCATAAATAGCTCCACGCATATCCTTTCCATGAAGATAAATGCGCTTTTCTTCCGGGCTACAATATACCCTGTGAGATTCAAAACCATCCAAAGGACGGATAAATCGTGACTGAAACAAAGGGGTATCCACCGCCTCATTTATAATAACAATATCGATTTGCTGTGTATCATCAGTATTCTGAAAGATTTCAGGTTTATAATGCATCACCTTCTCAAAATCTTTGCATAAAGTTTTTGCTGCCAATTTTACTGGCTCCATTTCGTTCTTGGATAGTAGAATCTTGAAATTTCCTTTCTGCAGCTTTAAAGAGGAATTTGTATCTATTGCCAGAGACGGGATGGAAACCCCAAATAAAGCAATTAGATGTAATAAGAATAATCTGCTGTAGTTCTTCATACTTTTCACGGTTCTTTGTTGATTTAAGCCATTTACATTCTTCGTTAATCGAAGCATAGGCAAAATTAGAAATTACCTACCGAAAAGTATAAGGTTACACCCGCTGTATAATAAAAATATAGGATTTTACAACCCACATAGCACTATTAATCAATTATTTATCGTCCCATAACAAGGATAAAAATATAGGGATTCGCACATCCTTATATAACCCTAAAGACCTATTTTTCTGACATCTTTTTCAAAATTTGCAGGATCAACTGCTTTATTTCGAGTGCGAACTCTATAATTATAAACTGTATTCACAGAATACCCCAAAATCTCCGAAATCTGTTCAGATTCTGTAATTCCCAACCGGATCAAGGCAAAAATACGCAAAGTAGAATTTAATGCACCTTTATTTTCCAGAACAAACTTATCATCTGGTTGAAGCAATGAATTGAAGCTCTCGACGAATGTCGGGAACAGAGACAAAAATGTCCGGTCAAAATCGGCAAATGCACTTTTCCTGTTAAAATCCGAATTCAGATTATGAATCATCGAGGAAAGAGAATCATACTGTTTGCTATCCAGTTTTTGCTGTCCTACTAATACAAAATTATCGAGCTGGTTGACCAGTTTAAAAGTAGCATCCAGATAATGTCCTATATAAGAGTTCTTAATCCGGTTTGCTTCCGACAATTTCAAATTCAACTTTTCCAATAATTGGCGAGAACGTCGCAGATGCTTCATCTGCATCAAAATGTAAATGATAGCTATTATTAATACAACCGCAAAAACAGAACTTAAAATAAAACTATCTTGAAAAGTCTGCCGTTTAACCTGCTCTATACCCAGTTTTTCCCCAACAAAAACAGGGAATAATGTTCCGATAACGTTAATCCTATGACGCGTTCCATAAAAAGTTGCGTCTTCAAAAGCCTCATTTATATATTCGGAAGCAAGATTCACATCATTTTTATAGTAGTATAGCATAGTCGCCAGTCCTCTCATAGACACTGATTCTTTTGTGGCACTACGGATATCATTTACAGCTGCCTTCACATAATAGTGAATAGCCTCATCATTCAGTTCCAGTTTACGGTTGACATACGCCATCGTGGACAAAAGAACAGAAAGCGTTTCCGTATCAGTAGTATCACATAGTTCCAAAGAGCGTTGATAAAGTTGTTTGGATTTAGCTAACTTATCTTCTTTCAGAGCTACTTTTCCTCTTACATAATAGATTGTCGACGAATCGGAAAGATAAGGCAAACTTTCCATCAAAAGTTCATTCCCTATTTGGTTATACCTGGATGAAAACACATTATCCTTAGTATAATCTGCCAAATCGTGGTAAACACGTCCAAAGCTAATATAATAGTCTGACAAGACCTTTGCAGGCAGTACTTCTTTATCAATTCGAATAGAGGAAAGCGAATCGATAGCTTCTTTAAAAAAGCCTCCTCGCGCTAAAATATATCCCAATCGGGTTCTGGCATCTACTCTATATGCGGAGCTGTCTATATCATTAGCTATCCTACACAACTGGGTAGCATAATGAAAGGCCGAATCAAAAGAATATAACTTAAATTCATTATACAAATCTACATTGACCTGAAACTTTTCTTCACATGTCATCCTGTTCGAATTAGTATTCAAGAAGTTCCGGATAGAATCTATATCATTCAATTTCATTTGATTATACACATCTTTCTGTTGCAAAGCGAGTGACATTTGTTTAGCAACTTCCTCCCTATATTGAAATGGCTTTCCACTTGTACAACCCATATAAAATATAGAAATAATAATAAAGAATATTATCCAAAAGTCCCAAACGTATTTTTGTCTATGTTCCTGCATAAATATCAAATAAGAATAGATTAACAATCATCGGTCATACAAAAATATATAAAATCTCATATAAAAGAAACTTTTTAAGACTATTATATTTTTGTATCCTGATATTACATTACAAAGGTGTACATTATTTCCAATATCATATAAAAATAACGGTTCAATAAAGAATAAAAATCAGTCAATTCCCCTTTTATACCACCAAAAACTCTTTAATTTGATCAAAAAGAAGAGTTCAATAAAGAATAAAAATCAGTCAATTCCCCTTTTATACCACCAAAAACTCTTTAATTTGATCAAAAAGAAGAGAATTTATTGTTTTTTGAACGGCAAATTTCCTTTATTCTCTTTTAATTCCCCTTTCTTTGCAATATCCTTTTAATAGAATTTATATCTAATAACTAACTATATTTTTATACCATGAACATGAAAAAGAATTTTCTAACAATGCTGCTTGCATTGGCTTTATGCAGTTCGACTTTTGCTCAATGGAAACCTGCCGGTGACAAAATCAAGACATCGTGGGGAGAACAGCTTGACCCTAAAAACGTATTGCCGGAATATCCGCGTCCTATCATGGAGCGCAACGACTGGAAAAACCTGAACGGGCTTTGGAAATATGCAATCACTCCCAAAGGTACTCCTGCACCTGCTGCTTACCAAGGCGATATTCTTGTTCCTTTTGCCGTAGAATCGTCTTTATCAGGCGTAGGCAAAATGATAAACGAGAAAGAAGAACTGTGGTACCAACGTACTTTCGACGTTCCTTCTGCCTGGCGTGGTAAACAAATCCTGTTGCATTTCGGTGCGGTAGACTGGAAAGCAGAAGTTTGGGTGAATGATGTAAAAGTAGGCGAACACACAGGCGGATTTACTCCTTTCTATTTCGATATTACTTCTGTACTTAATAAAGGAAATAATGACTTGGTAGTAAAAGTATGGGACCCTTCAGATCGTGGTGAACAACCCAGAGGAAAGCAAATAGCAAATCCTCATGGCATTTGGTACACTCCGGTTACAGGTATCTGGCAAACAGTGTGGTTGGAACCGGTAGCAACACAATACATCACTAATCTGAAAACTACTCCTGATATTGACAATAATTCTGTTAAGGTAGAAGTTGCCGCTAATACAACTTCAGCAGACAAAGTGGAAGTAAAAGTATTCGATGGCAAGAACCTTGTAGCCAAAGGCGCAGCGTTGAACGGAGTACCTGTTGAACTGGCAATGCCTGCTAATGCTAAACTGTGGTCTCCAGACTCTCCTTCCTCTACAACATGGAAGTGACTCTGTATAAGGACGGAAAAGCAATAGACCAGGTAAAGAGTTATACGGCTATGCGTAAATATTCTATCCGCAAAGGTCAGAATGGCATCACTCGCCTGCAATTGAACAACAAAGACTATTTCCAGTTCGGTCCGCTCGACCAGGGATGGTGGCCTGACGGTTTGTATACTGCACCGACAGATGAAGCATTGGTTTATGACTTGAAGAAGACGAAAGACTTCGGCTACAACATGGTACGTAAGCACGTCAAAGTAGAACCTGCACGCTGGTACACTCATTGCGACCAATTAGGATTGATCGTATGGCAAGATATGCCGAACGGTGGTCCTAGCCCACAGTGGCAGGCACGCAACTACTTTAACGGCAGAGAAGTGATTCGTTCCGCTGCTTCGGAGGCTAACTACCGCAAAGAGTGGAAAGAAATCATCGACTGTCTGTATTCTTATCCGAGTATCGCCGTATGGGTTCCTTTCAATGAAGCATGGGGACAATTCAAGACTCCGGAAATCGTAGCATGGACTAAAGAATACGATCCTAGCCGCCTGGTGAATCCTGCCAGTGGTGGTAATCACTATACTTGTGGCGATATTCTCGACCTTCACCACTATCCGGGTCCGAACATGTTCCTTTACGATCCGAGACGTGCTACCGTATTGGGTGAATATGGAGGTATCGGCTTGGTAGTAGAAGGAAACACTTGGGTGAATGACAAGAAAAACTGGGGTTATGTGAAGTTCAATACATCGGACGAAGTAACGAACGAATACATTAAGTATGGCAAACATCTGTTGGAATTGATCCAGAAAGGATTCTCTGCTGCCGTATATACCCAGACAACAGACGTAGAAGGTGAAATCAACGGTCTGATGACTTATGACCGTAAAGTTATCAAGATGAATGAAGCTAAAGTCAGAGAAATCAACCAACAGATCTGTAACTCTCTGAATAAATAGGAAATAGCAAATTAAATAAATACTCTTTTCCTTGTTGAATATCAAGACAGCACCTTTGAATTTTTAAATTCGAGGTGCTGTATTTTCATTTATAATAAGAAAGCTCTCCCATTGTCATCAGTCAGAGAGCAATGTTTCATTTAAAGGAGATTTTTATGAACAGCAAGCATATCTTCTTATCCACCTTAATCGGTCCCTTAGTAATTCCGTCACTCAATGCAGCCGAAACCAACAGACCCAACATACTATTTGTCATTTCTGACGACCAGTCTTACCCGCACGCATCGGCTTACGGATCACCCATAGCTAAAACACCGGCATTTGATTTTGTAGCCCGTAACGGCTGGTTATTCAACAATGCGTTCGTTACTTCTCCGGGAAGCAGTCCTTCGCGAGCTTCTATCTTAACCGGACTTTATCCCTGGCAAATAGCAGAAGCAGGCACTCATGCTTCCTCCTTCCCTGCCAAATATAAATGCTTTCCTGATATTTTGGCGGAAGCAGGTTATCATGTTGGCTGCACAGGGAAAGGATGGGGTCCCGGCGACTGGAAAATATCGGGACGAAAGCATAACCCTGCAGGTCCGGAATACAATAAAAGACACATTCAACCTCCTTTCAAAGGAGTGTCCAATACCGATTATTATCAAAACTTTAAAGAATTTCTCCACGCCAGAAAGGAGAAACAGCCTTTCTATTTCTGGGTCGGTTCACGTGAGCCGCATCGTCCTTATGAAAAGGATAGCTAGGAAAAAGCCAATAGAAAACTGGCCGATGCAAAAGTTCCTTCTTTTCTTCCCGATAAGGAGGCCATAAAAGGAGATTTATTAGACTATGGAACGGAAATAGAATGGTACGACAGCCAATTATCCCGTATCCTTGACACATTGAAAGAAGAGGGCGAATTAGAAAATACCCTGATTATTGTCATGGCAGACAATGGAATGCCTTTCCCCGCAGCCAAAGCAACTTGTTTTGAATATGGTATCCATATTCCAATGGCTATATGCTGGATAGGTAAGATTAACGAAGGAGGTATCAGCGATGAATTTGTAAGTGGCGTCGATCTGGCCCCAACGATCCTTGATGCAGTCGGTATACCAAATAAAGGGCAAATGATAGGTATCAGCTACTACCCTATCTTCAGAAAAAGAGAAAAGACACAGGAAGAACGATGGTTTTTGCAGGAAGAGAACGTCATGCTTCTGCGCGATATAATAATTGGGGATATCCGAGCCGTGCATTAAGAACAAAAGATTTTCTTTATATCAGAAACTTCCGTCCGGAGAGATGGCCTGCAGGTGCCCCTTGCGCTATTGATAAAAAAGGAAAACTAGAAGCAATGCATAGTGCTTATTACGACATAGACCAATGTCCGGCATGGGACTTCATTGTCAGCAACAGAGATGACAGAGAATATATCCTTATTTTCTGAAAGCAGCAGGGAAACGACCTTATGAAGAATTGTATAATGTATCTACCGATCCCGGTTGCCTTCATAATTTAGTTGGAAATGGTAAATGCACTGAAAAGCTAAATAATCTACGTAAAGAAATGGACAAATTACTTAAAAAGACCAAAGATACACGCTACTTAGATGATCCGACTCAAGATGACATCTGGGAAACTTATCCGCGTTTGAGTGGAGCAATGCGTACCTTCCCAGCACCTTTGCTCACTGACTAACATCACTCAGGCACGAATTACACGGATTAATAGGGACAAGTTTATTCTCTTTCCGTAAGATCCGTGTAATCCATGCCTACTAGTAAAAAAGTATACAGTATATTATATTCCCTCCTCTTCCTGCATGAAGATCTTTACCTGATTCCAACTATTCTTCGTATCATTCGATACTTTTTCACCAGGAGTAGAACGGCCATTCTCTACATATTGCTTCATAGCCCGCTTCATCTCTTTCACCTCATTCTCATAACGTTTATCACCAATAATGTTTTCTTTTTCCGAAGGATCTTTCACGATATCAAACAATTGCATCGGAGGGAACTTCGCCACATCAGAAGGTTTGACAGGATAGGAAAAGCCACCCGAACCTCCGTAGAACACCAATTTCAGTTGGGAAGTACGCAAAGACAAATACCCCTCTCCCGCTTCGTGCACCAAGTCTTTACGTGCAGAAGTACCTTTCTTACTCAATATCGGCCACATACTGTAACTGTCAACAGCTTCTTCTGTCTCCAAATTGTGGTTAAGCATTTGAGCAAAAGTGGCATAAAAGTCTATCAATGAGACTAAAGAGTTGTTTGTCTCTTTCCCATATTTTCCTTTCCAGGAGACAATAAGGGGAATTCTGTGTCCGCCTTCGTAAATATCGCTTTTGTAGCCTCTGTAGATGTAACTAGGAAAATGTCCTTTCTTTTCCATATCTTTCACGCCGATATAACCGGCACACCCATTATCCGAAGCAAAGACAATGATGGTATTATCCAGTTGCTTGTTTTTCTTCAATGTTTTTACGATTTGGCGCACCATGTCGTCTATCATGACTACGAAATCGCCATAAGGACCGATACTGGTTTTGCCCTGAAACTCTTTCGAGGCAATATAGGGGTGTGAGGAGCAGTAATAGGCAAATATAAAAAGAATGGTTTCTTGCTGTCTTTCTGCTCATTGATGTAGTTCAGGCTATGACGGATGATGTTGGGAAAACATTCTTCCGGTTTGAAATCGGCCCCTGCCAATCCTCCGTGCATCAGTAAAGCCAGATTCTTCTTTTGGGGTTCTATCACATGATCGGGGATGGAGGTCACTTCATCATTCTCTACATATACATAAGGAGAAATATCCAATGATGCCGGTATGCCGAAATAGTAATTAAATCCTCTGTCGGTAGGTCCGTTTTTGATCGGAAGCGAGAAATCTATATCTTTCATGCTTCTGCCATTTCCTGTATATCCCCAACTCCAGCCCAAATGCCATTTGCCAATACAAGCAGTATTATATCCATTGGCAGAAAACATCTGTGCGATTGTGCAACGTTCAGGATCAATCATTGCAGGCGAATCGCCATCAAGACCACCTCGTTTCAGCTTGGTTCGCCACGGATACTTTCCAGTCAGAGAGAATATCTGGAAGGAGTGGATAAAGCGGAAGAAGCATGGGCATCCGTAAAGGCAATCCCGTGCTCGGCCAGTTTGTCAATGTTAGGAGTATGGATTTTAGATTCGGGATTAAAGGCCGAGATGTCTCCATAACCCAAGTCATCCGCCAATATAAATACAATATTGGGCGTTTGCGCTTTTACAGCAGCTGCTGTAAGAAGTGCAGAGGAGATTGTGATTAGTTTATTCATATATTGAATGTATTAAAGCTATAGTTTATGTATGATATAACCTATCTCTTCATGTTTTCCAACCGACATGCCCGGATTATCTGACTGACATTTCAATCGTTCCACTCCAGTAGACAAGTCTTTTCACTCCAGTGAACGAATCTATGCACTCTAGTGAGCAACCCTCGTCACTCTAGTGGAACGATGGAGATGCTCTATCAATAACTGGACGATAACGAATGAAAAACATGCCGGCATAGGGTTGTTTGAATGATAAGTACCTTTCATCTGTTTTCAATGTAAATAAGATCAGCAACCATCGTCTATGCAGTCATCATGAGAAATGTATGAGAAATGCAGGATGAATACAGGGCAGATGTATGAGAAATCATTGAAAAACGAATGAGAAATAGCCGTTTTTTCGTTAAAATATCTGTAAAAAGTATGAGAAATGCCTGTATAGAAAGCATTTCTCATACCAGATATTACTGATTATAAACTCATTATCTAGATTTCATGAGAAATGAGAAATAAAAAAGATAAATCTCTTTCAGAGAGCAAGCCAAGCGGTAGCATTACGAATATTATACATTGGTTGCTTTCTTCTGCCTATTCTTAGGAGCACGCGGCCGGTCTTTATCAGCTCCAGTATCATTTTGCTGTTTCATCCATTTTTGCAGTTCCATCGTCAGTTCTGCCTTCTTCTTACTATATTTCTTCACATCCGCCAGATTATTCATTTCAAACGGATCTTTCTTGATATCATATAATTCGAACTCGGGACGATTCTTATAGCGGTTCATGATTTTATGTGCCTGATCCGTGTCCTGTGCTTTCCACGAGAGATACCATTCTGCCTTTTCAATATGCTTTTCTACGTATGTTTCCTTCGGAGTCAAGTTCCAGATTAGACGATAGCGTCCGTCTGAAATAGAACGGATTGGATATGCCGGACCTTCCGGAACATTGTTGTGAACATGATAAGCATACTTATGGTGTGTCTTTGTTTTCCCTTGAAATACATCTACCAGACTCTTTCCATCTATTACGTCAGGCACCTTTCCGCCTGCAACATCGATAAATGTAGGAAGAAGGTCTTCATATTGCACAATAGCGGAAGTCTCCGTACCGGGTTTAATGACACCCGGCCAGGAGCCACCATCGCCGACTTGACACCGGCACTCCAATTGGTCCATTTGGCTCCGGCAAATTGCGTACCCTGCTCGGATATAAAAATGACAAGAGTGTTCTGCAGCAGATTCTTTTCTTTCAGAATCTGCATAGCGTCACCCACCTGCTGATCGAGCAAGCCGACTTCTGCCAAATATCTGGCATAGTATTCACGTGTTACTTCCGTGTCGATAAACTGTGGCGGCAACTGAAGTTTCTTCCGGTCGAAAACGGAAGCGTCACCACCTGTCCAGGGAGCGTGCGAATTAATAGATGCCAAGACAAGGCAGAAAGGTTGGGAAGCATCACGTTCCATAAACTTCTCGATACCTTTGGTATGATAGTCAGTGTTTGTACTTGTACATCCTTCAGGAAATCCCGGTACTTTTTCGAAGGGGAAGTTAGCCAAAGGTTTGATATGCCATTTCCCGGCCAATCCAACCCGATAACCCAGATTTCCCAGATAAGTGGGAAGAGATTTTACATCGGCATTGACCGAGCTATGGTTGGCGTAACCGCCGTGATGCATCGGATACATACCTGTATAAACACAATGCCGGGTAGGCGTACTCATCGAAACAGAATTATACGCACTGTTGAACTTTATCCCCTGTCGAGCCAATGCATCTATATGGGGAGTCTTGTTGTTGACTGCTCCGAAACAGCCTATATCGTAATAGGAGCAGTCATCGGCTATGATTAATAATATATTAGGCTTTGAAGGAGTTTGGGCAAACCCGTTTCCTATCGCCAATCCGCCTAGGAGGCATAAACTAATCATTGATTTTTCCATCTTGTATTATTTTCAATTCATAGGGTTAACAGATTCAACGTACTACTTTCCATTCTTTAGGAGCTTTGAATCCGTCACGACCTTTACCGTAAGGTACTTCCGGTATACAAGGAGTGATCGTGTCATATTTCAGGGCAACCTCATACAAAGCTTTCACAATTTTCTCGTTTCCTGCGCTGGCATTTTTCTTTTCGTAAGGATCTGTTTTATAATCAACCAGGAAGTCCTGTTTCAAATCCAGTCCCGGTTTCATACCTTTTCTTATCAGTTTATAGTCTTTATTGACTACTGCTCCGTGTCCCAGATAAAAATCGCGGTCGATACAGGCCTTTTTACCGTTTAATACAGGGAGGATGCTGATACCGTCATATTCACGTTTCGGACGGCTGTGATCTCCTACCAAATCTTTCAATGTGGGAACAAGATCAACAAAACCTGTCACCTGTGAACTCAAGTTCTTATATTGTTTCTCTGCTTTCTTCCAATAAAGAACAGCCGGTGCATGTACCCCTCCATCCCACTCGTCAAATTTATGTCCACGCAAAGGTCCTGATGAAGATCCCGGAACACCGGCAGTGCCGTTATCACTAAAGAAGATAAAGAAAGTGTTGTCCATAATTCCTTTCTTCTTCAAGGCATCTACAATAGCACCGATTCCCCTGTCCATACAGGAAACCATTGCACTATAAGTCACTTTCTTCTGTTCTTTCGGTGTCAGGCTGTCGAAATTGTCAGTATAGAGTTTTATATCTTTTTCCTGTGCCTGCAAAGGGGTATGAGGTGCGTTATAGGCCACATACAACATAAACGGACCTTCTTTCTCGTATGCATCGATACAGCGGATGGCTTCTTTGGTTATCAATTCGGTAGAATATCCTTTGTCGTGGCAGGTTTCCCAGTCGTTGTGCCAGTCCAGTTCACCTTCACGCGTCAGGTCGAAATAATCTATCGCACCGTTCAGATGACCATAGAAATGCGAAAAGCCCCTATTCATCGGATAATGCACTTTCTTGGTATGCCCCAGATGCCACTTACCAATAATGGCTCTGTTCTTATATCCGTTACGTGCCAGCATATCGGCCATCGTTTCTTCATTCTCATCCAGTCCGTCCTCACGCCAGGGCGGAATAACAGCCGAACGGACACCAAACCGGTTCGGGTAACGTCCCGTCATCAGCCCCGCACGGGTAGGCGTACTGATGGGAGAAGTGTAAAAGCGTTCGAGTTCCACTCCTTCGCCCACCAGAGCATCCAAACAGGGAGTCTTGATTTCACTACCATGAAATCCTACATCACCCCAACCCAAATCGTCGGCCAATACAATCACAATATTAGGACGCTCTGTCTGCGCATGAAGAAATGCCGGAAGCAGAGTACATCCACAAAGCAAACCAAAAAATTCTTTTTTCATGATATACGATTTATAAATAACATTCTGTGTTTCATTCGTTTTGATGTGTGACGGTTTATTTTCTCTTTCCCGGCATGTGTTCGAAGGCACGCATCTCGGTAGGTTGTCCTTCGTCTCCACAATCCTTCATCCAGCGTTTCAACTCTTTATCCAAGCGGCTGATGGTAGAAGCTTGTTTCGCGTCCTCCGCCAGATTCTTCATACAATACGGGTCGTTCTTCACATCATACAATTCGATAGCCGGACGATGCTGGTATTTAGTCGTCATCGCTTTTGCATGACTATCCGTTTCCGCCAGACTTTTCCACTCTTTAAACAAAGGAGATTTTGTTTCAACATTCTGGAAAGTAGCTTCCGGGGTGAGATTGACAATATATCTGTATCGGCCGTCGTATACCGAACGGATGCCATAATAAGGCGATCCGGCATTGATGCCTCTCGTGGTCTGAAGGGAGAAAGAATATTTCTTGTGTGCTTTCTTCTTGCCTGTCAATACCGGTTTAAAGCTTTCTCCATCTACTTTTGCCTGCGGCTTTCCTCCTATTATATCGACAAAAGTAGGGACAATATCTACGTATTCTACCAACGCGTCACTTACGCTTCCCGGCTTAACCACTCCCGGCCAACGAACGATACAGGCAGAGTGTACCCCCGCATCATAACAAGTCCATTTGGCAAAAGGCAGGCTGTTGCCTTGTTCGCTCAAATATACGACAACAGATTTATCCGTCATTTTTTCCTGATCCAAGATAGAAAGGACATTACCAAATTCCTGATCCATATAATTGATCTCTGCCAGATAATGGGTAAACAACTCGCGAGTCTGGGGAATATCTACATACATAGGAGGCAGTGTCAGTTTGTCCGCATTAAATTGAGAGGCATCGCCTTTATTCCAGGGAGTATGTGGTTGATTGGAAGCTACAAACAGACAGAAAGGTTCGCCTTTCGCCTTGCAATCGGAAATAAATTTCTGAATTGCTTCAAAATTCAAGTCCCCACCTTTCAAAGGAGGTACATAAAGGTCGAAAGGAAATACTGATTTCGGGGCAATATGCGATTTCCCGATCAACGCGACTTTATAACCCAACGGTTGCAGATGATGTACAACGCTCAATGTGCCTTCATTGGCACAAGTATGGTTAGGGTAAGCCCCGCTACGTACAGGCCATACACCAGTATATAGATTATGGCGGGTAGGCGATGACATCGGAACAGCCTGATAGGCTTGTGTGAAGCGTACTCCCTGTGTGGCAAAGTGGTCGATATTCGGAGTCTTCGAATCAACACTGCCATAACAGCCCAAATCATAATGAGAACAATCGTCGGCTATGAACAATAGGAAGTTCGGTTTTTCCGTTTGCTGGGCGAAAGACAGGCTGGTAGCTCCCAAGGCTACGGATGCACTTACTAGTAATTTATTCATTTTGTGTTCCTCCTTTATTTATTTCTTCGGATGTTTCGGTAATACAAAGTTTGCATTCGCCCATTTCTCCCATTCGGCAACTAACTTGGTAAGCACTTCAGGGTGCTGTTCTGCCAGATTGTTACGTTCGGTACGGTCTTTAACCACATCGTACAATTCCCACTCTTTTCCTTTTTCGTCGCGGATTGCTTTCCAGTTTCCCCAGCGGATCGCTCTATTGTTCTGATGTTCCCAATACATATATTCATGGATAGAGTCTGCTTTCTTTTGAATAGCAGGGAAAAGGCTACTGCCTACCAATGGATATATTTTGTTTCCGCCGTGATAAGTTTCCGGATAGGCGGCTCCTGTTGCTTCCAGGATGGTCGGCATAATGTCCGGCAGATAACCGGGAACACGGCACCATTCACCTTTCTTATTCTTCAGATTGCTTTTCCACGACACGATGAGAGGGGTAGAAATACCTCCTTCATAAGAACGGCATTTGTATTTACGGAACGGAGTATTGGAAACCTGTGCCCATGCTCTTCCGTAAGAAGGGAACACGCTACAAGCCGGATTGTTGATTTCAGACACTTTCCCGCCTCCCAATTCAGCGTATGGCTCGGCACAAGCACCGTTATCGGACAAGAACATGACAAGCGTATTATCCAACTTACGGTTCTTCTTCAGGTAGTCCAGCAGTTTTCCTACATTATAATCTACACAATGCACCTGCGCTGCATAAACGGCCATCCGGTAGGCTACTTCATCTTTTTCCTTCTCTGTCAGTTCGTCCCATTTCCGATTTTCCCATTCGGCAAACTCTGTATTCGAGTCGATAATTCCCAACTTAGCCATCCGCTTCCGTCTTGCTTCACGAATTTCATCCCATCCTTTCTCACGATAGATCTTCGTGAATTTTTGAATGTCTTCTTCTTTTGCCTGCAACGGCCAGTGAGGAGCGTTAAATGCCAGATATAGGAAGAAAGGTTTATCATCTTTCTGCTCATCAACAAAGCGAATCGCGTAATCGGTAAATGCATCTGTTGTATAATAGGGTGCTTCCGGCTCCGGAAGTTTTGTGTTGTCAAGGGTTAAGCCGCGTCCTCCCGATGGACGGAGATAACTGCAAGCTCCTGCCAAAATTCCGTAGAAGCGTTCAAATCCCCGTTGTAAGGGCCACTTTTCTTCTCCATGCATTCCCAAATGCCATTTACCTGCCATATAGGTATGGTAGCCGCCTTCTTTCAGAACTTCGGCTATTGTGACACAATTGCGGTTGAGGAATCCTTTGTATCCGGGTACACCCCAATCATTCGGACTCTTCTGGCCGGGATTTTTAAACGGGTCTTCGGACATCTGACCGATACCTGCCTGATGTTGATATAGTCCTGTCATTAAACTGGCCCGGGCGGGGCAAGAACGTGAAGTGTTGTAGAATTGTGTGAAACGTACTCCTTTGGATGCCAACGCATCAATATTAGGGGTCAGTATTTCTCCACCATAGCAGCCGATATCGGAATAACCCATATCATCTACCATAATCAGTACGACATTCGGCTTCTCTTGTGCCGAACAAAACGATGCCATCAGTAAGGGGGCAGTCATTAAGAAATTCTTCTTTACCATAGTATTATCAATTATCTGGAAAACAAAAGTAGAGAAGTTTAAGGAAAAGGAAGGAAAAATGCTAATCAATAAAGAACAAAATCAGGTATATGTGATACCCGAAAAGAAAATTCCCTATTTAAAAGACAATAGTTCCCTTCTATTTTCAACATTTGATTCAATGTTACCACCAATGTTTTTTAGAATGAACAGCTTTTTTCTTTTATTGAACAATATGTTTCCTCTTTTGTATGTCAAATGTCCTATCTTTGTATAAACTAATACACTTTGCGCACAAAACGCAAAACAAAAAAAATAAATAATGAAAAAGGCACATCTGATTTTGGCCGGCTTATTGTTATCCTTTACATTAAACGCAGCCAATGATATTCCTCGTCCGGAATATCCAAGACCTCAATTTGAAAGATCCGAATGGATTAATCTCAACGGTGAATGGACATACGAGTTCGACTTCTCCAATTCGGGGAGAAGCCGGCGGTTGACAATAGCCAAGCAATTCAGTAATACGATTACCGTCCCTTTCTGTCCTGAAAGTAAACTGTCAGGAGTGAATTATACCGATTTTATCAATCAGATGTGGTACCAACGTCCCATATCCATACCTTCCGACTGGGAGGGAAAGAAAATCATACTGCACTTCGGAGCGGTCGATTATTATGCAGAAGTCTTCATTGACGGGCATTATGTAGGCAGTCATTATGGAGGAAGTTCTTCTTTTTCAATGGATGTAACTCCTGCCGTCAAAGCGGGACAAAAGCACAACCTAGTTGTTTATGTCACGGATGATGCCCGTTCAGGGCTTCAAACTATCGGTAAGCAATCTACCCGGATATCTCCTTATGGATGTTTCTACTCCCGTGTCACAGGTATTTGGCAAACCGTATGGATGGAAGCTGTTTCTCACTATGGTCTGAAATCAGCCGTAACCACTCCGGATATTGATGAAGAGCAGTTAATCATCACACCCGAATTTTATCAGGCATCCAATGATAGGACGCTTCAAATCACCTTGTATGACAATCAGAAAAAGGTGGTTCAAAAAACTGTAAAATGTAACAACGGAACTCCTGTCATCCTTCCCATTAAAAACATGAAACTCTGGAGTCCCGAAGATCCACACCTTTATGATATTGTCTACAGTATCAAAAGTCCGACCGGAGAAACCGTAGATGAGGTAAAATCTTATATAGGTATGCGTAAGGTGCATACGGCAGATGGAATGATCTATTTAAACAATGAACCTTACTTTCAACGCCTCGTCTTAAATCAGGGATATTATCCGGATGGACTCTGGACTGCTCCAAACGACGAAGCTCTGAAAAATGATATTCTATTAAGCAAAGCTGCCGGATTCAACGGAGCACGTCTTCATCAGAAGGTATTTGAAGAAAGATTCCATTACTGGGCCGACAAATTGGGATTTATAACTTGGGGAGAATCTCCCAACTGGGGGATGAATATCAAGAACGAAGTAGCATCACGCAACTTCCTTAGCGAATGGGCAGAAGTTATCACACGGGATCGCAACCACCCGTCAATCATCACCTGGGTTCCCTTCAATCAGCCGCTTGAAGACGCATTAACCCTCCTGACGGGTACAATGATGCGCCTGTGCATCGGTACCTATCAACTGACCAAAGCCATAGACCCTTCACGTCCTGTGAACGGTATTGCAGGAGATGTGCATTTCATGAGTGATATATGGAGCATCCGAAACTACGAATCTGATGCCATGCGTTTTGCACAGCACTTGAAGCCTAACAACAGAATGGCATTTTACAACAACCAGCCTTTTTTCATCGGAGAATTCGGAGGTATACTTTGGACAGAATCTACCAAACGGGATAACTCATGGGGGTATGGAGGTATGCTCACCAACGAAGAAGGATCTACGAACGGCTGGAAGGGTTGATACAGACAATAGCTTCCTCACCGGACGTTACAGGATTTTGCTACACGCAATTGACCGACATTGATTTAGAGAAAAATGGAATTTATTATTATGACCGACGTCCCAAGCTGGATATGCAGCGTATTAAGACTATCTTCGAAAAGATTCCAAGCAGACCGAAAAAGATAAAATAGTAAGCTATCATGAAGAACAAACTATTCATACTGATACTCATTGTATGTAATCTCCTGACCGCGTATGTGTCAGGAGAAGTACCTCCCGCCAAGGTTGTATTCCAACAATACATGAACCAGGCACAAACATTTGCCAACAACTTTCCACGGGAGAAGGCGTATTTGCATTTTGACAATACGAGTTATTACGTCGGAGATACGATCTGGTTCAAGGCTTATGTCACTCTTGCTGAACAACAGACTTTCAGTCAGATCAGTCGTCCTCTATATGTAGAGTTGGTAGACCAGACAGGGCATATAGCAGATAAACAAATCATCAAACTGACACAGGGAGAAGGAAACGGACAATTCATTCTTCCCCCTTCCATGTTATCCGGCTATTACGAGGTACGTGCCTATACCCGCTGGATGCTTGCTTTTAATGAACCACAGTACTTTTCGCGCACTTTTCCTATTTATCAACTGACAAATAGTGATAAGCTGGAACGTAGTATCACGACTTACGAACTTAGTTCGTCGATGGAGAACCGTCCGTCGGAAACAGAGGAGAAGTTAAATGTACGCTTTTTCCCTGAAGGAGGACAATTAGTGGAGGGGGTGACTTCGCAAGTGGCTTTCAAGGCGGAGAGTAAAAATGAAGGGAATATCGAATTATCGGGAACGATCTATACCAAAGAAGGGGCAGAAATCACTTCTTTCGAGACTTTGCACGATGGAATGGGGCGTTTTGAATATACGCCTTCAGCTCAACCTGCGATTGCTAAAGTCGATTTTCAAGGAAAGAAATATGAATTTACCCTTCCACAGGCATTGCCTAACGGGTATGTTTTGAGCACTGTCAGTAATGCCGGTGCCCTTTTGGTGAGAGTTTTCTGTAATGCCGCTACTCCTCAAGATACACTGGCTGTATTTATCAGTCATCAGGGACGCCCGTATGTTCATCAATTGATTAGTTGCCGGTCGGATGCTCCGCAGGAGTTTATTCTACCCACCCGTAAGCTACCGGCAGGCGTACTGCAAGTCAGCTCATCAACCGGGCAGGCAATACATTGTGCGAACGTTTTGTCTTTGCCAATCCGCGTGCTCCCCTGCAAATATCGACAAAAAAATTGAAAGAGGTGTATGCTCCCTACGCTCCCATCCGTTGTGAATTGCAAATAAAGAATGCTAAGGGGGAACCTGTGTCCGGAGAATTGTCGGTCAGCATCCGGGATGGTGTCCGGTCGGATTATTTGGAGTATGACAACAATATTTTCACTGACCTGCTATTAACCTCCGATTTAAAAGGATATATCCATCAACCCGGTTATTACTTTGCGTCTCCGTCTCCGCGGAAGCAAACCGAACTGGATGTTTTATTGATGGTGCACGGATGGCGTAAATACGACATGAGCCAGGCCATCTCTACCGCTCCTTTCACTCCGCTTCAATTGCCGGAAACACAATTAGCACTGAACGGGCAGGTGAAATCAACCATTCTCAAAAATAAACTGAAAGATATTGCGCTTAGCGTGATCGTAAAGAAGGACGATCAATTCATAACCGGAGGAACCGTGACCGATGAAAACGGCCGTTTCAGCATTCCGGTGGAAGATTTTGAAGGAACGACGGAGGCAGTGATCCAAACCCGGAAAGTCGGTAAAGAACGTAATAAGGATGCTTCTATCCTGATCGACCGTAATTTCTCCCCCGCTCCGCGGGCTTACGGCTACAAGGAGCTTCATCCGGAATGGAAAGACTTGGCCTACTGGCAACAGAAAGCCGAGAGTTTTGATTCTCTATACATGGATTCTATCCGAAAGGTAGAAGGACTTTATGTATTGGATGAGGTGGAAATAAAAAGTAAACGCCGGCAAGGAAGTAATATGGCTACTAAAATCAATGAGAAAAGCATCGACGCTTATTACGACGTACGCCGTTCTGTAGATTTATTACGTGACAATGGGAAGATTGTCACAACTATTCCGGAATTAATGGAAAAGTTAAGTCCGCAATTCGATTGGGATCGTAGCAATGACAAGCTTACTTATCGGCAGAAACCGATCTGCTATATCATGGATAACCACATTTTATCCGAGACAGAAACTCAAATGATGTTGACCGAGGTGGATGGATTGGCCTCTATCATCATCAGCAAAGGAACAGGAGGCATCGATGACGAGATTATCCAAAACACCAAAATGTCCGAAGTTACCGATAGTACGGGAGTGGATATCAGCAAACTGGATAAATACAGTGTTTTCTACCTGATTCCCCTACCCAGACGCGATGTGTTGAATAAAAGTCAGAGTGCCGTACTTGGTACCCGACAAACCGTTATCCAGGGATATACCCGTCCTTTGGAATATTATTCTCCTGCCTACCCGACCAAGGAATTGTATATGGATAAAGTGGACAAAAGACGGACGTTATACTGGAATCCATCCGTACAAGCTGATGAAAATGGAAAAGCGGTGATTGAATGCTATAATAATCAATATTCCACTCCATTGATTATTCAAGCGGAAACGCTGGGAAAAGATGGACAGATAGGAAGTATGAGGTCTTCTACCATTGGACAAATAGAATAATATTCCTTACTACAAAAGTAGTAAGTATATGAACAAGAACATTCTGAAAATTCTCACTTTTCTATCCTAACAAGAGTAATTCTCTCTTTCAAAAAGGCAACTAACTCTTTGCGAGCTAGTTGCCTTATATTTTTAATTCAACGAATATCCCATTACAAGTATGTTTGGCACTTAATAATGACAGTATATCTTATAAAACACGAAGTTTCTTAATCTTTTTCGCTTCTGGTTTTTCCGGTAATTTTTCACCATTTACTCTCACATTCTCGAAAATAATATTCTCACCATTCTCCAAGCGATAGTCCGACACAGCCTTATCTACGGTGATATTCTTCAACGTAATGTTTCTTATAGGTAGTTCCGGGAATCCAGCCATGGATATAGCACACTCATTCGTTTGCCCACAAGTTACGTTTTCGACCGTAATCTTGTTGAACAAGGTAGGATGAAATCCCGATCGCTCTCCCTTATAATTCGGTTCTACGCGAACCAAAGCTGTGCGCACCGAGTCAGCCTGTATGTTGCGAACATAAATATTTTCGATATATCCCCCTCTGTCAAGATTCGATTTGAAATAGATGGCATTCGATGATTTAAGGATACTAATATTTTCTATAAATACATTACGTACACCTCCCGATATTTCGCTTCCGATACATACCCCGTTTATTTTTGACCAAAAGGTGCAATTGCGAATGACGACATTTTCAGTAGGCTGTCCAATACGCCAAGCATCATTATCCCGTCCCGACTTAATAGCAATAGCATCATCGCCCGTGGAGAAAGTACAACCTTCAATCAAAACGTTGCTGCATGATTCAGGATCACAACCATCGTTATTCCGATTATGACTGTCAACCGTTACATCACGAACAATAACATTGTTGCAAAATATCGGGTGGATCACCCAGAACGGTGAATCTTTGATTGTGATACCTTCAATACGCACATTTGCACAGCCATACGGTTCGATAAACCCTGGACGTAATCTGAAACCCTCTCCAAATATACGCCTGTAAATAGGCAGGTTTTCACGTCCCATTCGTCTTAGTATTTCCTTGTCTATATTCTGATTATCAGCCCAGGCAGAAAATTTCTTGGAACCATTGCCATTTATCGTGCCTTTTCCAGTCAAAGCGATATTCTGTACATGATAAGCGTAAATTAGCGGAGAATAATTAAACAACTCCGTACCTTCCCATCGTGTAATTACCGCGGGCAAATAATCTTCCTGGTTACTACTAAAATTCAAGATAGCACCATCTTCCAAATGGATATTGACATTACTCTTAAATACCAGCGGTCCATTCATATAATAAGTTCCTGCAGGTACAATTATTCTACCGCCGCCTTGATCACTACATTGTGTTATAGCCTTATCAAAAGCACCTTTGCAAGGCATTCTCCCATCTGCTACAGCACCAAAATCAGCAATGTTGTATGTCTTATCAGGAAAAGTCACCGGATTAAGTTCTGCTACTATTTTGTCCGCTATATCCCAAGGTGAACTTTTTGCTGCAAGATTTGCTGTATTTGTCACTATTAAAGTAAACACTATTAAGAAACTCTTCTGCATCTGCATATCCAAATTATTATATGGAACTTTCATTTGTACTTATTTTTATTCCCAAAAGAATAAGATCTTTAGATATATCAATGAGGATGAATGATTCTTAATCAAGAACAACCTCATCCCCATTATTCATTCAATGTTCTATTCATTCCGTTTTAAATGGAATGACAGTTATTTCTTTTTCTGTCCCGGGTAAGGTTCTACCATGCAACGCTTAGCCCATGCTTCGTAGGCTTTTGACATTTCTGCCACCTTCTCCGGATATTTAGCAGCCAGATCATGTTGCTCGCTCCGGTCTTCATTCAAATTGTACAATTCCCATTGAGAGTTATTTTTCGGGCGAACCAATTTCCAGCCATCATTGGAAAGAAAAGCACGTTCGTTGAAATGTTCAAAACCCAGATAGGCGTGTCCCTTGCGATGTCCGGTCTTGAAGATAGGAAGCAAGCTCTTTCCTTCCATTGGAAGAATATCATGTCCTTTATAGGTAGTTGGATATTCAGCATCCGCTAAATCGACACAAGTAGCCATGATGTCCATCACATGACCTATTTCAGATGTCATGCCACCCACGTTCTTTTTAATTCCTTTCGGCCAATGAGCAATCATCGGAGTACAGATTCCTCCCTCATAAGATTTAGCTTTCCAAAAGCGGAATGGAGTATTCGCTACATTAGACCAACGGGCTCCCAATGAAGCGTATGTAGTCTGTGGTCCAGGCAATACTTGTTTATTACGCGGGTAAATGATTTTCTTTCCATCACGAGTCATATCCGGACGGTCGTTCTCTCCACCAGACATGTTCTGGCAGTCTTCGTTACTGCAACCATTATCAGACAAGAAAAGAATCAGTGTATTATCAAGCTGTCCGGTCTTTTTCAAAGCCTCGATAATTTGTCCAATACCCTGATCTACACGGTCGATCATTGCAGCGTGAACGGCCATCGCACGGGCATCCCATTCTGCATGTGGATTGTCTTCCCATTTGTCATGAAACTGACGTTCGGACAAAAAGTTATCCATTCCCGGGAAAATACCCAACTGCTTTTGACGTTCATAACGGGCATTACGGATAGCTTCCCAACCTACTTTATAAGTATCCTTATATTTCTCAATATCTTCAGGAAGTGCATGCAGCGGCCAATGTGGTGCTGTATAAGCCAAGTACATAAAGAATGGTTTATCATCCTTTGCATATTCTTCCACTTCCTGCACAGCGCGGTCAGAAAGAGCTTGGGTTATATAATATCCTTTGGGTACTTCCTTTATAGGCACTTCACCTTCTACCAGACTGAACGGATCAAAGTAATCCACCACTCCATAAATTACTCCATAGTGAGAATCAAACCCACGATTGACGGGATAATGACATAAATCAGAGAATGTATCATGGAAGACACGGTGTGCCAACCATTCGCGTTGGTCTTTACGGAGTGGAGTCTCTGCAACATGCCATTTTCCAACCATACTGGTGGTATATCCTGCTTCTTTCAACACCTCGGCAATAGTAACGGCATTGCGTGAGAGTGTTCCGCGATAGCCCGGCAAGTGAGCATCAAAGGTCATTCGTCCAATTCCGGCTTGGTGCTGATAAAGTCCCGTCAACAGGGAAGCACGAGTCGGGCAACTACGACTTGCATTATAGAAATGATTAAAGCGTACTCCTTCTTGTGCCAGTTTATCCAAATTAGGAGTATGAATCTCGCTACCATAGCATCCCAGATCAGAATAGCCAAGGTCATCTGCAAGAATTACCAAGATATTAGGACGTTTGTCCGATTTCTTGCCTTTCGCCTCTGCTGCAGAATGGCCAGCAACCATCAAGGCGGTCGGTAATAGTAATAATTTAGAATTCATAAAGTTTAATATTGGTTTATAATTTGTTTTCACTGTATTACTCTTTTCCTTTGTCTTTGTTTTCCGCAAACCATTTACATACTTTTTTGCTCAACTTAGCTACGACTTCCGGATGCGACTGCGCCACATCGTTCTTCTCGAATTTGTCTTTTTCAATATCGTACAGCTGTGCATCGCTTCCATCGCTATTTATCAATAGCTTCCAGTTGCCACTGCGTATAGCCAGATGAGGACTTCTGTCGTTTGCATTTCCCGGTTTCTTAAAGAATTGGTTTCTACCGAAATCCCACATCAAATCCGTTTTACGTTTAGCTTTCGATTTACCCAAAAGAACTTTATCATAATTTTGTCCGTCTCCCTGATAACCTTTCTCTGTTTCAATTCCGGCTATCGCACATAAAGAGGGATATAAATCGACAGCACACAGTACGCTCTCATTATTCACTTGTCCAGCCTTTATTTTCTTGGGGTATTTTATAAGGAACGGCATACGAATTCCACCTTCATAAAGGCTGTTCTTCGTTCCTCTTAAATAGGCAGCACGAACGGATTGGAAACTGGGCGCCGGTCCATTATCACTAGTGAAAATCACGATTGTATTTTCCGACAATCCCAACTCATCCAATGCTTTGATAAAACGTCCGATCTGTTTGTCCATTTCAGCAAGAACAGGGATGAAGGCTTCTTCTGTGTTCCAGCTTTTGTTATCCTTTTGCTTAAATTCCGGTACCCAAGGGGTATGCATATCATCCGGCCAGAGATTCAAAAAGAAAGGCTGATCTTTATGACGTTTAACGAAGTCGATGCTCTTGTTTACAAAGTACTCGGTACGTCTCCAGCGTTTTACGCTGTCTTTGGCCGACCATATCCAGTTTGTAGCAGTGATTGCAGGTTCAGGGTCCGGACTTTCATACGTTGATATATATTCGTCAAAACCATAATTCTTAATAGAAGGTGCATTGTGCACGTCGCGTCCGCCTCCCATATGCCATTTACCTATATGCCCGGTAGCGTAACCTGCACTTTGGAAAGCACGTGCCATGGAAGGATTCTTGTCACTCAAAAAGTTACGCTGTTCACACTTCTTGTTGCTGGCTTTATTATTTAAAAAGGTATTAATTCCTACTTCAATCGGGAATTTGCCTGTTGTCAATCCGCAACGTGAAGGTGAGCTGACCGGTGCGGATGAATAATACTGATTGAATAACAATCCGTCCTGCGCTATCTTATCAATATTCGGAGTAGGAACAAACTTACCTCCATAACAACCGATATCTCCGATTCCCATATCATCTACATAGATGACGACCACATTGGGTTTTGTCTCTGCCTGCATACTGGCCACGGGTAATAAAGCTCCCAACCAAGGCAAATGTTTTTTGATGTTCATAATTATTCTGATTTAATTAACTATGCTTTTTGTCGGTTTCGTGTGACTGACTTATGTAGCAAAAGTAGAGAAGTTTTTTAAGAGAAAGGGAAAAATACAAATCAATAAAGGAAAAAAACAGGTAAACAGAGATGAGGAACAGCTAATCTAACCCCATATATAAACAAAATAAGGAAGACACTATTCCTAATATCTTCCCTACCTCTACTCATTTATAAGATTACCATTCAATCTGTTGATCTTCATCCGGAATCTGCGTATTGATATTCCGTTGAAGCGTCATGCTTCCTTCTACTCTATACTTGATAGGAATAACTTCTGTACCACTTCCACCATAGGTAAAATCTTGAAAATCGTATTCAAACATAATTTGAACATAACGACGTTCCAAGTAAGGACGGGTAGCGTCCATTATCGATGTACTACTGTAGATAGGTGTTCCTATCAGTTTGAATTCCATCTCGTTTGTTGGATCGTCCGGCTCCATATCCAATGTTCCATCCTCTTTAAAATGTACATTAATTTTATACTTCTTACGTATGTCTTTATCCATATCCTCATTAATCAGACCTGCATAAAAGAATACGGAATTGTTATCTATCACATATCCTGTACGCTTGTTCGTCGTTCTCGCGTTGTTGTCAGGCTTGCCATTTATATAGGTGTACACTTTCATGGAAGAAGCCGTGTACGAACCGGAATAATCATTAAAAGGCACTACTTTCAACAAAGCTTTTGCATAGTTCTTACGCGGATGACTCTGATAATCAGAGGCTCCATCATCAACAATGGTCAATGGTAAAACCCATTTCTCCAACATATCAATGCCTTGTAGATTAAAATCTATATTCAATTGCTCTACACACGAACCGGCAGGAATATGTACTGTTTCGGGGAATTCGTATTTATCTTCCTCCATTTCCGTATACCATAATTCCGGACGATAAAGACTAAAACGCTCAATATTCAGTGTTTCCAGCGTATCCTTATCCACTGCTATACGTATATCTCTATCTTGTCCATTCACTGTAGAGCCACTGACAATGATAGGTAGCTGATAAGTCACCTTTCCATTGTCCTTATATCTTACATAAATGGTAGTAACACCATCACCTCCTGAAGCAATAGGCGCTTTGAAAGACACATATTGTTCATACTGTTCATCTTCCCACTCATTATTGCAAGCGGTTCCCAAGACGATGACAGCCAATAAACTTAAGCATATATATATTTTTTTCATATCATATTCTTATTAGGAGATTAATCATTGTACGTCCATCCCGGATTCTGCGTCAACCGTTTATTACGTTTCACTCATCATGGCTGATAGGCCAGAAATAGAGTTTACGCGAGAAAGCAGTAGGTAAGTCTGCAATTTCAATCGGAGTATAAAATTGTTCTCTCTGCTCCTCTGTGTCCGACATATAGAAATTACATCCGTAATTTTTCTTGGACTCTTCCACTTCTGCATCTTTCCATCTACGTAAATCAAAATAGCGCTGCCCTTCGGCCATAAGTTCAATTTGACGTTCACGTTTCAACTTTTTGCGGAATACATCCCGATCCTGATATTCCGACATTGTATAATCAGGCACACCTGCACGGCGACGTACTTGCCTGATACCTTTTTTCATTTCATTAATATCACGGCTAACGGAATAAGTAGTAGATCCATCCCATGACGAAATGTCGTATGAGGAACCGTCTTCCAGTTCATTCAGTGCTTCAGCATAAATCAACAGGATTTCGGCAAAACGAATGGCAGGCTCTGCTTTCGCTTTGATTTCCTTACGATTCGTGTCATCCGGATGCACATATTTCATGATACCGATCCCGGATCGTAAATAGACACCAGTACCGGAGAAACCGTCTGTATTGATACCGTAATAATAGTTAACTTGTTTCTCAACGTCATTTTTATAATCAACTGTCTCTGCATTTTTTAGTAAAGGCCACACGCAACCATTGAACGAAACGGAAGCATAGAAACGCGGTTCACGCCATGCATACTCTTTCCACACCCCCTTCTTTAAATGAGGATATGTTCCTGCTTCTCCTTCCTTTTTAGTCACAAAACGATTTCCAACCTGACAGGTATCCAAAAAGGTTTGGCGGTTAAACTCCGAGCCATCATACATATAGTAAGCATCACACATCTTTATTGTCATACCATAAGCATTGCTTCCATTACCTAATGTTCTCGGCATTTGAAGTTTCACCATTTCAACCAAACTGTTCCCCCCTTGGTTACGTCCACGGCTGAAAATCAGCTCCGGATTCTGATACATCGCTAACGCACCGTTGAAAACCGACCGGTAAGATTCGTAAGGATCTATATCACTATAACCACCTTCATTCCATGTTTTTGTCGAGAAATCACCATCCTGATAAGGAGCAATGGTAGCAGGATATCCAGGTTCGGCAATATCAGTAGCCTTCTTATGATAAAGCTCATAACGACGTCCGTTATTTTCCCCGGGAAGTTCCATTACATCTCTGGCCGCAGCTGCTGCCTTTGCCCACTTATATTCATTATATTCTTGAGACATCAGACAATTTCCATCATAGTCTACCATATCCGAAAACTTATCTGCCTCCCCCGGACGTGGGTTATTAATAGGCTTGCCGAATACAACAACGCTCTGGCACGAGCCGCCAATGCCGCTCCGCGTGTAGGACGCGCGCCCTGATTAAGAGCTCGGTTCAGAGGCAAATCTTTGGCAGCCAAGAGCATCTCCGATTCGATATACTCTACGCATTCATCATACGAACTACGTTGGATGGCCAAATCATCATAACTGGCAGTATAATCCAGTCCTTCATCAGGTAACAAAGGCACAGGACCATATTTACGCAACAATAACCAATAATAGTAAGCACGCACAAAACGTGCCTGCGCCTTCAGATCGGCCCTCTCCTCTTCGGTAAATTTCGTGTTCATATCAATATGCTGGATAAAGATAGATGCTTGACGAATACCTTTATAACTTTCACTCCACGAATGCCGATAGCTTTCATCGTAAGTACCAGTCTTGAACTCCTTATACACAGCAAGACTATTACCTCCAAAATAGATATCATCGGCAAAATTAGTGATGGTATTCAACATCATAGATACTTCCAAATTGTAACCATTTAAAAAGGAGTAAGCATGCGCCAACCATTCTTCTGTATTTTCTTTATCAGTAAATACATCCTCCAAAGAACGACGGTCTTTAAAATATTTATCAGAGTCGAGTTTATCCGCACAAGCAACAATAATCGCACTCAACGCAATACCAATACACAGTTTATATATCTTTCTCATTTTTCATGTATTTAATTAGATATTCACAGTCAATCCCAAAGTAAATGTCTTGGCAAGTGGATACTTCTCTCCATTAGTACTTCCCATTTCCGGATCCCATTCTTTAAATTTAGCAAACGTCAAGAGGTTTGTACCGATAAAAAATACGCGTATTTTATTAAACCGTATTTTGTTCACGATTGATTTAGGCAATGTATAACCTACCTCCAATGTCTTCAAACGTAAATAAGAGCCATCTCTAAGCCAGAAAGTAGAAGCTCTATAGTTATTATCGTTCCCTCCATAACTAAGCCGAGGATACGAAGCATTTGGATTCTCATTAGCAGGAATGCCCAATGTAGCTGCCGTCTCCGCATCAACATAGCGGTTTTTCACCAAATTTGTCAGAACATTTCCCCATTGACTGCCACTAAAAGCGTATACTGTAGGACCATTAATGAAAAACGAAGACTTGCCTGCCCCTTGGAAGTGTGCATTGAAATCGAACCCTTTCCATTGTGCAGAGACACCAAATCCATAAATTAAATTCGGTTTGGTTGTCGCACCAATAGCCACTTTGTCTCCGTCATTAACAACGCCATCTCCATTGACATCTTTATATTTGATGTCACCCGGTTGTACTTTTCCCCATGCTGTCTGCTGAGGACTATTGCGTATATCATCGTAATCTTTGAACAGTCCCAAAGCAATTAGTCCCTTTGCCTGATTCACCCGGTAACCTGCCTCCTTTTGATAAGGGTAAACCGCATTCATTTCATCTTTCTCCAAAATTTCGTTTTTGCTGTAAGTGAAATTACCGCGAACAGTCAGATTAACCTTTCCTATCTTCTGTTTGTAAGCAAAGTTACCGTCAAAGCCTTTCGACAGAACACTTCCTACATTAGCTTTCGGATTACTATTCACGCCCACAATACCAGGTAAATATTGACGTTCCATATAGATTCCGTCGCGCTGTTCATGGAAATAATCTACAGTAGCTGTTAACTTATCATTAAATAGAGAAAGGTCCACACCGGCATCGTGCTTGGTTGCAATTTCCCAAGTAACATTGTTGGAGGCTAATTGCGTATAGTGCATTCCTGTATAGACATTGTCCGGAGAGCCATAATCACTCCAAGTCCAGCCATTTCCATCATCTTTGATAGTATATAAATAGGGGAAACGATGTACAGTATCGCCTATTTTAAGTTTATCACTACCAACCTTACCATATGAATAACGCAACTTAAACATATTCATCCATTTCAGATGTTTTTTTATCAATTTCTCTTCCGCTATGTTCCAAGCCAAAGAAAAGGCCGGGAAAAAGCCAAAGCGATGTCCGTCTGCAAAATTCTCCGAACCGTTGTAGCCGAAATTGAAATCTACGAAATAACGATAGTTCCAGTTGTAGTTGACACGTCCCGCCAATCCCATGTGTCGTTTGGCAACACCATTTTTTACATCTGTACCAATATCAACTGTAGTCCGGTAAGCGTCCTGAGTATATTTCAATATTGCACCCACATGATGTGCTTTGAACGCCCGATTATATTGTAAAAATGCTTCTAAGAATTCACGACGCTCACCACTCGAAGAACTAGTCTGTTCCATAGGTTTCTCAGCATTTTGTTGCTTAAAAACCAGATTCCCGTCATCATCACGGTCCCTTTGAGCACGCCAAGTTTCCGGCATTCTGATGCGGTTTATTTCGCTCTGGTTACTCGTATCAAACCCGAAACGTCCCTCAAAACGTAGACCTTTCGTGATGAAATCCAACTTTTGCTCCAAAGAAATATTGGTTTGAATTTTATTGTTCCAGATTTCCTTATAACCACTCTGTGTAGCAAGCACCCAAGGATTATTGCGATTATCGTCCGTTCCGTGTGAGGGAATATAACCGTTAGAGTACATGACGGGAATACTGATCGGGCTCTGTCCCATTAAGGAAGTCCATACGTTAGCACCTTGTCCCGGTGCATTACGTTTTTTCAAAGAACCAGATACTCCCACTTTAACAAGTGTACTTTTAGTAATGTCTATATCTGTATTCAGACGATAGTTCCAACGCTGGCTACTGGGATTGGTATTATAATCCTTGCGCATAGCCTCATCCGTCTTATACATACCTTCCTCATTAATATAACTGAGAGATACGAAGTAACGTGCCGTGCTACCACCACCACTCATATTCAGATTGGCACGATAAGTCATGGCTCCATCCTTCATCAGCACATCCATCCAGTCCACATTCGGATACAAATCCTGATCAAGCCCCAATCGCAAGATTCCATTTCATCATCCTGATACATTCTCTCCTGATTACGCGTAATCCGCGCTTCATTCATCAGCATAGCATAACTATAGCCATCCGCAAATTCGGGTGTGATGGTGCGCGAATTATAAGAACTTTCCACCTTAGCATTGATTTTGATCTTACCTTCCTTACCACGTTTAGTAGTAATCAAAACCACACCATTTGCACCGCGAGAACCGTAAATTGCTGTGGTAGAAGCATCTTTCAATACAGTAAAAGACTCAATATCTTCAATGTTAATTTCATCCAAATCACGTTCAAAACCATCAACCAGCACCAATGCAGCACTATTGGCACCAAAAGTGGAGATACCTCGAATCCAGAATTCAGAAGTGTTCACACCCGGTTGTCCGGAAGTCTGCATAGCAAGCACACCCGACACATTTCCCGCCAGTGCGTTAGAAAGATTGGCTGTAGGGTTAGATTTCAAAACCTCGACATCTACATTCGTCACGGCACCAGTCACGGTCAACTTTTTCTGTGCACCAGTTCCCGTGATTACAACCTCATCGATTTCCTTAGCTTCCGATTCTTTCATTGATATATTAACCAGATTCTGACGTTTCACCAATACCTCTTGCGTATCGAAACCAATATACGAGAATACCAAACGAGAAAATTCCTCAGTTTTAATCTTGTAGCGTCCGTTGATATCTGTTATTGCACCTAAACCCGGTTTGTCCTTCACTGTCACATTAACACCTACCAATGGTTCTTTATTCATGTCTGTCACGACTCCTGTCACCTCAATCGTTTTTTCTTGTGCAAAGAGAGAAACTGAGACTAACAACAAACAAATCGTAATAAATTCTTTTATTCTCATGCGTTCTTCTTTTTATTGATTTCCTTGGTTCTGATTATCATCGGATGCTTCTATGCTTAAATCGTCAGAGGCTTGTTCCCTAGCAATCTTCCGAATCTTATGATTTCCCCAATCACCTACATAGAAAGTCTTTGTAGCCTCATCGTAGGCTAAAGCTGTCGGTTGATTAAAACGTGCTCTTTCACGCACCTCCCCATTTTGCTTACCCCATTTATAACTGGTTGAGGAAGCGGAACCACGTCCGGCAAATGTAGAAACCACTCCATCCGGAGTCAACACTCGGATACAATGATTCTCTCTATCTGCAAAATAAAAGTCATACCAATCAGCTTTATTGGCAGCCTTGTACTCCTCATTAAGAACAAAAACACCTTGACCGGGCCTATTGATACGTGCATTGATACCAACAAGATCTTTATAATCCGCCTGACCGGATTGTCCACACACAATGTACGGCGTCACTAATTTTTTTGTTTCATCATCATAATTGGAGCGAAGTATATAATGCGATTCATGCATTATGATATACACATATTTACCTGTTGGATGAGGAACCATACTAAAGTCAACGGTTTGGTTAGGTACGCTAAATGCCAAAAGATCATCCAGCCCTTCTCCTTTAGGAACTTCCGGATTGTTATTATAACCGTTCTCTTCAAAATTATATCTGTACACTTTACCCTCTGCACGATAATTGAAGTAAAGTTCTCCCGTTTGCGGAAGGACCATAGAGCCATTGCAAGCATTACCACGCGTCAAAGCTACCCAACTAGACTCTTTGAAATCTAGTCCGTCCACACTACTTCCACGCTTTAAGATAATGTTGTTTCTATTCTTAGAATTACCAGTCTGAGGAGTAGCCAATACCATATCACCATCATTAGTCCATGTAATAGTAGTTGCACGTTTAATGTCATTCAATTTTTTAGAGTAGATCATTTTCTTTTCCAAATCCAGTATCCTTAAAGGTCTTTCATTATCATTTTGAGACAAGTATAGGATATTAGTATGTTGAGGATCGAAAGAAAACCAAAAAGGATAATCAATCTTTCCGCAATTATCAAACGGTCCAGTCTCTACAATATCGCCCTGACCCAATTCATCTACATCACCACATAAGTCTGTCACCACCAATTGTGGTTCATACTGGTATTTTTCAGGCAATATCACAACTTGCTCACCAACTTTCACTTCTACAGTTCCTTCAAAACAACTCTCCGGTGTAGAACAATAAATGCTAGTACCTTTAGCACTGATAACAATCGCATCCTTTCCACCTACCTTAACGGAAACAAGAGAAGGATCTGTGCCAAAATTACTGCCATAGATAATCATCTTTTTCTTTCCACCTCCCGACTTGGGTGTGAAATCAGTTACCTCTACTGGCTGATTCGGATCATAAGGTGCTGATGTCTCGTCTTTGCTATCTTTGCAGCCAGTAAAACAGACTGCAAAAACGAATGCCAACATCATACACTGTAACCCTATGCTCCCATGTTTCATAGTTTTACATTTCATAATACACTAGATTTAAATTATTGATTATTCTGAACTTTATCCATTAATACCTTCATCCAGTATCCTCCAATCACCGAACGAGCTCTAAAGCCAACCCATCGTCCGCTGTCTGTATGGTGCCAGTCACTGATAGGTACACGAGAGACTGTTTCATTGATATATTTATAGACAGGATCAGAGAATTTCTGGAAAGTTTCCTTATCTGATGACATAGCTGCTGTCCACATGATCCAGTCGGATTTTGTGTATTCTTTACGAGAGTCCAGAGGAAGCCCGTAAGGATTCTGCTTGGTCAAGTAATAGTTTATTTCTTTTCCGATTACATTATTAGGAAATAAATTCAGATTCCACAACTTATCCCAAACCATATTGTATTTTTGGCTCCAAGTATCTTTACGGTCAAAAGCCAGGCGATAATGACTACCTTCATTTGCCATTTCTTCCCATTTCACCGCCATTTTCTTGGCTATAGCCGCATATTTGTCTGCTACATCATTTAATCCGAGCATCCGAGCCATTTCGCTGTATCCGGCCACTCCCATGATGGCTTTCACTGAAAGATTGGCATTATGAGCCAATGTCCGGCGAAGTCATCCGTGCAAAGTTGGTTTTCCGGGTCCTGTCCATACTCTACTAAATAATTAGTCCATGTCGTTAGAATGTCCCAATATTTCTTAGCATAATCTGCATTACCTTCAATTTTCGAAATAGCTGCAGTTAGAATCACCATATTACCACTTTCTTCAATCGGCATGTCACCACCATAAACTTGTCCATTAGCTATTGGATAAGTGCCAAGGTCATGTGCTGCGAAAGGTTTATCCCAGCGACCGCTAGCACTATATTCAAAGATACTAGTCATCATTGCCTTTTGTAAATCAGGATTATAGACCAAAAACAGGGGAGCAGACGGATAGGTCAGGTCGACTGTATTGATACAACCATTACTGTTATTCTCTTTAGAGAACCACATCAGATTGCCTTCTTTGTCTGTAAATAGTTTGTGAGCAGAAATAACTTGGCGATAGGCTGCAGAGCATATTTCTGCATATTTTTTACCACCTGCTTTTTCTGCATCGCTATAAATAAGCTCATCAAGTGCACGACAACGCTCCATGATGGATTGATAGTTGTCTCTTAGTTTTTCGAAAGCATCAAAAATCGTTACTTTACCATCATGCTTCCAATATCCCATACGTTTCTCATACATATATTCAATGGAATAAATGTCATCATAACCGATCATCAAGAAACCATCTTTACCATCTTTGGTAACAGTTCCAAAATTATGTACATAAGCCATTGCAGGAGTATTTTCTTCCCGACGAGTAATCCATTTGGTCTTACTTGAAGCTAAAGTTCCATTTTTAACAAAAGCTTCCTTCATTCCGCTATAGTCACCCAAACTTATAGATTTTCCTGCTCCATTTACACTACCAAGATATACATATCCCCAGTCAGCACAAATCAAATCACCTTTACGATCACATATCGGCTGGTTGATGGTGCCAGCTTCTACATAACTAATACCATTTTTCGATAATGTACGTGCAATAGTAGGCTGAGTAGTCTCATTCACTGCTAATACCGGAGTCGTTTCTATATAGAATTGTACATCATGCTCTTTTTTATCAAGAGGACGCACGCGATAGGAGATGTAGTTAATCGGAGTTGACAACAAATCCAAGTCATCTATCAATTGAGGCGCTGTAAATACAACATCTAATTCGACAGGTCCGCAGGTGAATGTATAGTAACTGGAAGTGGCTAGTACATCTACCGATTTCTGTACAGCCTCATTTTCAAATGTTACTGCATTTTTCTTTTCACGATATAAACCAAAATCCACATAAGATCCTCCAGTTGTGTTATGACAATGCGCTGCAATCACATTTTTGCCATTACGAAGTTTTTTCTTGGCTTCATCTGAAAGTTTTAGGTTTACATTATTCTTCCATACGAGATCTGTAGCAACCAGTTTTTCTCCATTTAAATATAATTCGAATACATCGTCATGAGAATAAATAAGAAAAATATTCTCTGTTAAATCCAAATCATTTATTTCAAATGTACGGCGGATATAAATATCTGTATTATCTCCTTTCCATTCTGTGCGAACACGTGGCATATCACGGCTACCGAAAGCTGCTTTACCTTTTTTCCAACTACTATCATCAAACTGGAATTCTTGCCATCCATTTGCTGGTTGACTATTAGTATATGCAGCCTCCCAACGTTCCACATTTGTCATGGGAGCAATAGGTATTAGAGCTACTTGATCTTTACCTAGGAAACGATACACTTTACCATCTACGCGTAAAGCCCCTACTAATGGCTTCTTAGCTGTAGTCCAGTGTTCTGTACTTCCTTCCATTAATTTATCATAAGGAGACCAGATAGAGAAGTGAGGATCTGAAACAACGATAGGTACCGATGGAGTACGTAGCGCTACCTCTTTTACTGGTTTAAATAAGTTGCCGGTTTGAGCATTTGCGAATAAACCGACCGAAAAGGCCATTACTGTTAGTAGTTTCTTCATAAATATTTTCTAATTAATCTACAATTTTAAGGTTACCCATCTACAATCTTGTTTACCTATAAAGAAAAACAAACCCTACGTTTTCTTTTATTTCTCTTTTTACCTTCTTACTATTACCTTTTAAATGCAATCTTACCTTTCTTATCGCTATACCTAAATAATATATTAAAATCAGTACTGTCGAATATTTATAAATGCTAGAGGAAAAGTTTATATAGAATTGTGTGTTTCAGGTAGGACCCAGGAATCATACAAATCCATTTGTTTTCCATAGTATTTTATTTGTAACGCTACAAAATAATGGAATTAATGCTAAAGATTAGGAAAATCTGTGTTCAAGAAAGGACAAAATCTATTCTTTTTTCATGTTTCGAATGTTTTTAAAGTGTAAAATTAGTCTCCTACAGTGTGATTTGAGTAGTTTTTTTCCTTTTTGAGCAATATTTATCCACTTTTTTTTAAGATAGTACAATGTTTTTGGAGGTTCTAGCTTTTAACGATAAGATATTGCTCATTTCGGATAGCTTTTGTAACTTTGCAATACGAAAGCAATACAGATTTTACTATCGCAAAATATACTCCATATATTAAACCTAGGTACGTCACTCGAGAAGGGACTACTGTCCTTTATGTTCGATATAACTACAATCGGACTAAGCGTACGCTCATCTCTACTGGATACAGTATTAAACCGGAACACTGGGATTCTAAAAAGAGATGGATTAAGCGCGCTTGTCCAAACTATGATGAAATTGATGCCTGCCTGATTAGAATAACGTCCAAGCTTGGAGAAATTCTTACATATGCTAAGATAAACGGAATAAGTCCAACCGTAGATTTTGTTTTACTTGAATTAAAAAAAAATAGAGAATATGAATTACGTCCTAATCGGGTAGATATATTTGACGCATTAGAAAGATATATTACAGAAAAAGCTCCAGTTGTTTCTGCAGACCAAATAAAAGACTACCGAACACTTCGTAAACATCTGATCGCTTTCAAAGAACATTCATCGCAGCCAATTACTTTTCATAACCTGAATCTTATATTTTACAATGAATTCATGGATTATTTATTTTATAAGGTTATAAAGCCTGATGGAAGTGTTGGTTTACTCACTAATTCTGCAGGAAAAATTGTACGTTTGTTAAAGGGATTTGTTAATTATCAAATAGATAAAGGAGTTATTCCCCCAATTGACTTGAAGCATTTTAAGGTCGTAGAAGAAGAAACTGATGCTATTTATTTAAGTGAAAAGGAACTTTCAACAATACATGAGTTAGACTTGTCAGATGATAAGCAATTGGAAGAGATTAGAGATGTTTTTATTACTGGGTGTTTTACAGGACTACGATATAGTGATCTCTCAACATTAAGTCCCGAACATATTGACTTAGATAATGAGATTATAAATCTCAAACAGAGAAAAGTGCATAAAGCTGTCATAATTCCTATGATTGATTATGTACCGGAAATACTCAAGAAGTACAACTATGATTTACCTAAAATTCCTAGATATATATTCAACGAAAGGGTTAAAGAATTAGGGCGAAGAGCAAAACTAAAACAAAAAATCGAAGTTGTTCGCAAAAAAGGAAAAGAACGGGAAAAGAGAGTCTATGAAAAATGGGAGATGATCTCTTCTCATACTTGTCGACGATCGTTTTGCACAAATATGTATTTATCCGGCTTTCCTGCCGGAGAGCTTATGCGTATATCCGGACATAAGAGTCCATCTGCATTCATGAGATATATAAAGGTTGATAATCTACAGGCTGCAAAAAGACTAAAAGAACTTCGAGCTAAACTTGCCAGGTAAAGATTGAAAGATTTTATCTTAGTTATTTCAAATTATGTTCCATTTTTCATGTATGCAGAAGAATTAAGATTCTATTGAATTGCTAAATAGAAAAAAGAAAGTCACATTTACATCATATATATTCCTTTTATTGAATATATATAGCATAATTCTTTATAAATATGTACTTTTTCCTACTATCAAAAAGATGTTTTGATATAATGAAACAAGTCGTTGGTTTAAAAGGAACATCTCCTACCTTTAAAAGAAACTACTTATTGGTTTAAAATAAACCACACTATGGACTCCTGAATGGGGTTCTAACATCTACTTTCCTTATTACCTTAAGCTATCACACAATAACATTTCTCTGCAAAATAGCATAAAAAGATAGATAAATCATTCCAGAAGGCTTTATTTACGTCGAATTTATTCAACAAGAGCAATTATTCAATCTATTTGATTTTTAATATCTTAAAATGCTGCTAGTTTTTATGTCATAAAAGAAATTACATGGATAAATGGAAAAAGAGAGAGGAAAAATATTCATTTTTTCAGATTAGTCCATTTCTCATCTTAGACTACCACTACATTTATCCATTAACTTTTTATTTATTAAAAGTCTGCTCATAAGTTAGAATTTTGTACTTCATTTAATAGCCATAACAACACAAAGACAATACAGACCAAAGATAATTATCTGTATTTCAAATGATTAATAAATAGTAATTTAGTTTGGACAGGACCCAGAGAATCAACTTTGTACAGATGATTTTGCAGGCCATTGGGCCCACAATGCCAATCTTTCTGTAAAAGCTATCATGGGGGTAGCTGGATACAGCGAAATGGCTCGTATGCTCGGATTGAATGATGTAGCAGACAAATATGCTTTAATAGCCCAAGAAATGGCGATGAAATGGGAAAAAATGGCAAATGAAGGCGATCACTACCGTTTGGCTTTTGACCGTAAGAACACTTGGAGCCAAAAGTATAATATGGTGTGGGATAAGTTGTGGAATTTGAACTTATTCCCTAACAATGTAATCGAAAAAGAGCTCAATTATTACCTGACTAAACAGAATCTTTACGGACTTCCTTTGGATTCCCGCAAAGAATACACCAAATCCGATTGGATCATGTGGACGGCAGCTATGTCATCAGACAAGGAAACTTTCCAGAAATTCTCTGATCCTGTCTATAAATATATTAACGAGACAGTATCTCGTGTACCTATCAGTGACTGGCATCATACTGATAGTGGTAAGTGGGTTGGCTTCAAAGCACGCTCCGTGATTGGAGGATACTGGATGCAAGTGTTAATGAATAAATTGAGTGGTAGCAAGTAATTTTCTATTAGGGAGTGATATTATGTGTAACTTATCTACTGTATCAATTCTTCGATGGAATCTAGTAATGCTATTGAGCACACTATTCTGGTTTTCCTGTTCGACAAGCGATAATAATGAAGAGTCGAATGGAAAAGAAGGAGATGAGACTAATGTATCTGTGTATTTACAACAGAATGGATTCCAGAATTTGAATCTAGTGCCCGACCAGAATTTCGTTTCATACAATGTGCTTGTTTGCAAGAGTACCCTTTTGAATGGAGAGATATCTGTTCGATTGAAAACTTGGAGTGACAGTGAATTGAAAGCTTATAATTCTAACAATGGAACAAACTTTCAACTGCTTCCAGAAGATCTTTATCAGCTAGAGGAAATGTTAACACTGAAAGCGAATGAGAAACAAAAAAGTATAGAAATTCAATTTCATTCCTCTGAAATCTTCTCAAGATGGAAGAGGGAAAAAACTAATTATGTACTCCCTCTTCGGTTAGAAAGTGCATCGGTTAGCGCTCAAGAAAACAAAAGAAATTTACTTCTTACGATAGATGTCCAAGCAGCTATTGTCAAGTTGGAGAGTATTAGCGGAGAAATACTATTAAACCAAGAAAAAGTAGAAGTAGACATTAAATCTTATTATGATTTTAGTGGCACAAACCAGAGTACATTTCATTGTACGTTAAGTGTTGCACCAGAGGCTGTACAGTTGGTAAATGATTATAATGCAGCTCATGGAACATCTTATGAGTTGCTACCTGATGACTCGTATACTCTTGGTGGATTGACTTATTCTGCAGGGAATAATCAAGCTTCTACGAAATTAACTATTCAATCAACCAAACTACATCCTACGTACTATCTACTTCCTCTGTGTCTAACGAATGCCGATAGCGAAACAGTGTTAATAGATAAGTCTGTCCGGATATTGACATTAGTGCGTGGTTATTGCAATCCGATTATTGCTTTTAGCGCACCAGATCCTACAGTAATTCGTGCCCAAGATGGTTATTTCTATCTCTATGGAACAGAGAATACTCGAAATGTTCCTATTTATCGTTCCAAAGATTTGGTGAATTGGGAGTATAAGGGTACAGCTTTCACGGATGCTACTCGCCCCACTTGGGGTGGCGACCACAATATTTGGGCACCAGAGATACGTTATTTCAATAATCATTATGTGCTTTATTATTCATGGGCTATATGGGGAGATGAGTGGAGAAGTAATGTAGGAGTTGCTGTGTCAGACTCTCCTCTAGGACCATTTATAGACAAAGGGTGTTTGATCGACTCGAAAGTGATTGGGGTACAAAATTCTATTGACCAGTTCTTTTATGAAGACAATGGCAAAAAATATATGTTTTGGGGAAGTTTTCGGGGTATCTATGCTACAGAACTCACGGATAATGGTCTGGAAATAAAGAAAAAAACGGATGGAACCCCAGTCCTGAAGAAGCGTATTTGTGGAAATCGTTTTGAAGGGACCAACATATACAAACGTGGAGAATATTATTACTTGTTTGCTTCCATAGGAACTTGTTGTAATGGAGCAACCAGTACATATCAAACTGTGGTAGGGCGTTCAAAGAATGTGCTTGGACCTTATTTAGATAAGACAGGAAGGGATATGTTGTATGATTATTGTGAAATCATTATGAGTGGCAATGAAACCTGGGCAGGACCTGGACATAACTCCATTCTGATTCAGGATGATGTAGGAACTGACTGGATCATTTACCACGGTTACAAGAAGAAAGAAGCCGAAAACGGAAGATATGTTTTAATGGATAAACTGATTTGGAGTAACGATGGATGGCCTTCCGTCAAGAGTAACGCACCTTCCATCTTGGAAGTGGCACCCTACTTTCAGAAATAAATATCCTATACAGAAAAACAAGTAACACTTATTGCTTATGCGATTTTATTAACATTTTTAATCTAATTTATTATGAAACAAAAAGTAATGAAAGCCTGTTTGGGCATTTTATGGGCAATGTTTACATTGACCACTTTTCTATTACAGAGTTGCGATAATGGAAAAGAAGTCACTCCGGCTCAAGGAAGTGGTGGCAGTCCCTTTAATCCGCAGCTTCCTATTAGTGTCAAGGAAATCAGTCCGACTAATGGTGCTGCAGGTCAGAAGGTTCTTATTTATGGAGAAAACTTCGGCAATGACCCGTCTCTGATAGAAGTCACTATCGGCGGACAGAAGGCGCCTGTGGTCAACGTACAATCAACTGTCATATATTGTATTGTACCAACGAAGGCTTATTCGGGTGAAATCCAAGTAACTATCAAACAAGGAGAAGAAATCTATCAGCCGAGGTAGCCGAAGTTAAGTTTGAATATCAACGCCAAGTGGTGGTAAGTTCCTTGTGTGGTGCAACTAGTGAGCAAGGTTCCAATTCAGCAAAAGATGGTCCGTTTAATGATTGTGGCTCCATTACGAATCCCTGTTTTATGACTTGGGACCCGGAGGACCATAATTTGTTATATGATGCAGAAGACGCAGGAGACGCTGAAGGTGTAGGACAAGGTATTCGTTGTTTTGACTTCACAAACAAGCAGGTCTATACAATGATTCCCAAGAACTCATTTGTAGGCTCACAGCGTTGCCGAACCATTGATTTCTATAAAGATGACAATGGAAAATATCACATGATTGTAGGATTAGCGCAAGGAAATGTTAATAGTACGGCTGTTATGATGTTCGATCGAATTGAAGGAGGAACGAAGCCGTGTGGGTTCACGTGGGGCAATGGAAGGGTGATCGCACAGAACCAAGGATGCCAAGCTGCTGCAATACATCCTACTACTGGCGACCTCTACTTCTCCAATTACCAGAACAGTCTGCTTTATCGGGTAAAGAAATATGTTATAGAGGAATTTGCAACAGGAAAGAGAACAACCCCTGTCAGACCTGGTACAGCAGATGATGCCGCTCAAACAATATTAAAAGTGCAAGACAAAGAATGGGAGTTCAATATTATGATTCATCCAACTGGTAAATATGCTTATTTCATGGTCATCAATCGCAATTATATTCTTCGCTCAGATTTCAATGGGGAAACCTTTACCGCTCCCTATGTCATTGCAGGTGTTAATAGTAACAAAGACACTTATGTTTATCAGGATGGGGTCGGTAATCAGGCTCGATTCGGTAATCCCTACTCTGGTGTATTTGTAAAGAACCCAGAATATGCCGGAAATTCGGATGAATATGACTTCTATTTGACAGACAGGCATAATCATGCCATTCGTATCTTGTCTCCTTTGGGTCAAGTGACTACCTATGCCGGACGTGGTAGCGCTAGTTTGAATTCAACCCATGGGGGTATGCAAATGGTCGCTTACGAGAAGATGCACGTTTTAACCGGCCTAAAGGAATTGCGTGGGATGAGCGTGATAATACGATATATGTGGGAGACGCCAACAACTATCGAATCAGAAAGATTGGCCTTGAAGAAGATGTGCCTGAAGAAGATATTAATGAATAAACACCGTATAAAAATGAAAAAAATAACAATTTTATGTATACTGTTGCTATGTGTAGTAACCGACACAATGGCTCAGAAAACTGTTACTGTATCGGGTATTGTTTCTGACAGTAATAAGGAACCGCTTATTGGTGTGAATATTATCGTCAAGGATGTTCCCGGATTAGGAGCCATTACTGATATCAACGGGAAATATACCATTAAAGTAGAACCTTATAACCGACTGGTCTTCTCATATATTGGATATAAGACACAAGAAGTATTGATTAAGGAACAGCGTTCGGTCAATATAAAAATGGAAGAAGATGTAGCTACTACTATTGATGAGGTTGTAATCACAGGTACCGGTGCACAACGTAAATTGGTACAAACCGGTGCCATCACTACAGTAGACATGGAACATCTGATGGCTAATCCGTCGTCTAGTGTTGTTAATGCTTTGGCAGGTAACGTTGCAGGTGTATTAGCCCGCCAGACTTCCGGTCAACCAGGACAAAATGTTTCAGAATTCTGGATTCGCGGTATTTCCACATTTGGGGCTGGAACCGGTGCTTATATTTTGGTAGATGGATTCGAACGTAGCATGGATGAAATCAATATTGAGGATATTCAAGACTTTTCTATCTTGAAAGATGCTTCCGCTACTGCAATATACGGTTCTAAAGGAGCTAATGGCGTTGTATTGATTAACACTAAGCATGGTAAATCCGGAAAAATCAAGATTGACATAAAGGCACAAACCACCTACAACATGCGCACTATTACACCTGAATTTGAAGACGGGATTTCGTATGCAAACTTATTGAATGAGTCACGAATTACACGCAATTATGAACCTGTATATCAACCGGAGGAACTGGAGATTCTAAAAAACGGATTAGACCCAGATCTCTATCCGAATGTGGATTGGATGGATTTATTGTTGAGGAAAGGCTCATGGCAACACCGCGTTAACCTGAATTTAAGCGGTGGTGGTTCTACTGCACGGTATTACGCCTCTATTAGTTACCTTGATGAAGAAGGCATGTACAACACTGATAAAGCGTTGAAAGACGATTACAACACTAATGCAAACTATCGTCGTTACAACTATCGTCTGAATACAGATATTGATATCACGAAAACTACACTATTAAAGTTAGGTGTATCCGGTTGGTTATCTAAGAGAAACAGTCCGGGACTGGGTGATGCAGATGTATGGGGTGAACTTTTTGGCTATACCGCCATTCGTACTCCTTTACTTTATTCCAACGGTCGTGTTCCGGCAGTAGGTACAGGCAACAAAACAAACCCATGGGTAGCAGCTACACAGACTGGATTCAATGAAAACTGGGAAAATGTGATTCAGACAAATATTACGTTGGAACAGAATTTGAAGTTTATCACCAAAGGTCTGAAATTTGTTGGACGCTTCGGCTATGATACCTATAATAACAATCACATCAATCGTCGTAAATGGCCTGAGCAATGGAGTGCCGAACGTTCACGCGATGAAAATGGAAATTTGGTATTCAAGAAAATTTCGGATAGTAGCAATATGCATCAAGAAAGTGGTTCTAGCGGTAACCGTCGTGAATTTTTAGATATGATGCTTAATTGGGAACGCGGTTTTAAGGCACATCATCTCAATGCTACGTTGAAATACACACAGGACTCGTACATCAAAACACAAGACTTAGGTGATGATCTGAAAAATGGTGTCAACAGACGTAATCAAGGATTGGCAGGGCGAATTGCGTATAACTGGAACTATCGATATTTCGTAGATTTCAACTTCGGCTATAATGGTTCGGAGAATTTCGCAAAAGGGCATCGCTTCGGTTTCTTCCCGGCATACTCTTTAGCATGGAACATTGCAGAAGAATCATTTATCAAAAAGAATTGGAAATGGATGGGTATGTTCAAAGTGCGTTTCTCTTATGGTAAAGTAGGTAATGATAAGATTCGTCATAACAATGCAGATGTACGTTTCCCTTATCTGTACGCAATTGGCGAAGGCAATAGTTATGATTGGGCAAACTACGGTAGTTCTTATGGATTCACAGGATTAACTTACACAGAACTAGCTTCCGACCAAGTTAGTTGGGAAGTGGCAACGAAGAAAGACCTGGGAGTAGATTTGGCTTTGTTTGATGATAAATTCAAATTGACAGTTGATTACTTTGATGAAAGTCGTAGCGGAATTTTCATGCAACGCCAGTATTTGCCTGGCATGATTGGCCTGCAAGGAAAGAGTCCTTTTGCAAATGTCGGTAAAGTAAATTCCAAGGGATTCGATGGCAATTTCTCTTTCAAACAGAGGTTCAATCAGGTAAGTTTGACAGTACGTGGTAATATGACTTACAGCAAAAATGAGATTATTGAAAGAGACGAAGCTAACAATGTATATCCCTATCAAATGCAAAAGGGCTATCGAGTGAACCAGAATAAAGGATTGATTGCATTAGGACTGTTCAAGGATTACGATGATATTCGCAATAGTCCTACTCAAAAGTATGGTCCTGTAATGCCCGGTGATATTAAATACAAAGATGTAAATGGTGATGGTGTAGTGGATGACAACGATATTGTAGCAGTAGGAGCTACTAATCGTCCGAATCTGATTTATGGTCTTGGACTTTCTGTTAAATGGAAAGGACTTGATGTCAATTTGCATTTTCAAGGCGCGGGCAAGTCGCAGTTTTTCTTGTCCGGGAAATGTATCAGAGCTTTCAGCGAAGGGCAATGGGGTAATATTATTAAAGGAACTTTGGATAATCGCTGGGTAGATGCGGATACTGCCGAGAAATTAGGTATTGCAGCCAACGAGGATCCCAATGCTACTTTCCCCCGCCTAAGTTACACAGACCAAGGAAATGGAAATACAACGATTTATGCTTATACTAATAACTACCGCAACTCTACTTACTGGTTGCGTGACGGTTCCTACGTACGTCTGAAAACGGTTGATATTGGCTACACACTTCCCAAAGCACTGGTTAACAAAATACATTTTAATAATGTACGTATTTTCTTGACTGGAACCAATTTACTTACATGGTCTAGTTTCAAACTCTGGGACCCGGAGATGGGTAGCAATAATGGAGAGAAATATCCATTGTCCAAATCCGTAACGTTAGGTTTGAGCGTTAACTTATAAATGATTAATGATATGAAAAAAATATATATACTATTAGTCGCAATTTTTGCGATCAGTTCCACTTCTTGTTCCGATTATTTGGATTCTGATTACATTTTTGAGGATAGAGAAACAATTGATAAAGTTTTTACCGACTATAAAAAAACAGAACAATGGTTGGCACAGGCGTATACCTATTTGTTGGGACAATGTTGTGATGTTGCAAGTAAACGTAATACACCTTTTGTGTTTGATGATTGCATGTATTATGGCGATGATGATGTTACAGTGGATGCAACCAAAGGCGGTGCTTTATCTTATAATAAATTCCGTGAAGGAGCATACGATGAAAACACTTTCCAAGATACTTGGAACCGTTGTTATAATGGTATTCGACAGGCTTCTATTTTCATCCAGTATGCAGATATGAGCATTGAGCATAGTGCGGAGGAAATCATTGACCTCAAAGCACAAGCCCGCTTTGTTCGTGCCTATTACTATTGGTTGTTACTCCGGAAGTATGGTCCTATTCCACTGGTTCCAGATGAGGGTTTTGATTACAATCAGTCATACGAAGATTTGGAACTTCCCCGCAATACATACGATGAATGTGTAGATTATATCGCTAAAGAGATGGTCTTGGCAGCACAGGGTTTACCTTTGAAAAGAGACCAGCTTTCCATTACCCGTCCTACTCGCGGTGCCGCCTTAGCTACCCGTGCTTTGGCAATGCTTTATGCTGCAAGTCCGCTAATGAATGGCAACGATGATGCGTATGCACAGCAAATGACCAACCGTGACGGGAAACGTTTATTAAATCCTGTATACGACAACAGTAAATGGGCTAAAGCAGCAGCTGCTTGCAAAGATGTGATGGGACTAGGCGTTTACCATATTTATACAGCCGATTTCCGGTCGACTCATTCTATTGCTTTTCCTGCTACCATCGCTCCTCCGATTCACCCGGAATATAGTTATAAAAATTTTCCAGAAGGTTGGCAGAATATTGATCCGTTCGAATCTTATCGTTCTCTATTCAACGGACAGGTAACTGCTATGGACAATCCTGAATTGATTTTTACTCGTGGAAAAAATATTTCCGGTGAACGCATCAAAGATATGGTCATTCATCAATTGCCCACTGTAGCTAAAGGATGGAATACGCACGGCGCCACCATGAAACAGGTAGATGCCTATTATATGAGCGATGGTACTGACTGTCCGGGAATGAACTCTGAATATGCAGGTACTCCAGCTTATCAAGACGCATAGATACTCGCCCTCGCGCAACTGGTTATACAACAAATAATACAGATCACAAACCGCTTCCAAATGGAGTATCTTTGCAATATGCTGAACGTGAACCACGTTTCTATGCGTCCATTGCTTATAATGGTATGTACTGGCATCTAGGTAATGAACCAGAAGTTCAGAATCAAGATCAACAAGTATTCTATTATCGCGGAGATGGAAATGGTTATGCAAATAGTATGTTCTGGTTGCGCACCGGCATTGGGGTAGCTAAGTATGTGCATCCTGATGATACCTATTATAATAGCGATGCAGCCAAGGTAAAAGATAAAGATGAACCAGCTATTCGATATGCTGATATCCTGCTGATGTATGCAGAAGCTTTGAATGAATTGACTGCTAGTTATGAAGTTCCTTCTTGGGATGGCTCCATCACTTACACAATCAGCCGCAACGTAGAAGATATGCGTACAGGTATAAAACCAATACGCATGCGTGCCGGGGTGCCCGATTATGATGCAGATACATATAGTAACCCGATTAAATTTCGCATCAAACTAAAACGCGAACGTCAGATTGAGCTCTTTGCTGAAGGAAAACGCTACTATGATCTTCGACGCTGGAAAGATGCGGAAGTAGAGGAAGCAATGCCTGTTTACGGTTGTTATACATTTATGAGTAATGCCAATAAAGACCTGTTCCACACACCGGTTCCTATATCAAATCTTTCTGCTACTTTCTCACCGAAAATGTATTTTTGGCCCATCAAGCACAGTGAACTGAAACGAAATAAACTTCTGACCCAAAACCCGGGATGGACCTACAATGATTAATCTAAAAAAACTAGAATATGAAACTGAAAAATATCTTATTATATCTGTTACCCATAGCCGGCTTATGTAGTTCGTGCAATGATGAATGGGAAAATGAACAGTTTACACATTATATATCATTTAAAGCTCCCATTAACAGTGATGGTGTGTCTCGAATCAATGTACGCTATAGATCTGGTAATGAAAAGACGACATTTCAGTTACCAATCATTGTGAGCGGATCTACCACCAATGAACGTAACATTACAGTACATGTTGGTTTGGATACAGATACCTTAAAAGTACTAAACCAAGAACGCTTCAATAATCGTACCGACTTGTACTATCAAGTATTGCCAAAAAAATTCTACTCTCATTCAGAAACGGTGCAGATCAATGCCGGGCAAGATGTAGCATTAATGCCTATCGACTTTTCAATGGAGGGCATCGACTTATCAGACAAATGGGTATTACCATTGACTATCGAAGAATCACCTGATGGAAACTATACCCCAAACTATCGAAAGCACTATCGGAAGGCATTGCTTCGTGTGATGCCATTCAATGATTATTCAGGAAATTATAGTGCTGTAAATTACAAAACATATTTGAATGGTTCAGAAACAGATGCACCATACGTGAAAAATTATGTCATGATGTATGTAGTTGACGATGAAACGTTATTCTTCTATGCAGGTTTATTTGATGAAACTCGTCAAGACAGGAAAGGGTATCGGATTAAAGCAAAATTCAACAATAATGGAACAGTAACGCTTTCTCCGGCAGATCCAAATAATAAAATGCAGTTTGCGCTCGGTAAAGATGATTTTAATAATGAGATCACTGCTTCTTACAGTATCACGGAGTCAATGGACGCTATCCGTCCCTACTTAATGCACCGAACCATTATTATCAATAATATCAACTATACGTTCAAAGACTATACAACGATTCCCGGTGTCGAAACTGAATTTCATGTAATGGGTTCGTTGACATTAGAACGTCAAATCAATACTCAAATTCCGGATGAAGACCAAGCTATCGAATGGGAAGAAGGAAATTAAAGGTTGGTCAAAGAATAAATAAACTATAAATGGGGATTGTAAATGCTATGGATATTTGTAAATATCCATAGCATTTCAGTCGTTTATTATTAATCGCAATGAATAAATATGTATTGTTTTTAATTTTTATATTTTCATGTATTGCCTGTGGGGAAACAAATGAACAGGATACCAATACAATAGAGGGTAGCACCGATACTTCGCAAATAACTATTACACCAGTGACGAATTTGAAGGCTAAGATTACACAAAATCCCAATGAACTTTATCTAACATGGACGAATCCGATTACTGTGACCAATATGCTAGGGGTAGAGATCTATTATAAGCAGAAAGGTTCCAATGACGAAAAAAGAGTGAATACGATTCAGAAAGGAGAAGGGTATTTACTCCGGTTGACATCCGCAGAGCCTTATTTCATATCTGTTGTTGTGGTGGATAACTACGGAAGAAAATCAGAAAGAGTTACCATTACTGCTATTCCATCGAATAAGGGAGTACCTTTGGCAGATAGTTGTACGTATGTACTTATTGAACAGTTTATGGATAAAACGAAAGGAACGTTTTGGGTATCCCCCCAAAATATATCTGGAAATTCGGCTAATACTTATATTTATTGGCAACAGGCTCATGCTATTGATGTGGTATTGTATTCTTATGAACGTATCAAAGATAATAATCCTATATTGGCTGCGACATATAAAGAATATTTTGAAAGATGGTTTCAAAATCATGGAAATAATTATCATCACGACAACAACGATCCTACAGGCTTTTCAAATCCATATACTGATGATATGTGTTGGATTGGTCTGACTTTATTGCGAATGTCAGAAGTGTTAGACGATAATAAGTTTGCCGATACAGCCAAGAGGTTGTATGACACTTACATTATTACACGAAAATGGACAGATGATAAAGGAACTGGACTTCCTTGGAATAATGAAAATAATTCTAATGGGCGAAGCCGGAATATATGTACCAATGCTCCCGGTGCTTTGATGGCTACCAAATTGTATAAAAAATACAATGAAGATAAGTATTTATCAGATGCTAAAATACTTCATAAATTTGCCTACGATAATAATTACTTAACATTGGGAGATGGTAGAATAGAGGAACCTCCTTTAACCTATACGCAAGGTACGTATGGAGAAGCAAGTAGGCAATTGTATCATATTACAAATGAAAAATATTATCTGACATGTGCAGAAAAAGTTATTAGCTATGTCACAACCAGTGATAGGTGCTTAACTAATGGCATTTTGCGTAATGAAGGTCCGTCTATGGACCAAAGCATCTTTAAAGCAGTTTTGATTCCTTATATAGTCAATTTGGCATTGGATGAAGCTGCTAATAGTACACTTAGGCAGAATCTGATTCTTTTCCTGCGAAAAAATGCAGAAACGTTGAGCGCAAACTTGACTCGTGGAACTTATCCGGAAATGTATTGTAACTATTATTGGGGATCCATATTTACTGGAAATATTGCTTCTATGGGCGCACAAGCAAGTGGAGCTTCTCTTTTGGAAGGTGTTCTCCGATTGAATACAGCACTAGAAAATAATTAGTCATAAGCATCACTGTTTAAAATGAAGCAATGCAACCTTAATTATTCATGCGAATCAGTTGTTGAATGTAAGTTCTTGTTTTTAAGAAATTCTTTGATGCTAAAATAGCTTTGATACGCTCCGTAGAACAGATAGAAGGTATATTATTGAATATAAGATAAATAATAAGCAGCTTGCCATTGTTTAAATCCAGCTCAATGACAGGCTGCTTAAATTATAATTACTTATAGTATGCTGCAGATATGATTATAAAAGATCTAATATAATCTAATATAAATAGAGAACTTTAAATTAAAAAACAGAGAAGTTTTGCAAATTCACTTTTAAAGATTAAATTTGCAAACAGTAAAATAAGAGCAGCAATGATAGAACGAATACTGAAATCCAAGCTAATTGAAATGGCAAATAAATATCCGATTGTTACATTGACAGGACCTAGACAATCTGGAAAATCAACATTATTGAGGAATTCCTTTCAGGACTATGAGTATGTGTCTTTGGAAGATCCTGATATGAGACTATTTGCTACAGATGATCCGAGAGGATTTCTTTCCACCTACCCGGATAAAACAATTATCGATGAAGTTCAAAGAGTTCCGTCACTTTTCTCTTATATCCAAACGCATACCGATAAAGAGAATAAAGAAGGTATGTATATGCTGGCCGGATCTCATAACTTCTTATTAATGGAAAGTGTGAATCAATCATTAGCTGGACGTACGGCAGTACTCAAGCTACTACCGTTTTCGCATTATGAAATGGAAAAAGGAGAAATATTGCCATCCAGTGTAAATGAAGAAGTTTTTAAGGGAGCTTATCCACGTATTTATGATAAAGCTATAAATCCGGATGATTATTATCCTTTCTATATACAAACATATGTAGAAAGAGATGTGAGATTATTACGTAATATTGGGGATCTAAGTAAATTTATTAAATTCCTCAAATTATGTGCAGGTCGCATAGGGCAATTATTAAATCTTTCATCATTAGCAAATGAATGTGGAATTTCTGTCACAGCAGCTACTAACTGGTTATCTATATTAGAAGCAAGTTATATCTGTTATTTACTGAAACCTGATTATAACAATTATGCCAAACGATTGGTAAAAACTCCTAAGTTATATTTTTATGATACAGGGCTAGCCTGTTCTTTACTTGACATACAAAATGCAGAACAAATAACTACTCATTTTTTACGTGGAGGATTGTTTGAAAATCTTGTCATCAATGAATTTGTAAAAGAATCCTATAATAGAGGTGTTGAACCGGGATTATCATTTTGGCGTGATAGTACTGGCAATGAGGTTGACTTATTAAGAATGGTTGGCGGGAAACAGTATGCCTATGAAATCAAATCAGGAGCAACTTATTCACCGGATTTCTTTAAAGGTATTTCAAAATGGGCTAAACTATCTAATACTCCAACGGAACAATGTTTCGCGATTTATAATGGAGATAAGGATATAAAAACATCTGTCGGTCAAGTGAATGGATGGAATCATTTTAGTCTGTTTTAAACCGCCACTAATATATCATGTCTTTATTCCATCTTATTTGATCCCTGAAACTACATTTGGGGATATATTATTTCTTTATCATGCATGAACTGTTGATATTTTATTCTAAAATTAGAATTTGTTGAAACAATCTGGGATACCCCAAATCCTAGAAATAAATCATTTTTATAGACTACAAAAACACTCGAAAAACCAACTAATTACAACACAGAAACAAGACATGTTAGCTATACATATCTGATAATAAACTAAATAACTAAAAAAAACTTAGTCTGGACAGGACCCGGAAAACCAACTTTGCACGGATGACTTCGCCGGACATTGGGCTCATAATGCCAATCTTTCCGTGAAAGCGATCATGGGAGTGGCCGGATACAGTGAAATGGCTCGGATGCTCGGGTTGAATGATGTAGCTGAAAAATATGCTGTTATAGCTAAGAAAATGGCAGTGAAATGGGAAAAAATGGCGAATGAGGGTGATCATTACCGTTTGGCTTTTGACAGAAAGAACACTTGGAGTCAAAAATATAACATGGTTTGGGATAAGTTATGGAACCTGAATTTATTTCCTAACGATGTAATCGGAAAAGAAATAAACTATTACTTGACAAAGCAGAATCCTTACGGGCTTCCTCTGGACTCTCGTAAAGAATACACAAAATCCGACTGGATAATGTGGACGGCAGCTATGTCTCCGGATCAAGTAACCTTTGAAAAGTTCTCTGATCCTGTCTATAAATACATTAACGAGACCGTGTCACGTGTGCCTATCAGTGATTGGCACCATACCGACAGCGGTAAATGGGTAGGCTTCAGAGCGCGTTCGGTGATCGGAGGATACTGGATGAAAGTGTTAATGGATAAAGTTCAGAATAATCAATAATTTTAAATCTAGTGTATTATGAAATGTAAAACTATGAAACATGGGAACATAGGACTACAATGCATGATGTTGGCATTCATCTTTACAGTCTGTTTCAGCAGTTGTAAAGACGACAAAGATACAACTGCAGCCCCTTATGATCCAAGTCAACCAGTAGAGGTAACGGACTTTACCCCTAAATCAGGAGGAACAAAAGTACGTATGATTATTTATGGTAGTAATTTTGGCATTGATCCCTCTATTATTTCAGTTAGGGTAGGTGGAAAAGAAGCTAAGGTTATTAGTGTAGAAGGCAATTGTTTATATTGCATTACTCCAGACCAGTGTTATGAAGGTACGATAGAACTAACAGTCGGCGAAACCCCAACTGTAACTATACCACAGAAATATAAATATGTCCAACAGATGCTTGTCACTACTTTATGTGGCTATGTGGATGAACTAGGAAATGGAGAAATAAAAAAAGAAGGTCCATTTAATGATTGTGGAAAGATAGATTCTCCTACGTGGTTTTCATTTGATCCAAAATTTCCGAATCTTCTTTATTTAACCCAAGACAATGGTGATCAAGGTAAAAAGCCTATACGAATTTTAGATTTAGAAAGAGAATACATAACGACTGGATTGGCTGCCGGAAGTGATGGAGTAGGACGTTTTCGCAGTATTACCTAGACATTAGATGGTGATACAATGATAATTGCATGCTCAAAAGGAGATGTTAATGGTGCAAGTAACATCTTCATGACTCGCCAAGGTAACTTTTTGGATCAGAAACGATTGACTACCGGTAATGGATGCCAAGCTTCTGCTGTGCATCCCAGAAATGGAGAATTATATTATAATAACTTCGGAGAAGGTATGGTGATAAGATATGATTATCACAAGTGGGGAATAAACAATAATAAGGAACATCAAGAAAAGCTGTACGCTATTCAAGATATAGATTGGGAATTCAATTATATCATTCACCCATCCGGAAAGTATGCATATATAGTGGTAATAAACCGTCACTATATCCTCCGTGCAAACTATGATGAAGACAAGAAAACATTTACCAATCCGTATGTCGTATGCGGAGCACCAGGTCAAGCTGGCTATGATGATAAAATTGGAGCTAAGGCGCGATTAAGCAGACCCTACCAAGGAGTGTTTGTCAAGAATCCAGAGTATAAGGCAGCCGGAAAAGATGAAATTTACGATTTTTACTTTACTGATCGTGATAATCATTGTATTCGAAAGCTGACACCAGACGGAATTACTTCAACTTTTGCAGGACGAGGAAGCGTTGGTATGAATATACATGCCAATGGTTATGTAGATGGGGCATTACGCGAAGAGGCTCGTTTTGATTCTCCAGCCGCATTGGCATACGATGAAGTAAACAATATATTTTATGTGGGAGATGTAAATAATCATCGTATCCGTAAAATTGCTTTGGAAAAAATACCGGAAGACCTCATTAGAGACCAATCAGATAAAAGAATATCGGATGAAGTTAAATAATAACCGAATAATATGGAATGCATAAATATTAAGAAATTGATAACTTTCTGTCTATTATTGATTTCTATAAGCGTTTTTGCGCAAAAAAAGATAGAAGTTACAGGAATTGTAACAGATGAGAATAAGGAACCACTGATTGGTGTGAATGTAACAGTAAAAGACCAGGCTGGCTTGGGAGCTATCACAGATATTAACGGACGTTACAAAATAAATGTTGAAGAATATTCAAGGCTGCTCTTTTCATATATTGGATTTGATAAACAGGAAGTGCTGATAAAGCAGCAACGTATAGTGAATATTACAATGAAAGAAGCCAATGCAAGAGAGATTGATGAAGTTGTCATCACCGGAACAGGCGTGCAGAAAAAACTGACGGTGACAGGAGCGGTAACGACTGTAAATGTAGACGACCTGAAATCAAATCCTTCAGCAAACCTCTCAAATGCTTTGGCAGGTAATGTAGCAGGTATTCTCGCCATGCAGACATCAGGCAGCCGGGAGTGAATACTTCTGAATTCTGGATTCGGGGTATCTCCACTTTCGGAGCAAACAATTCTGCGCTGGTATTAGTTGATGGATTTGAACGTAGCCTGGACGAAATGAATATAGAGGACATTGAGTCTTTCACTGTATTGAAAGATGCTTCTACGACAGCTATATATGGTCCCCGTGGTGCTAACGGGGTAATCTTGATTACCTCCAAACACGGTAAAGCCGGTAAAATCAATATAAACGCAAAAGTTGAAACGTCTTACAACACACGCACCATTACACCCGAATTTGCAGACGGTTACACTTACGCACGCATGATGAATGAATCACGCATTACTCGTAATAAAGAACCTATATACCAAGATGATGAATTGGAGCTTTTACGATTAGGACTTGATCCTGATCTTTATCCGAATGTGGATTGGAAGGATGTGTTGCTGAAAGATGGAGCGATGACTTATCGTGCTAATGTGAACATGAATGGTGGTGGGGCTACTGCACGCTATTTTGTTTCACTTAGTTATATCAGCGAAGGAGGAATGTATAAAACAGACGACGCTATGCGTGAGGATTATAATAGCAACCCAAGTAGTCAACGTTGGAATTATCGATTGAACACGGACATTGATATAACTAAAAGTACTCTCCTGAAAGTTGGAGTTTCCGGTTCTTTAAAGAAACGAAATGCACCGGGACAAGGGGAAAATGTATGGAAATCATTGATGAATCAAAATCCGATTAGTGTTCCATTGATGTATTCTAACGGCTATATACCGGCATTTGGTAAAGAAGATGATCGCTCGAACCCATGGGTGCTTGCTACGCAAACTGGATACAAAGAGTTTTGGAATAATAAAGTACAGACAAACATTTCTTTGGAACAAAAACTGGATTTTATAACAAAAGGGCTACGCTTTGAAGGACGTTTTGGATTTGACATCAATAATGATAATGAAATCAACCACAAGAAAATGCCTGAAACATGGCGTGCACAACGTTTCCGTAATTCGGCGGGCGAAATAGTGTATGATCGACAAAGGGAAGAACAGAAGATGGAACAGACCAGTAAGTCATCAGGTAATCGCAGAGAGTTCCTCGAAGCTTTTTTACAGTATAATCGTGGATTTAAAGAACACCATGTAGGAGCAACTCTCAAATATAGCCAGGATGCTTATAAAACAACTGTTGATGTTGGTACAGATGTAAAAAACAGTATTGCCAAACGTCATATGGGAATAGCCGGACGAGCCAGTTACAACTGGAATTACCGTTATTTCGTCGATTTCAATTTTGGATACAACGGTTCGGAGAACTTTGCTGACGGACATCGGTTCGGTTTTTTTCCTGCATTTTCTGTTGCTTGGAATATAGCTGAAGAAAAATTGATCAAGGATCATCTGAAATGGATGAACATGTTTAAACTACGTTATTCATACGGAAAAGTCGGAAATGATCAGTTGGGAACACGCTTTCCTTATTTATATACCATTTCCGGTAAGTATACAGAAAAAGTGGATGACAAAGATGTAGAAAAGATATTCCCCGGATGGAATTGGGGAGATTACGGATACGATAAAAAGTTTGATGGTATGACATATAGCATGTTGGCTTCCGAAAATGTAACATGGGAAATTGCTACCAAACATGATTTTGGAGTAGATTTATCTCTATTTAATGATAAATTGACAGCTACAGTCGATTATTTCCACGAGCAACGTGATGGCATTTACATGGAGCGAAAATTTCTTCCAGGTATGGTAGGTATCGTAAGAAGTAATCCTAAAGCCAATGTCGGTAGTGTATTATCTGAAGGATTTGACGGTCATTTTGCTTACAAACAAAAGTTAGGTAAAGTAAATCTCACCATTCGAGGTAATATGACTTATAGTAAGAATGAAATTCTGGAGAGAGATGAAACAAATACTGTCTATCCTTATCAATTAGAAAAAGGATATCGTGTCAATCAGGCAAAAGGACTTATTGCGTTAGGTCTGTTCAAAGATTACGATGATATTCGTAATAGTCCTAAACAACAGTTTGGTAAAGTACAGCCAGGTGACATCAAGTATAAGGATGTGAATGGTGACGGGGTCATTAATGATGGAGATAAAGCGGCTATTGGAGCCACTACCAAACCGAACTTGATTTACGGATTTGGTATTTCGGCACAATGGAGAGGACTTGACTTCAATGTTCACTTTCAAGGAGCCGGCAAGTCTTCATTCTTTATTGAGGGCTCTACCGTATATGCTTTCAAAGACAACCAATGGGGAAACGTATTGGAGAATTTGGTGGAAAATCGCTGGGTGGATGCAGAAACTGCTGCCAGGTTTGGTATTCCTGCTAATGAAAATCCAAATGCTTCGTATCCTCGTTTAAGTTTCGGTGGAAATGATAACAATTTCCGGAAGTCTACATTTTGGTTGCGTGATGGTTCTTATTTGCGATTAAAAACTCTGGAAGTTGGCTATACTTTACCTAAAACAGTTGTAAACAAACTGAAATTTAATAAGATACGCGTATTCTTTATCGGAACGAACTTATTGACATTCGCTAAATTCAAAGAATGGGATCCTGAACTCGGTAGTTCTACAGGTACCGAGTATCCACTTTCCAAAGTCTTTTCTCTAGGTTTATCTGTTAATATCTAATTTAATATACGTGAAATGAGAAGAATATATTATATATGCATATATATCCTATTAGGAGTAGGAATTGCATCCTGTGCGGACAACTTGGATTCTGACAAGTATTTCAAAGACCGCATGTTACTTGAAGATGTGTTTACTGATGAAACACGGACAGAAAGGTGGTTAGCACATGCTTTTTCATATCTGTCAGGAGAAAATATGGATGTTTCCAGTAAAGATAATAATCTGTTCTGCTTTGCCGATGATATTTATTTCGGTGACCGTGATGATTATAAAACATTTAAGAACGGTACATATAATGAAGGCTTCCGACATTCTTGGGGAGCAAGCTATAAAGGCATTCGTCAAGCTTCTATTTTTATTCAAAATGTTGACATGAATATGAAGATTACGGAACAGGAAAAAGCAGACTTTAAAGCACAAGCGCGCTTCGTAAGAGCTTATTACTACTGGCTTTTACTTCGTAGGTATGGTCCTATACCTTTGTTGCCGGACGAAGGACTTGATTACACTGATAGTTATGAAGGTTTGGCACGGCAACGCAATACTTATGACGAATGTGCCAACTACATTGCTTCCGAAATGGCTTTAGCTGCAAAAGATTTACCATTGGAGAGAGGAACCAACCACATAGCTCGTCCAACCAGAGGAGCCGCTCTAGCTGCGCGTGCCAAAGTGTTACTGTATGCGGCAAGTCCGATAAACAATCCTCGCCCGGAAGATACAGAAAGATTTACTGACTTGGTGGACCATGATGGTAAATGTCTCATTGCGCAGGAATATGACGAATATAAATGGGCAAAAGCTGCTGCAGCTGCACTTGATGTGATGAAACTCGGGCAATATGAGTTGCATTATTCGTTAGCAAAGACAGAATCAAGTCCAGGCTTTCCTAAAACCGTTACTCCCTATCAAGATAACGATTTCTCGAAACAGGATTGGCCGGATGGGTACAAAAATATAGATCCGTTTGAGTCATACCGTTCGCTCTTTGATGGTGATTTAGCAGCCTCAGATAATAAAGAATTGATTTTTACACGTGGTAAAAATCAGGGTGACCGTGATCTGGCGGATATGGTCAGGCATCAACTCCCATCAATTTATGGTGGTTGGAATACACATGGTATGACACAAAAACAATGTGATGCCTATTATATGGCTAATGGGGATGATTGTCCGGGTAAAGAACGTGAATTAAATATTCCTGGTCGTAGTGACATGCGCGAACGTGCAAATGGATTTGTCAGCAAAACAGAAGCAGGAACTGAAGGATATGAACACTTACGTGCTGGAGTCTCCAAGCAATATGCCGGGCGTGAACCTCGCTTCTACGCTTCCGTCGGATTTAATGGAGCTATATGGCCTATGCTACAAAATTCATCCCTAACCCCTGCCCAGCCGGTAGATGTACAAATATTCTATTATCGTGGTAATGGTAATGGATATACGAATACAAATTTCTGGTTACGTAGTGGAATAGGAATTATGAAATTTGTCAGTCCGGATGATACAGCAGTAGGCAAAATAAACGACCGCATCACTAAAAAACCAGAGCCTGCAATCCGCTACGCAGAAATATTACTGATATATGCGGAAGCTTTGAATGAGCTGGAAGATGGATCCACGTATGACATTTCGTCGTGGGATGGCTCTACTAGTTATTCCATCAAGCGTGACATTAATGAAATGAAGAAGGGGATTCGACCGATTCGCTGCCGTGCCGGTGTGCCTGATTATGATCTTACTACTGTATATGGGAATAAGGATGAATTTCGTAAGAAGTTGAAACGTGAGCGCCAAATTGAATTAATGGGTGAGGGGCATCGATATTTTGATTTACGTAGATGGAAGGATGCTCCGGTGGAAGAGGCAATGAAAGTATATGGATGCAATACGTTAATGACTGATTCGGAAGATCAAAAAGTTCTATTTCATTCTCCTGTGGTTATAAACGATCTGCCTTCAACCATTCTCGCGCAAACTATATTTCTGCGTCTATAGTATGATGAGTTAAAACGGAATAATTTGTTAACCCAGAATCCTGGATGGACATATAATGATTAATATAAAAAAGTATAATATGAAAACTATATATAATTGTTGGATTGTATTGTCCGTTTTGCTATTAGCTACATCTTGTAATGATGAATGGACAGAAGAACAGTATAAGCAATACATATCTTTTGCAGCTCCCATAAACGATCAGGGTGTCATGAACATCTATGTGCGGTATAAAACAGATGGTAAAGTAACGTATAAGTTACCTCTAACAGTGAGTGGAACCACTATGAATTCTCAAGATCTGGATGTACATGTCGCCATAGATCCAGATACTTTGAATATTATGAATCAGGAACGTTTTAGTACACGAACTGAATTGTTCTATGAGCTATTGGATGAGAAGTTTTACAGTTTTTCTGAATCGGTTCATATCCCTGCCGACTCTTATGCGGAAACTATGAATATTGATTTTACATTAAACGGAATTGACATGGTAGAAAAATGGGTATTACCTCTGACTATAGTTGATGATGCTTCTTATAATTATATGAGTCATCCGCGTAAGAATTATGCAAAAGCACTCTTAAGGGTTATTCCGTTCAATGATTATTCAGGAAGTTATAGTACAACTACTATGGAAGTGTTTTTTCGTAATCCGGATGGAAGCATTGATAAAAAGCCAATGGTTGCCAATTCACGTACTGCATACGTAGTAGACGAAAATACAATTTTCTTTTACGCAGGTTTAGTCGGTGAGAATTTAGACAAAGAGATACGCCGTACCTACAAAATATATATGCAATTTGATCAGGAAACAAAAACATTGAAAGTATGGCCGGAAGATGATAGGATTAATTTCGAATTGTTTGGTACACCTGATTACAGTGTTGCGGTAATTAAAGATGCTACTCGTCCATACTTGGAACATCATTATGTCTCCTTTTCGATTGAGTATAATTATGATGACATTACTTCTGCTCCGGGAGCAATAGTGCCATATAAAGTAAAAGGTACATTAACGCTTGAACGTAACATCAATACCCAAATACCAGATGAAGATCAACAGATTGAGTGGTAATATTAGTCTTTACTAGAAGAGGTTAAAGAAATACGTCTGAAAGGATTTCCCCCCTGTTACAAAACAGTTGTAGCAGGGGGAAACTTCATTTTAAGGCATTTCTCGAATAGTCACTTTTAATGATTAAGACAAAAATAAGCTATTCTTTCGATGATATATTAATGGATAAAATGCCTGTTTTTAATGCAAAAGTAATCTATTTATGATTATCTTTGCATTGAATTTAGCATATCAAGAAATGACAGTAAGAGAATGGATCAGAGAAAAAGAAATCAATGGGACTTCAACTTTTAGTGTTGAAGAGCTTCGTTCTTGTTTCATTGCTTCATCAGAACAAGTAATTAAGAATGAACTTTACCGATTAAAAATGCAGGGCAAAATTTTGTCTGTTTATAAAGGATTTTATGTAATTGTTCCCATACAATATGCTGCCAAACGTATTGTACCGCCAATATATTACATTGAACAGCTAATGAGTTTTCTGAAAAAACCCTATTACATTTGCCTGTTAAATGCTGCTGAATTATTAGGTGCTGCCCATCAACGTCCACAAAAGTTTTCAGTAATGACTATTCTTCCCAAATCGTCTGTTTCAGAAAATAAAAATAGTTTTTTGAGTTGGATATATCGCAAACAGATTCCTGATAGACTTTTACAAGAAAAGAATTCAGAAACAGGAACTATTCTTTTTTCTAATCCAGAGTTAACAGCTATTGACCTTGTACAATATGAGCAATATGTAGGTGGATTATCACGAGTGTCTACTGTATTAGCTGAACTTGTTGAAAAGACAGATTTCTCTAACGCAGTGGAAGATTATTTGTTTGATAATACATCCGTAGCAACTATTCAGAGACTAGGTTATATTTTGGATTGTATTCTCAATGAATCAGAACAGGCAGATACACTATATGAACAGTTACGGATTTATGATAAACGTTTGAATTATATACCTTTGAGTTCACGCCATCCTCGAATTTTGAAGGGTGCGAATAGACGTTGGAAAATAAATATAAATATTGATATAGAAATAGACGAACTATGATAAACAGAGCTGCTATAATGCAATGGAGAACACATGTTCCATGGAATGCAAACGAACAAGTTGAGCAAGATCTTATTATTAGTCGGGCATTAGTTGCCATCTTCAGTGATGATTTTTTAGCTTCCAAACTTGCTTTTAGGGGTGGAACTGCATTACACAAATTATATCTTTCTCCGCAGCCTAGATATAGTGAGGATATTGATCTTGTACAAATCGATGCAGAACCAATTAAATCTACTATGTATAGACTAGGTGAAGTCTTGAATTTCTTGCCAGACCGAGTCACAAAACAGAAAAGATTTAATAACACAATGCTTTTTCGTATGGAATCGGAGATACCACCGACTGTGCAAATTCGATTGAAAGTGGAGATTAACTGTTTTGAACACTTCAACGAATTAGGGCTAGTCAAGATTCCTTTTTCTGTAGACAATAGTTGGTTTACAGGACAATGTGAATTAACGACTTATAGACTGAATGAACTGTTAGGCACTAAGTTACGCGCATTATATCAGCGTAAAAAAGGTCGTGACTTATTTGATTTATACAAAGCTCTCACTTTACATGAAGTAAATCCGGATGAAATTATTCGCTGCTATAAACGATATATGGACTTTGTTGCCGGACAACCACCTACTTACAAACAGTTCATTTTGAACATGGAAGAAAAGATGAACGATATGGATTTCTTAGGGGATATCCAAAATCTAATACGTCCTAATGAGATGTTCAATCCTCAAGAAGGGTATGAGCTTATTAAAGAAGTATTGATTGAGCGTTTGAAAAAAGACTTTTAAATTCATATACTTTATTACATACACTTATCTATTTTTGATTTTGTTTTTTGGGGGAGGGAAAGACAAAATAATTCATAATTCAAGCACATTATCATTAATATACCTGATAAAAAATAAAAGCTATTTTTTATCAGGCAAAATCTCTGGTTTTTACCTGATACATCTTCTTATAACAATACAAAAACAACACAATAATGAATAATACACTAAATTACAGCAGGTTACATACTTATATCTTAGTTTGGACAGGACCCGGAAAACCAACTTTGCACGGATGATTTTGCTGGTCACTGGGCTCATAATGCCAATCTTTCAGTGAAAGCGATCATGGGCGTAGCTGGATACAGCGAAATGGCTCGTATGCTCGGTTTGAACGATGTGGCAGATAAATATGCTGCTATAGCTAAGAAAATGGCAGTGAAATGGGAAGAAATGGCGAATGAGGGAGATCATTACCGTCTGGCTTTTGACCGTAAAGATACCTGGAGTCAAAAATATAACATGGTTTGGGATAAGTTGTGGAACCTGAATTTATTCCCTAATAATGTTATCAGAAAAGAGATTAACTATTATTTGACAAAACAGAATCCTTATGGGCTCCCTCTAGACTCTCGTAAAGAATACACAAAATCCGACTGGATCATGTGGACGGCAGCTATGTCTTCAGATAAGGAAACCTTCCAGAAATTCTCTGATCCTGTCTATAAATATATCAATGAAACAGTATCTCGTGTACCTATCAGCGACTGGCACCATACAGACAGCGTAGATGGGTAGGCTTCAGAGCCCGTTCGGTGATCGGAGGATACTGGATGAAAGTATTAATGGATAAAGTTCAGAATAATCAATAAAGTTAGCACGACGTTTACTTCAAATTTATACATATGAGATCTTTAAAGAATATTACTATAAAATCAAATTATCTCATTTTGCCAATAGCATTATTGTTCATCAATAATGCTATGGCAAAAAGTTGTTGAAATGACAAAGGCTTACCAAATATGGGCTAAACGCTGTATAGTAGCACCTTACCCAAAAAAGAAATAAGAATGTTTTTTATACACACAACTTTTTAACGTTATTACTATGAAACATCAAAACTTGGAATTTAAGTGGATGTGTCTACTCTTTCTAGCTCTGCTACTCTCTCCTCCTCTACTTTGGGGGCAGAATCATAGCATTAAAGGACAAATTGTAGATGCAAAAAGTAATGAACCTTTAATAGGAGTAAATATTACTGTTGAAGGCACTTCGAATGGTACCATTTCTGACATAGATGGTCGGTTTACGCTATCTGTAGCTGCTAATGCTGTACTCAAAATCTCTTATATCGGCTATCAAGAAAAGAAAATCAAAGTGGATGATCTGAAAAAAGAGCCTATCATTTCTCTGGAAGAAGACAGCAAACAACTAGAAGAAGTAGTGGTAGTAGGTTATGGTATTCAGAAAAAGGTATCAAGTGTAGGCGCTATTACCCAAACTAAAGGAGAAGAATTGTTGAAAGGAGGTAATATCACTTCTGTATCAGAGGCTTTACAAGGCAAACTAAATGGTTTGGTAGCTATCAATACTTCAGGCAAACCTGGAGCTAGTGATACCAAAATGTACATTCGTGGCAAGGCTTCCTGGCAAAACTCTGACCCTTTGGTATTAGTGGATGGTATAGAAAGGGATATGAACGATGTTGACATGAATGAAATCGAGTCTATATCTATTCTAAAAGATGCCTCTGCTACAGCCGTATATGGGGTTCGAGGTGCAAATGGTGTAATATTGTTAACAACCAAACGCGGACAAGATAAGAAACCAAACATCAATTTTTCTACAAGCTTTGGTATTAAACAGACTACTGCAAATATGGAATGGGCAGATTATGTTACATCCATGAAAATGTATAATGAAGCTGTAGCTAATGACAACAACTGGAATCAACAAATTAAACAATCTGTTATCAATGCTTGGTCAAATGCTTTTGATACAGGCAACTACGGCCCTTATAATGATGTCTTTCCACAAGTAGACTGGTGGGATGAGTTGGTTAAACCAGGTTTTTCCCAACAATATAATGTGAATATCAGCGGAGGAACCAATTTCATGCGTTACTTCGCCTCCATCGGTTATCAAAATGACGGTGATATTTATGATTTACAGAAACAGGAGAATTTTGATCCAAGAAACTACTATCGCCGTTATAACTGGCGTTCAAATTTAGATTTTAATTTAACTAAAACGACTTCCTTATCAGTAAATATTGCAGGGAAAATGGGATACCGCAATGACAACTTTGCTGATGATGTGTACACTCGAATCATTGCGGCACCAACCAATTCTTTCCCGATAAAGTATAGTGATGGCTATTGGGGAGATGGATCTACTGCCGGCTATAATCCTGTTTGTAATATGAATACGAATGGATCACAACTGTATAAAACCTTTCAGGGATGGTATGATGTTCGTTTGGAACAAAAACTGGACTTTCTAACTAAAGGACTAAAAGCTGCCGCTAAAGTTTCATACACCTCTGCTTCCACTACTCGTTCTAGTATAAAGACTGGTGAAATTTGGGGTAACAATGATTTTGAATCCAGAAACAGTATTATTAAATACCATCGCGAATATGATTATTCTAATCCGACAGTCAATGCAGATGGTTCCCTCACTTACCCCATGATTTTGGAAAAACGATGGCCAAATGATGAGGATATTGAACTCCCTCCCAACGTTTCTTATGATAATTTGGATGGTTATAATCGTAAGTTATATTACGAATTCTCTGTGGAATATAATCGTTCATTCGGGAGTCATAATGTAACAGCGTTAGCGCTGATGAACCGTCAAGTATCTGATTCAAAAGATGATAAAGTTATCAAATTCCCAAGTTATCGTGAAGAATGGGTGGGACGTGTTACTTATAACTGGAAAGAACGTTATTTGGCGGAGATGAATATCTCTTATACAGGTTCGGAAAAATTTGCCCGAGGACAACGCTTCGGCCTGTTCCCTTCCTATTCTTTGGGATGGCGTGCTTCAGAAGAACCTTTTATAAAAAAACATGTTGGAGATGTGCTGACTAACCTAAAATTTAGATATTCATACGGAAAAGTCGGTAGTGATGCAGCTGCTGCACGTTGGAATTACATCCAATTATTTAATTCTTTAGGAAGTATTGAATTAGGAAATACACAAGGAGTCACACATAGCCCGCTCTATACAGAAGGAGATATTGCTAACTTGACTTCAACATGGGAAAAAGCGACTAAACATAACTTTGGAATAGAAATTGGCTTATGGAATAAGTTAGATTTAACTTTGGATTTATTTAAAGAGAATCGTAAAGATATTCTAATGACCCCACAAACTACGTCTTCTATTGTAGGAGCTACTTTTAACGCTATCAACCGAGGAGAAACAAAAAATCATGGTTTAGAATTAGAGTTACGCTGGAATGACAAAATCGGACGTAATTTTAATTACTGGGGAGCTTTAACTTTTGCAGCCAGCGAAAACCGGATTGTCTATAAAGATGATCCTAGAAATGCGGATGAGCACTTGAAAGCTGCAGGTAAACCGATTGATTATCAAAACCGTTTTATTGCGATCGGTAATTATGGTTCGATAGACGATGTGTTCAATTACGCACAAACAGCTATAAATGGTACTACAGCATCGCAAGTAATTCCTGGAGACCTTATCTATATAGACTTCAATGGAGACGGAATAATCAACTCAAACGACAAGGTAGTTGTAGACGAATTGAATTACCCATTGACTACCATCGGATTTTCTTTCGGGTTCAATTGGAAAGGACTTAACTTCAGTGCAATGCTCTATTCGCCACGCAATATATATAAGTTACAGTTCGATCAATATCTGTGGGATTTTCCAGCTTCAAACATACGTGTTCAACCAAAATCCATGGAACGATGGACGCCGGAAACAGCTAATTCATCGGGTGTTATGCGACCTGCTACACACTTGAACAATACATACAACAAAGTGGAAAGTACTTATCGCTATTCCGACTATTCGTATATACGATTAAAGAACATGGAGATAGGATATACATTCCCTAAAAAATGGTTGAGTGAAGCACATATCTCTAATCTTCAGGTTTACATGAACGGGAATAATTTACTAACCTCTGGAAAGGGGACAAACGCGTGGACCCTGAAACAGGAGGTGTAGGCAGCTATCCGATTGTCCGTACTTACACTTTAGGACTAAGAGTTTCATTTTAATCATATTCAAAAGAAATAAAGATGAGAAAAGTATTATTATATATCTGTTCAGTTTTCATTCTTGGTGGGATGACAAGCTGTGAAGACTTCTTAGATAAAAGGGAAGATGTAGGATTGACAGAAGATGATATCTTTAGGGATTACTATTCCTTACGAGGTTTCTTAGATCAATCTTTCAACCAATTGGAAAATGTTATGGTAATGGATAATTGGGAAAATGGACGCGCATTTGTCGGTCTCTTTGCAGACGAGATGGCAACCACAGATAATTCATCTGCCGTTTTTACTTTACATTCCGGAAACTGGTTAAGTAATGCCAAGTCAAATAAGACTTTCGAAATCGGTAATGCCGGAAGTACAGCTATATCTCGATCATATAAGGCATTGCGTATCAATAACCGCATTATTAATGATATCGATAAGGCTCCTTTGACACCTGAACAAAAAAATGAGATTCTGGGACAAGCTTATTTCTATCGTTCCTGGTTCTACTTTCAGATAATTAAAAGATATGGGGGAATGCCTATTATTGACAAGGTCTTTGAAGGTGGAGATGATGATATTCCCCGTATGACCTACCATGAATCACACGACTGGATGATGGAAGATATACAAAAAGCAATTTACATGTTACCTGACAGTTGGGATGATCCAAACTATGGAAGACCCACAAAAATTGCAGCAATGGCACTTAAAGAATGGGCACAGTTGTTTGATGCAAGTCCATTGATGCAGAATAATTTAAATTCTACAGAAAACAAAGGCTATGACACGGAACGCGCAAAATCCGCAGCAAAATCCGCTTATGAAGTAATACGTTATATGGATGGAAGCAAGTCTGCCCCTTATCCCTATGGTTTGGCTAGTAAAGAAGAATATACGAATGTTTCTATTTTAAATATCCACCTGTACATCAACCGGAGTACATTTGGGTCAAGCGACAATTTCCTAACGCTGCTAATCAAAACCAAAAACGCACTATCCGCACATTCTGGCAATATGAGGATCTTGCATTCGGTTCGGGACCAGATGGAAATTCCATGTGCTGCCCAAGTTTGAATATCTCAACATGTTTGACAAGAAGGGAGCAGACGGTATTTATTACCCGATTGATGACCCACGAAGCGGCTATGCACTTGACTATGACCATAAGCCATTTGAGGATCGTGATCCCCGTTTCTATAACAACATCCTTTTACCTGGAACAACTTGGGGACATTACGCTGATGGACGTACCTATTACATTACAACCTACAAAGGAGGAGCAGCCTATCAACACATGTTAACTCAAAAAGACTGCAACAAACGAATGTTCACAGGATTTATGTGTAAAAAGTTCATGTGGCCGGAATGCAATCAGTATCTTGAAAAGAACAATCCGAACTGTTGGTGGGACTATCGCTTCCTCACCATATATATCCGTGCTTCGCAAATTTATTTAGACTATGCAGAAGCGCTATTTGAGGGTTGCGGAAGTGCTACGGCAACTATTGAGGGATGTCCTATATCAGCTGCAGAAGCTATTAATATTCTTCGCAGACGAATTGGCTTAACAGATCTGCCATCAGATATTGTAGCCGATCCTGATAAATTCCGTGCAGCTTATCGCCGTGAGCGTGCCGTAGAATTAATGTTTGAAAATCATCGTTGGTGGGATATCCGCCGCTGGATGATCTTGGAAGAAACATTCAAGGATACTTATCCTATTAAGGGAGCATTATTCACACCACGAGAATCTAATCATGGAAGTATCACGGATAAGTCTACATTGACTTATGATTATGAACAAATCGATATAACTCCGGAAGTGCGTTCTTTTACAAAGAAGAATTACTGGTATCCTTTGCCTCAACATGACGTAGACGCATTGAATAATTTGCAACAAAACCCATATTGGTAATTAAAATGGCTTAATCAAATGAAAAGATATAATAAATTCATATTTATTCTGTTTGTCACTGCTATATTATCCGGCATAGCCACTTCGCTAGAAGCACAGGATAAACCTAAAAAGAAAAAAACAGCCCTTATTGAAGTGAAAGGCTGGTGACAGACAACACAGGTAAACCGCTAAGCGGAGTAACAGTATTGAGCGGTGAAGGTTCTATTATAAACTATACAGATGCAAATGGAAAATTTGCACTCAAAACAAAAGCTAATGGAACCTTATTAATTGAAGCGTTCGGTTATAAAGATGTTGTAATAAACCTCGCAAAAGAACAGCCCACTGTCATCAAATTACAAAATGAAGATCTATATGCTTCAGAAAGGGACATACACGAACGTGCAGACGGTGGAAAAACGTATCAGCGGGACCTGGTAGGTACAGTATCCAAGTTATCTATGGAAAATGTATTAAAATACCCTGATTTACAATTATCCAATGCCTTACAAGGACAGGCTGCCGGACTAATTGCTATTTCCGGTGATGGCGGCTTGGGCTATAACACATCAACATTATATGTACGTGGACAACACAATAATGGAACAAATACGGCCTTGGTTATTATTGACGGAATAGAACGTCCGATAGATGATATTTTACCGGAAGAAATAGAATCCATCGAAGTTTTAAAAGATGCTACAGCCAAAATCCTGTATGGAGCAGCTGCCACAAACGGAGTGGTCTTGGTACGTACTAAAAGAGGAGAAGCTCATAAACGAATTGTTCGTGTCGGGGTAGAATACGGTGTACAGCCCTCTACACGTGTACCTAAGTATCTGGATTCCTACAACTATTCAAAATTGTTTAATGAAGCTCGTATAAACGATGGGATGAATCCTTATTATACTGACACGCAATTAGAAGGATACAGAAATAGTAGTGGAGTCAATGATGTATTGTATCCAAATGTTGATTATTACAATGAGTTCTTATTGAACCAAAATATCTACCGAAAAGGTACAATTGAGTTTAATGGAGGTAATGAAGGTGTGAAATACGCATTAGTTGGCGGATATACCGGTGGTTCCGGATTAGAAAAAGTTGGAGAACGTTCGGCTTTACACCGTATGAATGCACGTGGTAATCTGGATATTAAAATCACCGATTTTCTTACAGTAACAGCAGATGTTGCAGCTCGTGTGGAACTGAAAAACTGGGGAGCAAAAGATGGTGCAGGCATATTCAGTACATTATCTTCTAATCGTCCCAATGAGTACCCTTTCATTATTCCTAATGAAACATTATCGGGACAGTTTACCCCCAATGAAGATGGCACGCCATTCTTCGGAGCCAGCACACGGATAGTAGACAATTTATATGCAGATATGGTTTATGGAGGTGACACTTCCGAAAGGTATGTAAATAGCCAGACAAACCTTGGAGCAAATTTTGACTTCAATAAATACGTTAAGGGATTGACATTTAATGCTTATGTAACTTTTGACAATTATAGTTACTTACGTCAAGAATTAAGGAATACCTATCCAACTTATGCCATTGACACTTATAGTGATTTAGACGGTGAAACTATCACCCGATATACACAGATGAAAAAGCTGGATTTGCCCAAAACGCAAAAGATAGCCTCCAATAATACCTACCGCTATTTTGGTATGCGTGCAGATATAGGATATGAACGCACATTAGGAGTGCATGACTTTTCAGCAATTGGCGCATTCCGGTATACAAAGAATGAGATGACAGGAATGACACAAGATTTTAAAGATGCCAACATCTCTCTGCGTTTAAACTATAGTTATGACAAACGCTATCTAGCCGAGCTGACTCTGGCTGGCATGGGATCCAACAAATTTGATAAAAACGATCGTTTTTTCTTTTCTCCGGCTGTAGGAGCTTCATGGATAATTCTAACGAAAGTTTCATGAAAGAAGCAAAAGCTGTTAACTTCCTGAAGCTAAAAGCAAGTTTCGGTGTATTAGGCTATACAGGTAATACTGGATTCTTCTTGTATCAAACTGGTTGGAATAATAATGGCAACTATAATTTCTTCCAGGATCAAACAGATCATAAAGTTAGTTTAGCTCGCTGGGGAAATCCAGATTTAACATGGGAATACTCTCAAGAGTTTAATATCGGTATCGAAGGATTATTCCTTAATAATCGCCTAAGCACAGAACTCAATTATTTCCATGAATGTAGAAAAGACATCATCGGAGTGAATAACGCCCAATATGCCGCTACAGCAGGGAATTATACAATGTATGAAAATATCGGTCAGGTGACTAATCAAGGTATAGATATTGCAATCAACTGGAAAGGGAATATCGGACGGGACTTTTTATACACAGTCGGAGCCAATATGACTTATTCAAAAAATAAATTAGATAAATGGAATGAAATAGAAGGAGTGGAAAGCTATCGTAAAGCCATTGGACGGCCTACTAGTACTATTTTTGGCTTACAAGCACTAGGATTATTTGGAAAAGACATTCCATTAGAAGATCACTCATTACAATCATACGGTATATATCAAAACGGCGATATTGCATACGCTGACTTAAACAACAATGGGATTGTAGATGATAATGACCGTATGAGCCTAGGGCAAAGTTTTCCTATAACCACTTGGGGAATCAATGTAGACCTCAAATACAAAGGGTTTGGACTTTATATGTTAGGAACTCTTCATACAGGTATTACTCAATTATGTACAAACGCTTATTATTGGAATAATGGTCTGAATGGATACTCTGAATTAGCATTAAATCGCTACCATGAGGTTAATAATCCTTCAGGTACAATGCCCCGATTAACAACAACGACAAAAAGCAACAACTTTCGTGATTCCAGTTTCTGGACAGAGAATGGCTCATTTTTCCGTTTGAAAAATGTAGAACTTAGTTATACATTTGAAAATAAGGCAGGTAGATTCTTTGCAAACAAATGTAAACTATTCGTACGTGGTACAAATTTGCTTACCTTCTCTAAAATAAAGGATCTGGACCCGGAAAGATTAAATGCCGGAATCACAAATTATCCGGCCTATATGACTGTAACCGGCGGTTTATCCGTCTCTTTCTAAACTTAAAAAATATGCAAATATGAAAATAAGCAAATTAATACTGTTAACCTGTATTTGGGGAAGTATTGTTTCTTGTGAAGATCTGCTTGACCCTAAATTGACAAATGAATGGTCCAGTGAGACCGTATGGACTAATCCCGATATGGCACAAGCCGTTTTGACGCAAGTATATGCAGATTTAATGGTTGTTCCGGATCATTATGATGATAATTTCTTAGATGCTGCAACAGACAATGCACTAACCCGAAATTATGGTTCGAGTGTATACCGAGCTAGCATGGGAGCATTCAGCCGATCAACAAATCCACTTGGAAATTGGGACAATATGTATGATAAGATACAAAGCATCAATCTATTCATGGAAAAAGGAGTTACAGATGATGTAATATACAATCGTGTAAGTAAAGAAACTGATCAGGCAATAAAGACTCGTTTACTTGGTGAAGCCTATTTTTTAAGAGCATGGTGCAGCTTCAAATTGTTACAAACTTATGGAGGACGAACAGACGAAGGAGAAGCATTGGGATATACGATCACCAACCATTTCATTGGTGATAAGGAATCTGCGAAGCCGAGCCTGTTTAAACGTGACTCGTATAAAGATTGCGTCAGCCAGATTGTTTCCGACTGTGAAGAAGCTGCCAGACGTTTGCCTGTAACTTACACAGGAGATGATGTAGTTGTCGGAAAATCTAAAATTGGTAGAGCTTGCGGATTAGCGGCAAATGCTCTTAAAGCAAGAACTTTGCTCTATGCAGCAAGTCCGGCTTATCAAGACAAGGATGTAATTCAAATAAATGGCATGGGTAATTTTACTGTATTAAATGAAGCTACTTATCAAGCTGGTTGGGAGCGTGCTGCCCTTTTTGCCAATGAAGTGCTCAAAGACGCAGGGATAAACTATACCTTTACAGCGATGGCTGCTAAAGATTTGGCTGACGCTGGCAGTGATACCCCGGCCGATTTTATTTTCCGCACCTACATGGGACTTGTACATGGTATGGAAAGCCGACACTATCCTCCTTTTTATTTGGGAAATGCACAAACAATTCCTTCCCATAATTTAGCTGCCGCCTTTCCTGCCAAAAATGGTTATCCAATAACAGATTCACGTTCATTATATGACGAGCAAGATCCGTATTTGATAGCTAGAGATAACCGATTCAATATGAATCTATATTATCAAGGAAAAAAATTTGGAGCTTATAACTCAAACATTGATGTATCTGAAGGTGGAAAAGATTCAGAGAGTTTTCACATTTATGCCAGTCGTTCGGGATATTATTTATCTAAGTTCTTGTCTACTACACAAAAAAATATGCTGGATCCGATTCAAACATTGAATTCTCGGCACTTTAACCCATTATTACGTAAAACAGAAGTTTGGCTGAATTATGCAGAAGCCGCCAATGAAGCATGGGGACCTGAAGGTAAAGGTGACGACTGCAAATATAGTGCTTATGATGTCTTAAAAATCATACGTGAAAAATCAGGTGGTATCACAGATGCTACCTATTTGTCAGAAGTAGCTTCTGAAGGTAAAGACGCATTCCGGAAATTAATCCAAAATGAACGTCGTATAGAATTTGCTTTCGAAGATCACCGTTTTTGGGATTTACGCCGCTGTTTACTTCCCCTAGATACCACTATTGAAGGAATACAAGTGACAAGAACAGATAACGGTCTTTCTTATGAAATAAAAGAAATAGAACAACGTCCGTTGGATGCACTTCGCTATTACTATTTGCCGTTACCTAACGACGAATTATTAAAGAACCCAAACCTCAAAAATAATATGGGGTGGAATAATAACTAATATTAGATACGATTATGAAAATTGCAAAAATAATATTGCTCGCTTTGACGACTTGTTTAACGTCTTGCTATGAAGATTATACGCATGATTATGAAACAACAAATGTTGGTTTTGCTTTACAGAACCCATTGCGCACAGTAATATCAGACCGTGACATGCCTATATATGTAGGAGTATCATTAGGAGGTAAACGAGAAGTTGACATGAATGATTGGGCTAAATTTACCTTGGATGCTTCTTTATTAGAGGGTACTCCTCTTACACTTCTCCCCAAAGAGTATTACATATTGGAAGATCCGGAGATATTTAAAGTGCGGAAATCTAATTTACCTGTAGCAGATGTTGAAATCAAGTTTACAGATGCTTTTTATACAGATCCATTAAGTCTGACTACCCATTATGCCCTCCCTTTCAAAGTTACAGAAAGTTCCATGAACACTATTCGCGAGGGAGCGGATTATTCTATTGTAGCAATCAAGTATGTCAGTTCCTTTTCCGGAGTTTACTACCTTCAAGGTGAAGTAAGTGAAGTAGACGATAATGGAAATACAATAGAAGGTACCACTGTGGTGTATAAAGAAAAAGACTTGATAAATAATAATACATTGGAACTAAGTACTCTCGCGAAAAATAAATTGTTAAGACCCGGAGTAGCAAACTTGGCAAAAAGCAACATCAATCGTTTCCAGTTGACAATCGACAACAACGGCGAATCAGGTTCAGACTACAATGTTCAAATAGAAGGTATAGAAGGAGGAGTTACAATCATTGAAGGAAATGGCAGCTACATTGCCCAAAGTCCGACTTACACCTTCAACAATGGAGACAAACCTTGTCCGGAAATCAACCTGAATTACACCTATGAATTGGCAGGCAAACGCTATAAAGTGAAAGAACAATTAGTGTTACGTCGCGATCCTGTGAATGATTTACGAGTAGAATCATGGAAGTAATCTAAAAACTTGAGACATGGGGAACTATATTGGTTTCTCATGTCTCAAAATGATAACAATAAATGGCTTCTCATACACCCATCAGTGATCGTCACCACACTGAAGGTGATAAATGGGACGGCCTCATCATCAAGCAATCTACTATGGTGTTAACTCAAAATTTATACGTATGAAGTTTTTAAGAAAAATTTTGTTGGTTGGACTACTCCCTGGTTTTCTTATAAGCCAGGCACAAAATGTCCAAAACAAAGAAGATGTACCCTTGGATTTAGGATATCGTGTACTCCCTATGGGAGATTATAACGGTTCAGCCTACACCATCTCGGGTAAACAGTTACGCAATCTACCTGTTACAAATCTTTCGGCAGTATTGGCCGGACTGGTACCTGGTTATTTTGCTCGACAAGTGCAAGGTGGTGGATTAGTGAATGAACAGAATTCATTTTGGATAAGAGGACAAAGAAGTAATTCGCCTGATGTATTAGTACTGGTTGATGGACAGGAACGGGATTTTGCTGTTTTGTCATCACACGAAGTAGAATCAATTACTGTATTGAAAGATGCTGCAGCAACAGCCTTATATGGAATGCGTGCAGGCAGTGGAGCTATTCTGGTTACAACTCGTAAGGGAGCAAAGGGAAAACCGCAGGTTGAATTGACAGCTCAAATTATAGCTCAACAACCACTTAAAGAGTTAAAGTCATTAAACGCAGCCGATTATGCGAGACAGCACAACATAGCCCGCTATAATGACAATATGGATCCCCTGTATTCGAACTATGATATAATGAATTACGCTAAGAATGATCCTAATTCCATTTTATATCCCAATGTAGATTGGGCTGATAAATATTTGAAGGATATCCGATGGAGCCAGCGCTATAATCTTAATATCCAAGGAGGAACAGAAAAAAGTACATATTTCGTGAATGCAATGTATACTCGTAACAATGGCTACTTCAATACAGATGATTCACATGATTATAGTACCAATCATTCTGCCGAACGGTTTAATATCCGTTCCAATATCGATTTTGCCGTAACTCGCACTACCCAACTGGATGTAAATCTGTATGGCTGGTATCAAAGTCAGAATGGCCCTGGCAGCGGAGCTGAAAATATCTATAAAAATCTAGTCACATTACCGCAAGGAATCTTCCCAAAATGGTACAATGACCAAGGATATACAGATCAATACGGCAATGTTATCAATGCAGAAGATGGGAAAATTGTAGCAGGAAATGCATTCCGTGAAAATCCATGGGCAATGCTAAATCGCTCCGGCTACTTCCAGGACAAACAATTGTATGGTTCTTTCCGCACAAAACTCTCACAGGATCTTTCCTTCATAACAGAGGGATTAAAAGCTTCTGTTGCTCTATCCATGGATTCACGCACAATTTCTTCTATCAGACGTACAATAACTTTCGCATATTACGAAAAGGATGCGACGAATGAGAATGTTCTCCGCCGGACCCGCGAAGATGACTCGATGATAAACAAGGTAGATAATACCAGTTCTTTCCGCCGAACCGGTATCGTGGCTCAATTAGATTATAACCGTACCTTTGGAAAACATGGAGTTTCGGCTTTAGCTTTCTATGAACAATATGAAAGCAATGATGAAATGGTATTGCCAACCCGATTCCAAAGCGCAAATGGTTGGTTCGGCTATAATTATGATAAAAGATATGGCATCGATGTTATCGGAGCTTATCAGGGATCTCACAAATTTGGTCCAGGACACAAATTCGGTTTCTTCCCTACAATATCTGCCGGATGGACTGTTTCTAACGAATCTTTCTGGAAAGATGCAAAAAAAATGGTGCCCTACCTGAAGCTAAAAGCATCTTATGGACAAGTCGGCAACTCATCCGGCGTAGACGCCTTTTATTACAGGGGACGTATGTGGCCGCAAAACGAAGTCTATATTACAGGGGTAAACATGGGAACAAAGCTTGGAGGATACATTCAGGATATACTTCCAAATCCCGGATTGACTTGGGAGAAAGCCAGAATTCTGAATATCGGAATAGATACCCGACTATTTTCAGACCGGTTATCTGTTACAGCAGAATTTTTTAAAGACAACCGTCATGATATGTATGTAGTAAATAACAAAATCAGTTCTCTTGTCGGCAATGTAAAGGAATTTAAGCAGAATATAGGCAAAATCAATAGCCATGGAGTAGACTTATCTGCCATGTGGAATTCAAATATTGCAGACTGGAGCTATTTCATAGGTGGTACATTTTCTTATTCTACGAATGAACTGATTGCAAATGGCGAAGTAGATCAGCCATACGAATGGTTGAAGAATCAGGGACGGCCTTTAGGAGAAAATCGAGGATACATTGCAAAAGGCTTTTTCAATTCTTGGGAAGAAATAGCAGCCTCTCCTGTACAAACATTCTCTGATGTCCAACCAGGTGATGTACGTTATGAAGATATAAACAAAGACGGACAGATTGATGTAAACGATATGGTACCTATCGGTTACGGAGACATTCCCAGAATCATGTATGGTATTAACTTAGGAGTCGGCTACAAAGGATTTTCGATCACCGCATTATTTCAGGGAGCCGCAAAAGTCTCTCATCAATATTCGGACATTGTGATGAATCCTTTCACAGATAACGGAACCATATTTGAGCATCAACTTGATTACTGGACACCCGAACACCAGCATGCAACATTCCCACGTTTAACAACACTGGACAATGCCAGTCTTAATAACAGGCAGATAAGTACATTAAATGTAAAGGATGCTGATTTCTTAAGATTAAAAACACTGGAAGTTGCCTATGACTTTCCTACAAAAATGATACAGAAAATCCATCTTAAGGGATTGAGACTTTTCCTTAGCGGAACGAATCTGATTACCTGGACAAAATATAAATGGGTTGATCCTGAAGCTCCTTCACTGGCAGCTCCTTTGACGAGAAACATGAGTATAGGTTGTTCCTTAAAATTCTGATAGCATGAAAAAATCGATAATTTATTTGGCAATAAGCGCAACACTAACATTTTCCGGTTGTGATTATCTGGATGACATGCCCTATGACTGGGCCCAGCCTGATGATATTTTTACGAATGAACAGAACTATCTAAAACCGATTAATCAGGTGTATGCATATATTCCCGAGGCTTCAACCACGTAGGAAATGCCTTTTTAGATGCAGCCACCAATGATGGAATAAGCACAATCATAGATTCGGATATTCATAAATTGTCTCGTGGGTATATCACTTCTTCAAATCCGATTGAAGAATGTTGGAATAAGTCATACAAGGGAATTCAACAAGCCATTTTTGCCCGCAAGTATTTGCGTGAGGCTGACTTGGTGTTACAAAATAAGACACAAGAAGACATCCAGGCATTTAAAGATACCTATTGTGCGGAAACTGAATGTTTACAAGCCTTATTTGAGTTTAACCTGTTAAGACACTACGGAGGCTTTCCTATTGTCGATCGTATTTACGAAGTCGACGATCCTGAACTGCAGACAAAGGCAAGAGACTCTTTTAAAGACTGCGTCAATCACATCGTACAGTTATGTGAGAGTGCTGCCGCTGTATTGAAAGTTGATCCGGAAGGTGGGAATGGTTCTTATGGCCGTATGACTAAAGGAATGGCACTTGCTATTAAAGCCAAGACATTACTCTATGCCGCAAGCCCACTCTACAACAGAACGGATAATAACGATCCACTACTAGGCTATACTGACGGCTCGGATGTGACGGAACGTTGGAAACTTGCAGCCAAAGCTTGTGCAGATGTAATCAATCTAAATGCAGACGGAACAATATCTCCGAATGGAAGTAAAAAATATAGTCTGATAGCTCTTACTGCTGCTAAAACGTACGACAAGATCTTTATCAATGCCAATCCTAATCCGGAATATATCCTATTCTATACGGCTGCTAAGGACAATGCTCTGGAAAACAGACATTATCCCCCTACAATATCAAAAGATCAGGGAGGAGGTACAGTACCTTCACAGCAATTGATCGATGCATTTACCATGAAAGATGGAAGCGATTATACCCATTCTTCTGACGGTGCAAGCATGTATACTAACAGAGACCCGCGTTTGACAGCAATTATCGGATATGACGGTTCGGTTTATGGAAAGAATACCATTTATACGCGAATTAGTGATAACACAACCATAGACGGACTCAACCAAGTGAAGAACCGTTCGACCAATACGGGATATTATTTAGCTAAATTCCTGGACAAAACACTGAACTTCGGACAGGCCAATGTGGGTACCGTTTTCCACTTATTCCCTATGATTCGCTTATCTGATATCCTACTTTCCTACGCAGAAGCCATGCATCACGCTTACGGCATGAATGCGGATCCAGAAGGCTATGGTTTGACAGCAATAGAAGCCGTACAAAAAATACGTACCAGAGCAGGATTCGGAACAAATGATAAATTTCTTAATGGGGTGACAGATAACAACTTTATGGAAAAAGTGAAGCAAGAACGCCGTATCGAACTCTGTTTTGAAGAACATCGTTACTTCGATTTGCGACGTTGGATGGATGGCAATCAACTTAGAGAACCTATTATCGGAATGAAAGTAGAAGAAAATGCTTCCGGGCTTCATTATACACGCATTACAGTAGATGAAGCACGCAATTTTAAAGATTACATGTATTATCATCCTATTCCTCTGAAAGTAATCAAGGAAAGCCCTTCCATCCAACAGAATCCAGGTTGGTAACGGGCATCAAAACTATTTAATAGATAGAAAACATGAAAAAGATAATAATATTATTCATATGCTTAACCAGCTCCATCTGGCATGTCTGTGCACAAACCAAAGTTAGCGGAATTGTTAAAGATGCCCAAGGAATGGAGATGATTGGCGCTACTGTCCTTCAGAAAGGGACTAATAATGGAATAGTGACTGGTTTGGATGGCAAATTTACTCTTACATTGTCCAACGAAGCAGAGCAAACACTTCTTATCTCAATGATCGGCTTTATAGAACAATCTATTGCCATAAAAAAGAATCATCCTTTTATCAATGTCACTTTGGAAGAAGACATTGCACAATTAGATGAAGTTGTTGTGGTGGGATATGGAACACAGAAAAAAGTATCTCTGACCGGTTCAATTTCTAATGTCGGAACTGAAGACTTGAAAAGCATGCCTGTATCAAGTGTCACAAACGCTTTAGGTGGCCGCATCCCGGGACTAGTAACCCGACAAGAGAGCGGACGTCCCGGCGGTGATCAGGCTACGATGTTTGTTCGTGGTCGTGCTTCATTGAACGACTCTAGCCCCTTAGTACTGATTGACGGAGTAGAACGACCTATGGCGCAAATCGACCCTGATGATATTGAAACTATCTCCGTGTTAAAGGATGCTTCTGCAACAGCCGTATACGGTGTACGAGGAGCCAATGGTGTGATATTGGTAACTACCCGGAGAGGTCGTGAAGGAGAAACTCAAATTTCTTTCTCATCTGAATTTGGTATTACTTCCTTCAATCGCATATCCCAAACCCTAAATTCAGAATCCGTTTCAAGATTCATGCGTGAGGGTGCTATCAATGATGGCTTTGACCCTTCCGATACCGGTAATACTCGCGGCCTTTTCCTGTCAGAATATGACAACTATCTATATCGTACCCAGAAAAGTCCGTTTACACACCCGGACAATGACTTTGTAGATATGTTTACGAAAAATGGTCTCCAACAGAAATACAATGTAAACCTATCGGGCGGAAATAAAACAGTACGTTACTTCGTCTCTGTGGGATACTTCACTCAAACCGGTATGTTTGAGACAGACGTAGACAAAATTAAAGAGCATGAGACAATACAAACTCTTTTAGAAGCCTCGCCCGATGTAGCAAAAGGCTTATACAAAGAAGGTTATAATTCGGAATATAAGTACAGTAGGCTCACCACTCGTTCGAATATCGATATCAACCTAACTGAAGATTTCAAGGTATCCGTGAATCTTGCTTATCGTTTCGGAAGTCAGAACCGCCCCTATGGCTATGATGCTGACGGACAGGAAGCACTGCGTCTGTTCGGCATGTTCTACCGCAATTCTCCTCAAGCATTCCCAATCTTAAATGCGAATGGAACTTATGCCGCCGCCGATGGTATATGGAGACAGAATCCACTCGTGACATTATGCTATTCAGGATTTTTTCTTAATTTCAATAACAAACTTGAGACAGATTTTGCTTTTAAATATAACCTAAGGAAACTGTTAAAAGGATTAAGTATAGACGGAAAATTCTCTTACGATGCAGGCTGGAGCAATAACCGAAGCATACAGCAGCGTCCCAATATCTATCAATATAATCCTGTAAACGGGACTTATAAACAAGGACTTGAAATGGTGTTGCCAACAAAAGCCACCAATAAAACGGCAGCTACACATCGGAAGTATGCTGAAGCGGCAGTTCGTTATAAGCAATCCTTCTCCGGACATAATATATCTGGACTGGTACTTTATAATATGAGTTACACTTCCACTCCCGGTGGACGCTATTCTTATGTACCTCATATCTATCAGGCTTTAGTAGGACGTGTTAACTATGATTATGAGAATCGCTATCTATTCGAAGTTAACGCAGGCTATAACGGCTCAAACCGTTTCGCGGAAGGACACCGTTATCAGCTCTTTCCTGCAGCATCAGTGGGATGGGTACTGACTAACGAACCTTTCTTTAAAGAAAACCCTATCTTAAGTTTTACTAAACTACGCTTCTCTTATGGTGAAGTTGGTAATGACAAGCTGGGAGGTTTCTCTTACTATTATCGTTCAGGATACGATGAAGGACTAGGCTACACTTTTGGAGAGACACATAACCCTGCGATTAAAGGTCTGATTCAAGGAAAAAGCGCCAATGAAAATATCACATGGGAAGTTGCACGGAAATATAACTTAGGACTTGAGACCAAATGGTTGAAAGATAAAATATCTGCCAGTATCGACTTTTTTAAAGAACGTCGTAGTAATATCCTATGTGAACCGGAAAGATATTCTCAAGCAGCCGGTTCAAACGGATTGGCTCCCATAAACTATGGTGTCGTAACAAATCAAGGATATGATTTGGAGATAGGCTATCAAGATCAAAAAGGAGATTTTGGATATTCTATAAAAGGGATTTATGGATATGCACACAATGAAATTGTAGAGAAAAGTGAATCTGTAAAGCCCTATGCCTATATGTCACAAACGGGAAATCCCATCGGGCAGTTTATCGGCTATATTTCCGACGGTTTCTTTAGCTCTTATGAAGATGTAGCAAGTTCTCCCGTTCAATTCGGACAAGTAAGCCGACCTGGAGATATTAAATATAAAGACTTGAATCATGATGGAGTGATCGATTCTAACGACCAAGCTCCTATCGGCTATAATCCGGTACCCGAAATGACTTTCTCTCTTGCTGCCGGTTTGAACTGGAAAGGAATTGATTTTAGTATATTGCTTCAGGGAGCTGCCCGTTCATCCATCTATCTGCAACAGGATATTGCATGGGATAATTTCTGGGGTAATTATTACGAAGAGCATATCGGAAGATGGACACCGGAAACAGCCGCAACAGCAACGTACCCACGTTTCACTAAAGCAGCTACTGCCGCGCATCCTAATTATTATAAATCTGACTATTGGTTGAAAGACTCCAAATACTTGCGTCTGAAAAACATTCAGTTAGGTTACACTATACCTCGCAAACTATTGAAAAAATTCGGAGTACGTTCACTTAGAGTATATGCGAATGCCTACAATCTCTTTACATGGGATAACGTAAAGAAGGTAGATCCTGAATCATCGAACAATAGTAATGGACAATTCTATCCACAACAAAAAGTAATAAATTTTGGTATCAACCTGAATTTCTAATGTTTGAAATGAATAATTTATGAGAAAACTATTTATATCCTTTGTAACGGCTGTCCTGCTTGCCAGTTGTAGTGCAGATAGCCTGATGAAAGAAACCGAACTGGATCTTACGGATACAGAGAAAGTTTATTCGGACATTACATTGACCCGCAAAGTTGCATACGACTTGTATGCACGTATGCGCATGGGGAGAGACCGCCTTGGCAGTTTTGGTTTTTTGGCAAACATTGGTGGTTCACCTTGTATGCTTGACAACGCAACAGACGATGGAGCCGGAAATACAACCCGTGCCGGAGGGGCAGTTATTCCCGAACTCGAGAAATTTATCAAAGGGGGAATTGATGCTTCCAAAGGTTTGATTGGCGGTGACCATCCATGGACATTTTACTATAAAGCCATCCGTTCTGCAAACACATTCCTGAACAACGTAGACCGTTCACCATTGGAGGATGCAGAGAAGATTTCCCTGAAAAACCAAGTACGCTTTCTGCGTGCATTGTATCACCACGAACTGTTTCGTTTCTACGGAGCATTAGTAATCGGAGACAAAGAACTCGATCCGTTACTTTATGACGAAATCAAACGTGAATCGTTAGAAACCACAGTCCGTTGGATTGCTAATGAATTCAAAGAACTTGCAGAGCCGGGAGTATTGCCCGACAAATACGATGCAGCAGATTACGGAAGAGCTACCCGGGGAGCAGCCCTAGGCTATCTGGCACGCACATTACTTTATGCAGCAAGTCCCTTACACAATGCGTCCGGAGTAACTTGGAGAGAAGCGGCTGATGCTGCCTACGATATGATTGAATATGCTGACAATGGAGATTTCTATCGTTTATATGAAGATCCGACCACTCCCGAAAAGAGCTACACACGATTATTCAATACCCGTGCCAATGGTGAGGTAATCATGGGATTTCTCCGTGCACCGGCAAATGACCTTTACGGAATGATGCCTGCCTTTGATCCCTGGAATGTAAATAAAGAGCTACTGACTTGTCCGAACCAATGGCTGGTAGACTGTTATGATATGCTCGACGGTTCACAGGCCATTCTCGGTTACGAATCAAATACGAAAGCTATTATTAACCCGAACTCCGGTTACAATGAAAATTCTCCTTATGCTAACAGGGATCCCCGTTTGGCACAGAGCATTCTATGTGATGGTGCTACCTGGCCTTTGGTCAACGGTAAGCCAGCTACAATAGACCTGTCAAAATCATATAGATGGGGAAGCGGATACTTCCTGACAAAGTTCCTGGATGACCGTATCGATCATCGAAAAGGTGGTACCACTTACATGGACTTTCCAATGATGAGATATGCAGAAATCCTGCTCGATTATGCAGAAGCCGAGAATGAGGCTGAAGATACGAATACAGCCAGAGAAAAAGCAATAGCCCAGCTTAACAGGATACGTCGTCGTGCCGGTATCACGACAGACTTACTGGCCGCAGATTATAATCAGGCAACCCTTCGGGAACGCATACGCAAAGAACGCCGTGTAGAACTTTGTTTTGAAGATCATCGATTCTTTGATATAAGAAGATGGCTGATAGCAAAAGATGTAATGAGATTACCGGCTGTCGGAATAAAGAAAATTAACGGTGAATATCAACGGGTAACTTTAGATACACGAAACTATAACGAGCGCATGAACTTGGCTCCAATACCACAGGATGAAGTTAATAACTGCCCGAATATCTACCAGAATCCAGGATACTAATCTAAATAGAATGTTTACTTAAAAAAAATAAAGTCATGAAAACAAATAGTATAATTGCATTAATTCTGTCAATCAGTTTATTTGGATTATTCGGTTGTGCAGATAAATATGAAGTTGATTATGAAGCACCTGTCAAAATCGAATTTGCGGGTGTCGATCAGAATAATAGAATATCATTAACGAAAGGGATTGCTGAATACACGGCAACCGTCAAAGTACAGGGAGAAATCATGAGTTTTGAAATTTATCAGGCAGACTCCAAAACCGGAATGCAGGGAAGTCTGATAGAAGAAACTGCCCAGTCATTTGCAGACGGAACGACTAATTACGAAACAACTTACAAGTTTACTTCTTTAAAAGAGAATGCCTGTATTACAGTAGTCGTTCTAGGTACCGACGGCCATACGTACCAACGTAACTTATTGGTAGAGATTACTCCTTCTGTTTTATTCTCCGATCCGGATTACGGAAAAGATGGAGAAATAGTAGAGACAGCTTCAGCTTATTATGGTTGTTATTATGCAACATGGCTTCTTGGACGCACCTATATGGCTGCTGATGCCATGAAATATACAAACGAAGTCGATTTCTCACTCGGAGATATTATCTTGCCTTCAGGAAGCGAAGCTGTACCAGCTCTTGTTTCACCTGCTAAAAGAAGTGATTATGGCTTGATGACAATTAATGGTTTACAACACACATTATTTGCTGAAACCTCTTTATCACAATCAGAATTTAATGCAATCTCCCAAGTAGATGCAACTCCGATAGAAAATCTGGCAGATCCAACCTCCGAAGTCTTAGCTATTCAGGCAGATAAAGTTTACCTGTTCAAAACTGCCAATGGAAAGAAAGGATTGATTTGCATACAAAAAATAACAGCAAAAACTGGTACTATCGAAGTCTCACCGGATAATTGGGTAGAAAACACTAAATACTCATGGGTACAATTACTGACTAAAACCGTGGCGAAGTAAAGCTCCCATTCAAGATACCTTCTCCAATGATCGTATCATAGAATAATTAGAAGAATAGAGAAGTTCTCGGTTTCTACGAGCTTCTCTATTCCTGTTTTCTCAATAGAAGAAAGAAGAAATCTATCATTCTACCATTTTTTTTCCTTTATTGATTAGTATTTTTCCTTCCTTCTCTGATATCTTCCCTACTTTTGCGAAAAGTCATCATGAAAAACTGAAGTTAATTAAATCACAATAATTATGAATCTGAAAAAACATTTACCCTGGCTGGGAGCCCTACTCCCCATTGCTAACACACAAGCAGAAACAAAACCTAATGTAGTAATTATCTATATCGATGATATGGGTATCGGTGACATAGGTTGTTATGGAGGCAAATTCGCTCCTACACCTAATATTGACAGGCTAGCACAAGACGGGTTATTATTCAACCAGTATTATTCTTCTGCGCCGGTTAGTTCTCCGTCTCGCTGTGGATTGACCACAGGTCTCTTTCCTCTTGAAGTGGGAATCAACACTTTCCTGAACGACAAAGCTGCTAATAAGAGATGCGAACAACGTAATTTCCTTGATGATAAGTTACCCTCCATGGCACGTGCTTTCCAAAATGCAGGTTACTCAACAGGACACATCGGAAAATGGCACATGGGAGGCGGACGCGACGTACATAACGCTCCTTCTATTAAGAATTACGGTTTTGACGAATACATATCAACCTACGAAAGCCCGGACCCGGAACCAGCAATCACTGCTACCAAATGGATCTGGTCGGATAAAGACAGCGTGAAACGCTGGAGACGAACGGAATACTTTGTAGATAAGAGCATTGAGTTTGTAAAAAAGCATAAAGGCGAACCTTTTTTCCTGAATCTATGGCCGGATGATATGCATACCCCTTGGGTACCGGAATTCAAACAAAAGGAAAGAAAAAGCTGGGAAACACAAGAAGCATTTGCTCCCGTCCTTGCTGAAATGGACAAACAGCTTGGACGTTTTATCAAAGCACTGGATGATATGGGGCTGGCGGAAAACACAATCATTATTTTCACTAGCGACAATGGCCCTGCACCCAGCTTTAAGTCTGTACGTTCCGCTTATTTGAGAGGAACTAAAAATAGTCTTTATGAAGGTGGTATTCGTATGCCTTTCATCATCAGATACCCCAAGAAAATTAAAGCCGGACAGGTAAATAACGAGTCTGTGTTATGTGCTGTAGATTTATATCCGACTCTCTGTTCAGTAGCCGGAATCAAAACAGAAAAAGGCTATAAAGGTGATGGGCAGAACTATGCAAAAGTTCTTCTCGGTAAATCGGAAGCTAAACGCAAGACTGATTTAATGTGGGACTTCGGACGAAACAAACATTTTGGCTTTCCAGGAAACCCTTATGACAGAAGCCCCCATTTAGCTATACGCAGTGGAAAATGGAAATTATTAGTAAACGGTGACGGAAGCGATGCGCAATTATATGATATGGAAAAGGATAAGTTCGAAAAGAATAATATCGCAAATGAGCATCCTGATTTGGTTGCCAAGTTGAGCAAGAAAGTATGTAAATGGTTTGAGGAAAACAAAGACAAAGGAAAAGAGTAATACAGTGAAAAACAAATTATAAACCAACATTAAACTTATGAATTCTAAATTTTTACTATTACCAACCGCCTTGATGGTTGCTGGACATTCTGCAGCAGAGGCCAAAGGAAAAAAGTCCGATCAAAGACCCAATATCCTGGTAATTCTTGCAGATGACCTAGGCTATTCTGACCTGGGATGCTACGGTAGTGAAATCCACACACCTAATCTGGACAAACTGGCAAAACAAGGAGTACGTTTCAATCATTTCTATAACACCAGCCGGAGTTGTCCGACGCGTGCTTCCCTGTTGACAGGACTTTATCAACATCAGGCAGGAATCGGACGTATGACCTTCGATGACCACCTGCCGGGTTACCGGGGAACACTCTCACGCAATGCCGTTACCATCGCAGAGGTATTGAAAGAATCAGGATATGCTACCAGCATGGTAGGTAAATGGCACATCGCAGAAACTCCACTACGCAAAGATCAACGCGAATGGCTCGCACATCACGTATATCACGAAACCTATTCTGATCTTTGTCATTATCCGGTAAATCGCGGATTTGATACCCACTATGGTACTATCTACGGAGTAGTAGACTATTTTGACCCATTCAGTCTGGTAGAAGGTGAAGTACCCGTGAAAGAAGTACCCGACGGATATTACATCACACAGGCGCTTTCAGACCGTGCAGTGAAAGAAGTGAAAGAGTATGCCAAAGACGATAAACCATTCTTTATGTACCTGGCTTACACAGCACCACACTGGCCATTGCATGCACTGCCGGAAGATATTGAAAAATATAAGGATACCTATAAAGTTGGCTGGGAAGCTATCCGTAACGCCCGTTACGAACGTCAGAAACAGCTTGGTATATTCCCTAACATGGATAATTTCCTGTCTGATAGACAGTTCAAAGATAAATGGGAAGATAACCCACATGCTGAATGGGATGCTCGTGCCATGGCTGTTCATGCTGCCATGATCGACCGTATGGACCAGGGAATAGGACAAGTAATCGATGCTTTGGAAAAGACAGGACAACTTGAAAATACACTGATTTTATTCCTTTCCGACAATGGATGCAGCAATGAAGATTGTCAGAACTACTCTCCCGGAGAAAATGACCGTCCTGATATGACACGTAAAGGGGAGAAAATGGTTTATCCTCATAACAAAGAAGTGCTGCCTGGCCCGGAAACCACATACGCTTCACTGGGAGCACGCTGGGCAAACGTAGCCAATACACCGTTCCGTTTCTGGAAAGCCAAATCTTATGAAGGAGGTATCTGTACTCCGATGATTGCCCACTGGCCGAAAGGTATCAAGAAGAATGTCGGCAAAACGACTCCCGAAATCGGACATGTGATGGACATCATGGCTACTTGTATCGATATGGCAGGCGCCACTTATCCTACCAAATATAAAGGAAACGACATCATCCCATTGGAAGGTAAGAGCTTGGTTCCTATCTTCAAGACCGGACATCGTGAAGGACATGACTATCTTGGATTCGAACATTACAATGAACGTGCATTCCTCTCTAATGACGGTTGGAAACTGGTTCGTCCGGGAGAAAAAGCTAAATGGGAATTATACAACCTGAATGAAGACCGAAGCGAAATGCATAATCTGGCAGCACAATACCCTGAAAAAGTAGCTGAAATGACAAAGGCTTACGAAGCATGGGCTAAACGTTGCATGGTAGAACCTTACCCGGGACAGAAAAAGAAATAAAGCCTACTCAATTAATTATTTTATATTTGACTCCTGTCGGAAAATATCCAATGATATTGCACGACAGGAGTTTTTTTATATGCTTTTATCCCTTCTTTATCAAGCCTCACCTGAAATCGGAGGCTGACCTGTATATTCCTTAGGCAGTACACCATATTGCGCTTTAAAACATTTCGCAAAATAAGAAGAAGAAGTAAATCCTACCTGCACTGCCACTTCTGAAATACGGGTACCGCCCATTATCAGTTCAGCAGCTCTATTCATACGAAGTGTCTTCAAATAATCATTAGGCGACATTCCGGACAAAGCTTTATCTTCCGATAAAAATTAGAACGGCTCATATTCATCTGTTCAGACAGGGTATCTATCGAGAAGTTCTCATCCGCCAACTGTTCGGCTATTACTCCCTGTATCTTCGCTATAAATTCACAGTCTTTTTGAGACATCGCAAAATCCGTTGTCGAAACAGCAACCGTATCTCCTGCCAAGCTCACCATCAATTTATGGAAAGACTGCCTCAACTTCAACAGATTCTCGATCTGCATACGGAGCTGTTTAACAGAGAATGGTTTCTCAACATATACATCCGCTCCACATTCAAGTCCTTCGACTTTAGACTCCAAAGTGGTTTTCGCCGTCAACAAAATAACCGGAATATGTGAATAAGAGATTTCAGACTTCACCTTGCTGCAAAGTTCCAGCCCATCCATCTCCGGCATCATTACGTCACTCACTATCACATCCACATTTTCCTTCGCAAGCACTTCAAGTGCTTCACGACCGTTGGAAGCCCTCAACACACGGAACCACTCTGCCAATGACTCACGAGTCAGATTCAGCAAATCAACATTATCCTCAACCAACAGAACTGTGAACTTCTTTCCAGCATACTCCGAAGAAATCGTTTCAGAAGCATCCGCATGCTCCGGGGATATTTCTACAATATCACTCGTTTTTTCCGTCTCCCACTCTTTGAACGGAAGAGACAGTATAAACGAAGAACCACCTCCAACATTATCTTCCAGACGCAAATCTCCCTGATGAGCCTCTGCCAAAGACTTTGCAAAAGCCAATCCGATGCCAGTGCCTACTGCTGTGGCCACCTTATCGTCAGGCAGTTGATAGAAAGCCTCAAATATCTTTTGTTTCTGTTCATTTGGTATTCCGGGACCATCATCGTTCACTTGTATCTCATATCCCCCATCAGTGACAAGCAGCTTCAAGTCAATACGCGCATGCGCATATTTGATGGCATTTCCCATCAAATTGACAAGAATCTTACTTAATTTGTCCCTATCCACCGTAGACACCAGCTCTTGTTCGGGCATGATCAGTTGCAAATCAATTCCTTTTAATTCAGCAGGGCTTGTAAACTGATTATAAACGTCACTGACAAGTTCTTTAATATCACTCTTTTTCAGATTCAGATGTAGCGTACCACTCTCCATTTTCTGAAAATCAAGCAATTCATTAGTAATCCCCAACAGATAATTTACATTCTTATCTATCACAGACAAATACTTGAGATCTTTTCCTTCACGTTCTTTCTCCAATAATTTTTCCAAAGGAAGCCGTATCAAACTAAGCGGAGTACGTATTTCATGCACCAGATTGATGAAAAAGCTAATCTTCGACTTGTAAACTTCCTGTTCCTTGGTAATCTGATATTTTTCCATCCGCCGCTTATATTTGCGTTTAACACGGAGATTCCATCGCCAAGCCATCCAACCGATCCATCCCAACAGCATGAGGACATAAACGAAGTAAGCAAAGGTACTACGCCACCAGGGAGGAGTAATCACCACCTTTAAAGTGATAGTATTCTCATTCCACTGGCGATCATTATTAGAGCCTCTGACTTCGAACAGATACTCACCGGGAGGTAAATTGGTGTAAGAAGCCATATTATTATCAGTATTCAGAATCCACTCCTTGTCCACTCCCCGAAGTATGTAAGAATACCGGTTCTTCCCCGGATCTTCAAAACTAAGAGCGACAAAACGGATGGAGAAACTATTGTTTTCATAAGATAAAGTCACCTTATCAGCCATATAAAGCGGTTTATCCAACTGAAGCAGTTTCTTCACCTCCTGCTCATCGGTTTGATAAGGCAACCGGATATCGGTCACATAAACCGGAGGAATATATTTGTTATCTACAAACTGTTCCGGCTGAAATACATTAAAGCCGTTGATCCCACCAAAATACAATTTTCCTTCGGATGATTTCAATGAAGATCGAGCTATAAACTGATTCCCTTGCAAGCCGTCATTAATCGTGAACTGGCGGAAATGATCTTTGGTAACAGGATTAATCTTAAAGATTCCGGCATTACTGGATACCCAGAAATCACCTCCCTGATCTTGCTCAATCGCATAAATAACCTTGTTAGGTAATAAAGTATTATGCGGATCAAACTCAATGAATCTTTTCTCTTTAGCATCAAAAGAACACAGTCCTCCCCCATTCGTTCCAAACCACATGGTTCCTTTCGCATCTTCAAATAAAGTAATGACCGAATTACTGGTGATCGTAGTCGAATCTTCCCGTTCATGCTGATAATGTTTCCAATGAGCATTCATTGTATTGTAAGAAAACACACCACTATTGGAAGTCGCAATCCAGAGATGATTGTACATATCCTCATAGATATCGACAACAGAAACCATTGAACCGATGCTTGTGATGGTCATAAAGTTATCTCGAACCGGGTCATAACAACACAATCCCCAACTCGTTCCTACATAAATTTCTCCTTTTCGTCCTTTATAAATACACAACACATCGTTGCTACAAATCGTATTGGGGATTCCACGAGAATGAGTATAGGCTTTCACTGCCCCTGTGCGTAAATTGATAACCCGTATTCCTCCGGCATAAGTACCGATCCATAAATAGTCGCCATCCAGCATTAAAGAACGGATGTCATACTTTTGATTTTTAGCTCCTCCTATTGCATAAGGAGAAAGTTCCCGGGTGGCAACATTGAAAAAATACAAACCGCTTTGAGTTCCAATCCAGATATTCCCATCTTTATTCTCACAGAAAGGAGCAACGACCTCCCCCGCTCCCGGCACTCCGGACAGATAGGCAGGCGAATAATAATCAAAACGTTTAGTCTGCTTGGACATATAGTTAATCCCACCCAAATTGGTCAACACCCAAAGAGCCCCTTCGGCATCCCACATCATTCCATTGATAGTCTGGTCACTCAAACTTCTCGGATCGGCCGGATTATCCGCCCGCTGAAATGTGTTTGTATTTTGATCGAATAGATAAAGCCCGTTATCCGTTCCTACCAACAGCTCTTTATCCGTATACTTCAACAAACAATGAACAGCTCCGAAATTAAACGCCGAACCACTGTAATTGTCTATAGCTTCAGTTCGTTCATCCAAACGGCTCAACAGATTACTTCCCGCACCAATCCAAATATCTCCATCGATATTCTGAATACAGTTCACTTTATAACTATCAGAAGCATTTATATCTAATGAGATTTCATACGTCCGGAGAAACTTGCCGTTTTCGTCAAAGCACAAAAGTCCTTCCTGTAAGGAAGATATATAGACCCTCTTCCGATCAGCACTCTGACAGAGGTCCCATACAAAAGACGTCTGAACACTATTTTGAGTCAACACCTCTGTTTTCGGATCATAAATAAAAAATCCCTGGCCCAAAGTCGCAATCCAGATAAGACCATTTTCCGTCTTGATAATCTTTTTAATCTCACTGCTGATATACACATTATACTGCGTCGTTTTATCAAAGTAAGAGAAACGATCGGTATCTCGGTCATAAATATAAAGTCCGGAGTTTGTTCCAACCCAGAGATTCTTGTCCACCTCTATCAAGGCTTCTACAAAATTGTTTTCTAATGAGAACTTTTCGTTGAGAACATTCCGATACACTTTATTGCCCCGCCCGTCATAACGGTTCAGTCCGTCACTGGTACCCAACCAGATAAAGCCATAACTATCTTGAAGGGCGCACCACACGGTATTATGAGACAATCCATCTTCTACCTGATATTTCTTGAACGAAAAATAAGGAGACGCGGATAGTGTTCCGGTCCAGAAGATCAGCAAGCATATTAGTATTTTAGTTAACTTCATTCTACGTGTTTTTTATTCAATTATCGGTTCAGCCAAGGTTCAGGATTCAACTTCTCTTTCTCCCTACGCAACTGGAAGTGCAATACCGTCCGTCCATTATCCGTGCCGTCAGAAAAGACCTGACCGATGGATTGCTTCGTCTTCACCGTATCACCGGCTTTGACGGATGCAGAAGAAAGATTGCAATAAACAGAAATATAATTGCCATGACGAATGAGGATATTAAATAATCCGTTCAATTGGAATACAGCCGCCACCTTCCCATCAAAAATGGCACGCGCCTGTGCACCCGGTTTTCCCTGAATATCAATACCCTTGTTATCCAGTTTCACATTGCGCAAACCCTCTACGGCATATTGTCCGTAACGGCTGGTGATAATATAAGCGCCGGATATAGGCATTGGCAATTTCCCGCGATTCGCGGCAAAGTTACCCGACAATTCCCGATCCGCCTTACTCATGGTATAAGCCTCAAGAGGTTTCGATTTAGCAGCCGTTTCCGTTGCAACAGATTTTCCCTCCTTGCTTTCTTCTTTCTTACGGGCAGCCGCTTCACGACGAGCCTCTTCCTGCGCACGCTTACGGGCACGCTCTATTTCTTCTGCAATTAATTTATCGATGCGGGCATTCAGCTGATTGGCTTCCCTGCGTTTTTTATTTATCTCATTCTGCAATCCTTTCTGCTTCTTTTGCAGATTAGTCACCAACGTACGCTTCTCTTTTTCCTGCTCTTCCAACTTCACCTTTTCGCTCTCACGTTCTTGCAGCAGGTTCTCTTTGGCGGCTTTCACTTGCTGACGTTCCGCTTTCTTCTTGCGTATCTGCTCCTGTTTCTTTAGGATTTCTTCCCCTTGCAGACGTTGATAAGTGGCATATTCACGGACATATCGCATACGCCGATAAGTCTGCCCCAGATTCTTTGCCGAAAAAATAAACATGAGCTTCTCCTCTATCGACTTATTCTTATACAAGTACTGAACAGAAGCTTCATATTTCTTCTTTTTATCTTTCAAATCCTTCTCCAGTCCGTGCAACTGACGCTCCAATGAAGCCAGTTCACGCTGGATAGCCTCCACATCATTGTTGATAGCCATGATATAGCGTTTCCGCTCTTCAATCTGTCCGGTCAACACAGCCAGACTATTCAACTGGCTTCCCACATCTTTCTTTGTATCCTTCAATATAGATTCCGATTCGGCAATCTGCTTTTGCAGCGCACCACGTTTACTTTCCAGCTCACGAATCAACTTGTTCGATTGAGCGAAAAGAGGAACTGCCAACCACAGGCAACTGATTAGAATAACAAAGAAACGTTTCATCATAATAAAGCTACCAGCATTTTTACTAATTCTTCCAAAGGAATCTGGTTGTATTTAGACGTCAGTTCCGTCGGAGTCATCGAAAACTCTTGTGTGGAGAACTCATAAAGTTGGACTTTAGCCTTTTCTAATGAAGGAATTCCTATATCTTTTCCTGTCAGTTCTGTCTTTCCACCAGGAAGAGAGGCATCCATCAATATCTTTTCCAAACGGGAAAACTCCACATTCTTCGACAATACATTTTTCAATTCAGCTTTAGTGGCACGAACAAAGCGTTTATTCATCCTGTCTACCAATAAAACTTCGTCGGGAGTAACTTCTATACGCGCCACTTCCGTACGCAGAATAGGCATCAATAAGGAGATTTGTACCCGCTCATGAGTTTTCATCTTCATGGTTCCCCCTACAGACATGCTTCCCTTCTTGCCGGGAATGGTCAACTGAAGCCTGGAAGCCAGGTAACTGGATGTCGGAGCCTTTGTCGAAGTCTTAGTTTCCGAAGTTGCCAAGTGTTTCGAGCTCTTACAGCCGGCCAACACCACTACCACCAACAACAGTAGATAAATGATTCTTTTCATTCCGCAATATATTTCTTCTTCTCTATTTTCTGTTTCAACGTTTTCGACTCGCTACCCATTTCCAGTGCCTTCTTCCAATATTTCAACGCACCTTCCACATCGCCGGTCATAAAATAAATATCTCCGCAATGCTCCACAATCACATCGCTCTTCTCGCCGTCGTTCTTCATTGCATTGTCAATATAGATACGGGCTTCGGCATAGTTTCCCTTTTCAAAAAGAATCCATGCATAAGTATCGAGATAGGTCGAATTATTAGGTTCGGCTTTCACCGTTTTATAACTCATCTCCTCCGCCTTGTCCAAGTCACGACGTTCCACAGACAGATAATAAGCATAATTGTTCAATGCGCCAATATTGGAAGGATTGTACACCAAAGACGAATCGTAAGCAGCGTATGCCTCCGCCATCTGTTTCTTGGTATGATAAACATCCCCCATAATTGAATAGAAATCCGAAATGACTTCTTTTTGGGTATCAGCAGTTACGTGTTCCAATGCCCTGCCGCAAACACTCAATACACTATCCGTCTGTTCTGCCTGATGATAAGCAATAGCCAGATAATAATAAAGCGCCAACGCATCCGGAGTAGCTTCAATACCGGGTTCACAGACTTTGATAATTTGCTTGTAGTCTTCCTTTTTCACCGCCGCATTAACCAGCATCAAACGGGCAGCCTTATTGGTAGGGTCCAGATCAACCACCTGCTCCAATACCGGCACAGCCTCTTGTTCCATATTCTTCGACAACAGGTATTGAGAATAAAGCATCGGAATCTGCGGATCATCTATATCCTGCTTCATCATCCGGTCGAACAAGGCAATCACTTGAGTACTATCTTTAGCAGACGACTGTTCGTTTTCCACAATCACCTGTCTCATAACACTGATTTTGGTATCCGAAGTCACCTTCTTATTCAGCAATAAAGTATCCAACTGCTGTTGATACAACTCTTTCTGACCGGTCTGTTCATAATAAGAAGCCATTGAAAAAAGAGCCATCGGATTGTCAGGCTCTACCGCCAGGACCTTCTGATATGCATCGTATGCTTCCTGCTTTTTTCCATTCTGAAGATACACATCTCCCAATATCACCTGATAACGCATATCCATCGGATATTCCTGTACCAGACTTTCTATTTCCTGAAATGCCTTCTTATCATCTTTCATCTGAAGATAAATACGGAATTTCTCCATAGAAAGCTGCTCATTCTTACCCAAGCGTTTCTCTAAACGGTTCAATGTAGAAATGACATCGTTATATTTCTCCTGACGACTGTAAATATCAAGAAGACTGAACAAAGGCTCCTGCTTTGACGGGAAACGGGTTACCATTTTCTCAAGCAACGTTACAGCCTTATCCAACTCGTTCTGTTGCTGATACAGGCTGACCAGCCCCTGGCTATACCAGAAATTATCAGGAGCAAAAGCCACCGCCTGCTCCAAAGCCGCCTGACCTTGCGGCACCTGGCGGAGGAACATATAATACTGCGATATTTCATAAAGCGCCGAAGAAGCGTTCGGATTGATATCCAGGCAATGCTGTAACAAGCCAAATGCCGCATCATACTCATTCTTTTCTTTCATCCGCATGGCTTCCAAAAAGAAGTAGTCATATTTACGCTGTTGTTCAGCAGGAAGCAATGATTCTTTTACCGAAAAGGATGCATCTGCCTTCACTGCTGTTTTTGCTGTACGCATAGAGCGGGTTCCCCCACACGAAGTGAGCACTAACACCGTCACGAACAGCCATCCTATTTTTATCTTCATTCTATTTTTTCGATTAAGCATTCATCATACTCCGGTATGTCCGAAGCCACCGGCTCCGCGTTCCGTTTCATCCAGCACCTCCACTTCCTGCCATACAGGCTGTTCGTGCTTTGCTATCACCATCTGCGCGATACGTTCGCCATCTTCAATAACAAAAGCCTCGGACGAGAGATTGACTAAAATGACACAAACTTCTCCACGATAATCCGCATCAATCGTACCCGGAGAATTAAGTACTGTGATACCTTTCTTTATCGCCAGTCCGCTACGTGGACGAACTTGCGCCTCAAATCCCTTCGGCAGAGCGATATACAATCCTGTCGGCACCAGACAACGTTGTAACGGTTCCAATGTGATAGGTTCAGAAAGATTAGCACGGATATCCATTCCTGCGGACAATTCGGTGGCATAAGCCGGAAGCGGATGCTTCGATTTATTGATAACTTGAATATTCATAAATGCATGTTTACTATTTAACGGGCGAAAATACACATTTTGAACTGAAAAATAGTTAAGTTTGCAGTTAAATAATGTACCGTTCCCTAAATTGTAAATAGTAAATAGTCAAATCGTAAATAAAATGATGAATTGGAAACAACTAATATCAGCGAAACGTTTCGGGATGGAAGAATTCCATGAAGAACGACAGGAAAACCGATCCGAATTCCAACGGGATTATGACCGTCTCATTTTTTCGGCTCCTTTCCGCAGATTACAGAACAAGACGCAAGTATTCCCTCTTCCGGGCAGCGTTTTTGTACACAACCGACTTACGCACAGTCTCGAAGTAGCCAGCGTTGGCCGTTCACTCGGGGACGATGTTGCCAAAGCACTTCTGGAACGTCATCCGGAACTTCAAGATTCTTTCCTGCCGGAGATCGGTTCTATCGTCTCGGCCGCTTGCCTGGCACACGATTTGGGAAATCCACCCTTCGGTCATTCAGGTGAAAAGGCTATTTCTACTTTTTTCTCTGAAGGGAAAGGAGTTCGCCTGAAAGAAAAGCAGCCGAACGGCGAGCAACTTTCTCCGATGGAATGGGAAGATTTGACACATTTTGAAGGAAATGCAAATGCGTTCCGAATACTGACACATCAGTTTGAAGGACGTCGCAAAGGCGGATTTGTCCTGACATATACCACTCTGGCTTCTATCGTAAAATATCCCTTTTCATCGAGCCTTGCAGGAACCAAATCGAAGTTTGGATTCTTCGTCAGCGAAGAAGAAAGTTTCCAAAAAATAGCAACTGAATTAGGACTGACCTTGCTCAACGAGCATCCTTTGAAGTATGCACGCCACCCACTAGTCTATTTAGTGGAAGCGGCAGACGATATTTGCTACCAGATGATGGATATTGAGGATGCATATAAACTGAAGATTCTCACCACTGAAGAAACCAAAGAACTATTAATGACCTATTTCAGCGAAGAGCGGCAGGAACATCTCCGGAAAACATTCCTGATTGTCAATGATGTCAACGAGCAAATCGCCTACCTGCGTTCTTCCGTCATCGGTTTATTGATCCGGGAGTGTACCCGTGTCTTTTTAGATCATGAACAAGAAATACTGTCCGGCACGTTCGAAGGACCACTAATCAAGCGCATAGCCGAACGTCCGGCAGCAGCCTACAAACACAGCGTCGAAGTATCTATCAATAAAATCTACCGTTCACGGGACGTACTGGATATCGAGCTAGCGGGATTCCGCATCATCAGTACCTTACTCGAATTGATGATAGACGCCGTGACCTCACCCGAAAAGGCTTATTCCAAACTCCTGATCGACCGGGTATCCAGCCAATACAATATAAATTCGCCTGTACTCTATGAAAGAATACAGGCGGTACTTGACTATATATCGGGAATGACCGATGTCTTTGCTCTTGATCTTTATCGTAAAATTAACGGGAACAGTCTGCCTGCGGTGTAACCACTTTAGGAGTAAAAACCTCTTTCCCTTCACAAGAAGACAATCTCAACGCATCCGGATGGCTTTCAATAAACGTCTGGATGTGTCGAATTCGTTTATCTTCAAGAATTTCGTCTACAGCAATCAGGATACCGGTTTCTTCCACATCACCGAACTCGTAATTGACAGCTGTTCCGAACATACGCATCGTAGGGCTTAAGCTCATATACGCATTTACCAACGGAGGAATATTATAGCCCAATTTACGGATTTCACAATTCAATATCTTATAGTCCTCTTTAAAAGTACTCTTGCAGAACAATGCGTTCAACTCTTCTTCGGAAGTCTCAAGTTGCAGAGGCTCAATCGGAGTAACAAGTTTCTCTTTATCATAAAAATGTTTCTTGAGGAAATGAAGAATCATATCACGGCCACGACGATGGTAGCTAGGATACATGGTCACCTTGCCAAAGAAATACTTCACATTCGGCATAACCACGGTCAACGCTCCCAACCCGTCCCACAGATTATCCAAAGCGAACAATCCTTTGCTTCCGGCACGGGTAGACTGATATTCAAGCGTAACAAACGAACGCCCCAGCTCAATTGTCTGCGGCAGGTATTCTTTAATAAAAGCATCAGAAAAATGAAACATGTGGGAAGTAGCCAGAATTGGCGCGCCTTTTTCATCAAAACGCACGTCCGTACCAAGCAGATACCGGTAACCACCCAGAATTTCTTCCGCTTCCGGATTCCATACGATCAACTGCTTGTAGGGGTGTTCCATCGTGTCGTATTCATCAATATCCATTGACAGGCCTGTACCTCCACCAGCAGCACGGAAAGCTATTTCACGCAAACGACCAATCTCTCTCATTACATTAGGAGCATTCTGATGAGTAATAATATAAATCTGATTATTACTCTTATTCGTCATTCGTAAGCGTTTGTCTTCCGTCAATTCTGCCTTCAGCAGTTCTTTGCTTACCGGTTTAATAATCTCTTCCATATTCCTTGTTATAGTTGTTCTATCAGTTACAGTTTATAAACAATATCCTTTACGTATTCAGCCCACTGCGCAGGGGTTTTCGATTTATCAAAAGTCTGCCAGGGTATGGGTTTGCCAAAAGTGACAGTAAAAGTTTTGTGGCGATTCTTAAACATTTCATCCGCAAGATACAACATAGCGATGTTAAACTTGATACCCAATGCCTTGCAAATATTTGCCAAGTTGTAGAAGAAATCAGAATTCCTGCCTCCAAAATGCACGGGTATTACATCACGTTTTGCTTGTATGCTCTTTACTACAAATGTCTTTTTCCATTCCAGATCACGAATGACTCCATTCTGACGACGCGAACACAGTCCGGCAGGGAACATTATCAGCTGGTCATCCGACTGAAATCCGGCTTCCACCATTTTCGGGAAGTCTTTTGCCTGTTTGCCGGTTTTATTAATAGGTATGCAAAGGGGAGCCAATCCGCGTAGATTCATCAACAAATCATTCACCAGGTATTTCACTTTCCCGTCATAGTGCTTTCCCAACACATAACCAAGCGCAACACCGTCCTGTCCGCCTAACGGATGATTGGACACAAAAGTATACAATCCATCCTTAGGCAAATTCTCAATGCCTTTTACGTCCACTTTCGCATCCAAAAAGCCCATACATGCCTCCAGAAAGTCCACACCCAATCTATCCTTCGACTCATTCAGGAATACATTAATTTCATCCTGATGAACAATTTTCTTCAGATAAGAAACCACGAATTTAGGGATGTACTTATAATGCTTCGGAGCCTTTGTCCGAAGTATCTTATCGACATCAATCAAAAATAAAGAGTCATCAGTCATTCTTTTCAAATAAAAATGATGGCACAAAATTAACGGTTCTTTTTTATTAATCGCAATAATTTGGTAGAAAATGCAGGATTTAAGTTCAGAAGATAAAAAAATACCACCCAAAAACTATCAAAAACAACCTAAAAACTATCCGCGGATAGTTTTCGGGCATAAAAACGTCGGATTTCCCCCTATCGGGTTTCAGAAATTCACGTAAACTTGCAACATCGAAAATAACAAACGAATATTCACCTTTAAAAAGCAACACATATGAAAAGTTTAAGCTTCAGAAAAGATTTAGTAGGAGTACAAGATGAATTACTACGCTTCGCTTATAAACTGACAACTGACCGTGAAGAAGCAAACGATTTGTTGCAGGAGACATCATTAAAAGCATTAGATAATGAAGATAAATATACCCCTGATACAAATTTCAAAGGATGGATGTATACCATCATGCGCAACATATTTATAAACAACTACCGCAAGGTAGTCCGCGACCAGACATTCGTCGATCAGACGGATAATCTTTATCATCTGAATTTACCACAGGACGGAAGTTCAGAAAGTACAGAAAGAGCATACGACCTGAAAGAGATGCACCGTGTAGTCAACAAACTCCCCAAAGAATACAGAGTTCCGTTCGCCATGCACGTTTCAGGATTCAAATACCGTGAGATTGCGGAAAAACTGAACCTCCCGCTAGGCACAGTAAAGAGCCGTATTTTCTTCACGCGCCAGAAATTACAGGAAGAATTGAAAGACTTCCGCTAGACCTTAACTATACAAATTGGTGATCTCGGATCACATACTTCTTTAATACAGATTTTAGTTTTGATAATGATTAAAAGGCAGAAATACTCCGGTATATTCTGCCTTTTCTTTTATTACTAAGATTAGTTGCACGACACCCGGGTCTCAACACCTACAACACCCGGGTCTCAATGTGTCTGACACCCGGGTGTCAGGTATGATGAGACCCGGGTGTCGTACAAATTCCTATTGCATCAAAAGAAGTCTTCACTACCCTATTATTTAAAATTCACCTATACAGACATTTTTTTCCGTTTTACTGCCATAACTCCCCCACCAGCAGACTACTCCCAAAGCCGCATCATTTTCAAGCAAATAGACATTTAACATTCTGTTGAAAACTTCTCTGAAAGTTTTTTATGGAAAGTTGTGGGGAATTGTGGGGAATTTCATACTTTTACGGTCGCTTATTATAATAAGGTAATGATACGTTTTTTAGGAAATATTGAAGCCAGGGCGGACGCCAAAGGAAGGGTGTTCATACCCGCTACCTTCAGGAAGCAACTACAAGCAGCTTCCGAGGAGAGGCTTATTATGCGTAAAGACGTATTTCAGGACTGTTTGACCCTGTACCCCGAGAGCGTGTGGAACGAGGAGTTGAACGAGCTTCGCAGCAGGCTGAACAAATGGAACAGCAAACACCAACTCATTTTCAGACAGTTTGTGAGCGACGTTGAAGTGGTGACACCTGACAGCAACGGACGTATATTAATCCCCAAACGATATTTGCAGATTTGCAGCATTCATGGAGATATACGTTTTATCGGCATCGACAATAAGATAGAGATCTGGGCGAAAGAGCGGGCAGAACAGCCTTTCATGTCGCCTGAAGAGTTCGGTGCAGCATTAGAAGAAATTATGAACGATGATAATAGACAAGATGGAGAAAGATGAATTGACATACCATGTACCTGTATTGCTGAAAGAAAGCGTTGACGGGATGAATATCCAACCGGGCGGAACGTATGTAGACGTTACATTCGGAGGAGCGGGACATTCGCGCGAGATACTTTCACGACTCGGAGAAGGCGGACGTTTATTGGGATTCGACCAGGACGAGGACGCTGAACGGAACATTGTCAACGATCCTCACTTCATCTTCGTGCGCAGCAACTTCCGTTACCTGCAAAATTTCCTTCGCTATCACGACATCGAGCAGGTGGATGCAATCCTGGCCGACCTCGGCGTATCGTCCCATCATTTCGATGATAGCGAACGCGGCTTTTCTTTCCGTTTCGACGGAGCGCTGGATATGCGTATGAACAAGCGTGCCGGAATTACGGCAGCAGACATCGTGAATACTTACGAGGAAGAACGTCTTGCAAACCTCTTCTATCTGTACGGAGAGCTGAAGAATAGCCGCAAACTGGCTTCTGTCATCGTTAAAGCCAGAAGCGGACAGAATATCCGGACTATCGGTGAGTTTCTGGAAATCATCAAACCGCTTTTCGGTCGTGAACGCGAAAAGAAAGAGCTGGCAAAAGTGTTCCAGGCACTGCGGATCGAAGTAAATCAAGAGATGGAAGCGCTGAAAGAGATGTTGCAGGCAGCTACGGAAGCATTAAAGCCGGGCGGCAGACTGGTAGTAATCACTTATCATTCATTGGAAGACCGCATGGTGAAAAACATCATGAAGACGGGCAACGTAGAAGGAAAAGCAGAATCCGACTTCTTCGGAAATCTGCAAACGCCTTTCCGCCTTGTCAATAATAAGGTAATCGTCCCCGACGAGGCAGAAATAGAACGGAACCCACGGTCGAGAAGTGCCAAATTACGAATTGCAGAAAAGAAATAAAAAGATATGGAAGAAGAAGTAGTAAATAAGAAAACAGAAGAGGGCAAAAAGAAAAACCGCACCTCGCTGAAGAGTATTCTGGGTGGAGACATTCTGGCTACCGATTTTTTCCGCCGTCAAACGAAGTTGCTGGTACTTATCATGGTATTCATCATCTTCTACATTCACAATCGTTATGCCAGTCAACAGCAACAGATCGAGATAGACCGGCTGAAAAAGGAATTGATAGACATTAAATATGACGCACTGACGCGCAGCTCGGAACTGATGGAGAAGAGCCGCCAGTCACGCATTGAAGATTATATATCGAATAAGGAAAGCGATTTGCAAACATCAACCCAGCCTCCTTACCTTATTAAATAAGTGGAGAGTGGAGAGTTGAGAATTGAGAGTTTTTAAAAGACAAATACTGTGGCAGTTAATAAAAAGAACATAATGACCCGTTACTTCTTCGTCATCCTGTTGATGGCGTTGATAGGAATAGCTATTGTTGTAAAAGCAGGCATCACCATGTTTGCCGAACGACAATACTGGCAGGATGTGGCTGATCGTTTCGTAAAAGAGAATGTGACGGTGAAACCTAATCGTGGAAACATTATTTCTTCTGACGGTAAACTGATGGCCAGTTCGCTACCCGAGTACAGAATCTATATGGACTTTATGTCCGGTGAGAAGGACGAAAAACGCAGACGGAAAGATCAGGCACGCCGGGACTCCATCCTCAATGCCAATATGGATTCCATCTGTATCGGACTTCACAAGATATTCCCGGACAGGAGTGCAGCCCAATTCAAAGCACACCTCAAGAAAGGACGCCAGGCAAAAAGCCGTAATTATCTGATTTATCCGAAACGTATTTCCTATATACAATATAAAGAGGTAAAGAGACTGCCCGTCTTCTGTTTGAACCGGTATAAAGGCGGATTCAAAGAACAGGCTTATAATCAGCGCAAGAAACCTTTCGGTTCACTGGCTGCCCGTACGCTGGGAGATGTGTATGCAGATACAGCCAAAGGAGCCAGAAATGGTATCGAACTTGCTTTCGACACTATCCTGAAAGGACGGGACGGACTGACGCACCGCCAAAAAGTGATGAACAAATACCTGAACATTGTCGATGTGCCGCCGGTTGACGGTTGCGATTTGATTAGTACCATCGATGTAGGCATGCAGGATATTTGCGAGAAAGCATTGGTAGACAAGCTGAAAGAGCTGAATGCCAGCGTAGGTGTGGTGGTATTGATGGAAGTAGCTACCGGAGAAGTGAAAGCCATCGTCAACATGATGCAAGGCAAGGACGGCGAGTATTACGAAATGCGTAACAATGCCATCAGTGATATGCTTGAGCCGGGTTCTACTTTCAAGACGGCCTCCATTATGGTAGCTCTCGAAGACGGCAAGATTACTCCGGACTATGTGGTAGACACCGGCAACGGACAGATGCCGATGTACGGACGTGTCATGAAAGACCACAACTGGCACCGTGGAGGATATGGGAAGTTGACTGTTACAGAAATTCTGGGAGTATCGTCCAACGTCGGTACCTCTTATATTATAGATCATTTCTATGGTAGCAATCCACAGAAATTCGTAGACGGGTTAAAACGGATGAGTATCGACCAACCGCTTCACCTACAGATTTCAGGAGAAGGGAAGCCGAATATCCGTGGCCCGAAAGAACGTTATTTTGCAAAGACCACTTTGCCGTGGATGAGTATCGGATACGAGACACAGGTTCCTCCAATCAATATTCTGACGTTCTACAACGGAATAGCCAATAATGGAGTCAGTGTACGTCCGAAATTTGTCAAAGCTGCCGTGAAAGACGGGGAAGTCGTGAAAGAATATCCGACAGAGGTTATCAATCCTAAGATTTGTTCGGATAAGACTTTGGCACAGATTCGTGAAATACTGCGGAAAGTGGTCGGTGAAGGACTTGCCAAGCCTGCAGGGAGTAAGCAGTTCCACGTTTCAGGTAAAACGGGAACGGCGCAAATTTCACAGGGGGCAGCCGGATACAAAACGGGAAGAACGAATTATCTGGTTAGTTTCTGCGGATATTTTCCGTCAGAGGCACCTAAATATAGTATGATTGTCTCTATTCAGAAACCGGGCTTGCCGGCTTCGGGAGGTTTGATGGCAGGTAGTGTATTCAGCAAGATTGCAGAAAGAGTGTATGCCAAAGACCTGCGGTTGCCGCTTACCAATGCGATTGACACCAATTCCGTAGTCATTCCGAATGTAAAAGCCGGAGAGATGCGCGAAGCGCAACGGGTATTGGAGGAGCTGGAGATTAATGTACAAGGTAAAGTTGCCGATTCGGGAAAAGAAGTGTGGGGAAATACGCACGCTGCCCCGCAAGCGGTGGTTCTTGAAAGCCGGAGCAATATGCAGAACTTTGTGCCGAGCGTGATAGGTATGGGAGCGAAAGACGCCGTATACTTGTTGGAAAGCAAAGGATTGAAAGTCAATCTGGTCGGGGTAGGCAAAGTGAAAAGCCAGTCGATAGCCAATGGAACCATCGTAAAGAAGGGACAAACGGTGACGCTGACGCTAAAGTAAAAATTAAAGATTAAAAATTAAATAGAGTGATGTTATTAAAGGAGTTACTGAAAGCGATCCAACCGGTAGAGGTAGCCGGAGATTCAGACATAGAAATCACCGGAGTCAATATTGACTCCCGTCTAGTGGAAGCCGGCCAACTGTTCATGGCAATGCGCGGCACACAAGCCGACGGCCACGCCTACATACCTGCTGCCATAGCGAAAGGAGCGACTGCTATCCTCTGCGAGGATATGCCGGAAGAACCTGTTGCGGGGATCACCTATATACAAGTCAAAGACAGTGAAGATGCGGTAGGAAAGATTGCTACTACTTTCTACGGCGACCCCACTTCCAAGATGGAACTGGTTGGCGTTACCGGAACGAACGGAAAAACAACAATCGCCACCTTATTATATAATACATTCCGTTATTTCGGATATAAGGTAGGGTTGATTTCTACCGTTTGCAATTATATCGACGATGAGCCGATCCCAACAGAGCATACCACACCCGACCCCATCACGTTGAACCGTCTATTGGGACGAATGGCGGATGAAGGATGCAAATATGTTTTCATGGAAGTCAGTTCACACTCCATTGCACAGAAACGTATCAGTGGATTAAAGTATGCAGGAGGGATCTTTACCAATCTGACCCGCGACCATCTCGACTATCATAAAACAGTAGAGAATTATCTGAAAGCAAAGAAGAAGTTCTTTGACGATCTGCCGAAAAGCGCATTCAGCCTGACTAATCTGGACGATAAAAACGGACTGGTGATGACACAGAACACACGTTCTAAGGTCTATACTTATTCATTGAGAAGCCTTTGTGACTTTAAAGGACGGGTATTGGAGTCTCATTTTGAAGGAATGTTGCTCGACTTCAACAACCACGAGTTGGCAGTTCAGTTTATCGGCAAGTTCAATGCTTCCAATTTGCTGGCAGTATTCGGGGCAGCCGTTCTGTTGGGTAAGAAAGAAGAAGAGGTGCTTGTGGCCCTTAGCACGCTTCATCCGGTAGCCGGACGTTTCGATGCGGTCCGTTCTCCACAGGGAGTTACAGCGATTGTAGATTATGCGCATACTCCGGATGCTCTTATTAATGTATTGAATGCCATACATGGAGTACTTGAAGGAAAAGGAAAAGTGATTACAGTGGTGGGTGCCGGTGGCAACCGTGATAAGGCAAACGTCCCATCATGGCAAAGGAAGCTGCTAAAGCCAGTGACCGCGTCATCATCACTTCAGACAATCCGCGCTTCGAAGAGCCGCAAGACATCATCAACGATATGCTTGCCGGACTGGATGCGGAGGATATGAAGAAAACACTAAGCATTGCCGACCGTAAAGAAGCGATTCGCACGGCTTGCATGCTGGCAGAAAAAGGAGATGTGATTCTCGTTGCCGGAAAAGGACACGAGAATTACCAGGAGATAAAAGGAGTAAAACATCATTTTGACGATAAAGAAGTACTCAAAGAAATTTTTAAATAATGAATAGATTGTGCTAATATGCCGACTGGTTCCGGTATTCATCCGGCAGAAGCGACATAGCAACACATCAATAAATTGGCAAATTATTTATGTTATATTATCTATTTGAATGGCTGCAAAAGCTCAATTTTCCAGGAGCGGGAATGTTCGGATATACTTCATTCCGTGCTTTGATGGCGGTGATCCTCGCGTTACTTATTTCAAGTATCTGGGGAGATAAGTTCATCAACCTACTCAAAAGGAAACAAATCACAGAAACGCAGCGTGATGCTAAAACGGACCCGTTCGGCGTCAACAAAGTAGGCGTGCCGAGCATGGGAGGTGTCATCATCATTGTAGCCATCCTGATTCCTTGTCTGTTGTTGGGTAAACTGCATAATATATATATGATATTGATGCTGATAACCACCGTATGGTTGGGATCGCTCGGCTTTGCAGACGACTATATCAAGATCTTTAAAAAAGACAAAGAAGGTTTGCATGGCAAATTCAAGATTATCGGTCAGGTCGGTTTGGGTTTAATTGTCGGAATAACTTTGTATCTAAGTCCGGACGTAGTGATCCGTGAGAATATCGAAGTTCATAATCCGGGACAGGAGATGGAAGTGATACACGGAACCAATGATTTGAAATCGACCCAGACAACGATTCCTTTTTTCAAGAGCAATAACCTTGATTATGCCGATTTGGTTTCTTTCATGGGCGAGCATGCGCAAACAGCCGGATGGATTTTGTTTGTCATCGTTACAATCATCGTGGTTACTGCCGTATCAAACGGTGCCAACCTGAATGACGGTATGGACGGAATGGCGGCCGGAAACTCGGCCATTATCGGCGCAACGCTGGGGATATTGGCGTATGTATCGTCACATATCGAGTTCGCAGGCTATCTGAACATTATGTATATTCCGGGGTCGGAAGAACTGGTAATCTATATCTGTGCTTTCATCGGTGCGCTTATCGGTTTCTTATGGTACAACGCTTATCCGGCACAAGTATTTATGGGAGACACAGGCAGCCTCACCATTGGCGGTATCATCGCAGTGTTCGCCATCATTATCCACAAAGAGTTGCTGATACCGATTCTTTGCGGTGTATTCCTGGTAGAGAATCTGTCGGTAATCCTGCAACGGGCTTATTATAAGGCAGGAAAGCGGAAAGGTGTAAAGCAGCGTTTGTTCAAGCGCACACCGATTCACGATCATTTCCGTACTTCAATGAGTCTGATCGAGCCGGGATGTACGGTGAAATTCACCAAGCCCGACCAGCTGTTCCACGAATCAAAGATTACCGTCCGTTTCTGGATTGTAACGATTGTATTGGCGGCAATAACAATTATAACATTAAAAATAAGATAGAATGAAGGCACGGATTACACGGATTAACGCAGTGTTAACTGCATAATCCCTTAAAACCGTGAAATCCGCGTCATCCGTGCCTTCATTAAAAATATAGAGAGCATTAACCCGATTATTAACTTTTAAAAGATGTGCGCAGCTAATAGATAAATCAATCGATTAGAAAACAAGGGCACATTATTGTAGATGAAAAGAATTGTAATTTTAGGAGCTGGCGAAAGCGGCGCAGGTGCAGCCGTACTCGCAAAAGTAAAAGGATTTGAGACGTTTGTTTCGGACATGTCCGCCATCAAGGACAAATATAAGGAACTTCTCGACAGCCATCAGATTGCCTGGGAAGAAGGACACCATACCGAAGAGCTCATTCTGAATGCCGACGAGGTTATCAAAAGCCCCGGTATCCCGAATGATGCCCCAATCATCCTGAAACTGAAAGCTCAAGGCACACCGGTGATCTCCGAGATTGAGTTTGCCGGACGCTATACTGATGCCAAAATGATCTGTATTACAGGTTCTAACGGAAAGACTACAACAACTTCCCTGATCTACCACATTTTCAAAAGCGCAGGTCTGAACGTAGGTTTGGCAGGCAACATCGGCAAAAGTCTTGCTTTGCAGGTAGCCGAAGATTACCATGACTATTATATTATCGAACTTAGCTCTTTCCAGCTGGATAATATGTATAACTTCCGTGCGAACATCGCCGTATTGATGAACATCACTCCGGACCATCTTGATCGCTACGACCACTGTATGCAGAATTACATCGACGCTAAATTCCGCATTACCCAAAACCAAACCCCGGACGATGCTTTCATCTTCTGGAATGACGACCCGATCATCAGACAAGAACTGGCGAAACACGGTCTGAAAGCTCACCTGTATCCTTTTGCCGCTGTAAAAGAAGACGGAGCGATCGCATACGTAGAAGATCACGAAGTGAAAATCACCGAACCGATTGCCTTCAACATGGAGCAGGAGGAACTGGCTCTGACAGGGCAACATAACCTATATAACTCTTTAGCCGCCGGTATCTCGGCAAACCTTGCCGGCATTGCCAAAGAAAACATCCGTAAAGCCCTCTCCGACTTCAAGGGAGTAGAGCATCGGTTGGAAAAGGTGGCACGTGTCCGCGGAATTGATTTCATCAACGACTCTAAAGCAACGAATGTCAACTCCTGCTGGTATGCCCTGCAAAGCATGACTACCAAAACGGTATTGATCCTCGGTGGTAAAGATAAAGGCAACGACTATACTGAAATTGAAGACCTGGTACGCGAAAAGTGTTCGGCACTGGTATACCTGGGACTTCATAACGAAAAACTTCACGAATTCTTCGACCGTTTCGGCCTGCCCGTAGCAGACGTACAAACCGGAATGAAGGACGCCGTAGAAGCAGCCTACAAACTGGCAAAGAAAGGTGAAACGGTATTATTGAGCCCTTGCTGCGCCTCTTTCGACCTCTTCAAGAGCTATGAAGACCGTGGCGACCAGTTTAAGGAATGTGTCCGCGCCCTATAATTTCTAATTATTAATTTTTAATTGCTATAAGATTGGATTTATTAAAGAACATATTCAAAGGTGACAAGGTAATCTGGATTATCTTCCTCTGTCTCTGCCTCATCTCTATTATCGAGGTGTTCTCGGCAGCGTCGACACTGACTTACAAAAGTGGCGACCATTGGGGACCGATTACACAACACTCCATCATCCTGATGGTAGGTGCTGTGGTAGTAGTGTTTCTGCATAATGTTCCCTACAAATGGTTCCAGGTATTTCCGGTCTTTCTGTATCCGATTTCCCTGGTTCTATTGGCATTTGTCACGCTGATGGGTATCATCACAGGGGACCGTGTCAACGGGGCAGCCCGTTGGATGACCTTTATGGGATTACAATTCCAGCCTTCGGAATTGGCAAAGATGGCGGTTATCATTGCCGTCTCATTCATCCTGTCCAAAAGACAGGACGAATATGGAGCCAACCCGAACGCCTTCAAATATATCATGATCCTCACCGGACTGGTATTCCTGCTTATCGCACCGGAAAACCTTTCAACAGCAATGCTGCTTTTCGGAGTAGTATGCATGATGATGTTTATCGGCCGGGTGTCAGCAAAAAAGCTATTCGGAATGTTGGGAATATTGGCACTTGTGGGCGGTGTTGCCGTAGGTATACTGATGGCTATTCCCGCCAAAACGCTGCATAATACTCCGGGACTTCACCGTTTCGAAACGTGGCAGAATCGTGTTTCCGGCTTCTTTGAGAAGGAGGAAGTGCCGGCTGCCAAATTTGATATTGACAAAGATGCACAGGTGGCGCATGCACGCATCGCCATTGCTACCAGCCATGTAGTCGGCAAAGGTCCGGGAAACTCGATACAACGTGACTTCCTTAGTCAGGCATTCTCCGATTTTATCTTTGCGATTGTGATTGAAGAAATGGGATTAATCGGAGGAATATTTGTGGTGTTCCTCTATCTATGGCTGCTGATGCGAGCCGGACGAATCGCCCAGAAATGCGAGCGAACCTTTCCCGCCTTTCTCGTTATGGGCATTGCGTTGTTACTGGTATCGCAAGCAATATTGAATATGATGGTTGCCGTCGGATTATTCCCCGTCACCGGCCAACCCCTGCCTTTGGTCAGCAAAGGAGGTACAAGTACGTTAATCAACTGCGCTTATATCGGTATGATATTAAGTGTAAGCCGATATACCGCCCATCTGGAAGAACAAAAAGCGCACGATGCACAGATCCAACTGCAATTAGAAGCAGATGCAGCTGCAAATTCCGAGGCACAGACTGCCGCCGAACCGACAGCACAGATTCTGAACAGCGATGCCAAGTTTGAAGATGAGCATGATATTGATAAACGGTAAGTGATGAACGGTGAGTGGTGAACGAAAAACGTTGAACAACGGATAGAAAAAAGAATTAGGATGGAAAAAGAACTTAGAATTATTATCAGTGGTGGAGGAACAGGAGGACATATCTTTCCTGCCGTCTCTATCGCAAACGCTATAATAGAGCTACGCCCCGACGCAGAAATTCTCTTTGTAGGCGCTGAAGGACGTATGGAAATGCAACGGGTTCCCGATGCAGGCTACCGTATTATCGGGCTTCCGATTGCCGGATTCGACCGCAAACGTTTATGGAAAAATGTATCTGTATTGATTAAACTGATGCGCAGCCAGTGGAAAGCACGCAAAGTTATCAAGGACTTCCGCCCACAAGTGGCGGTAGGTGTAGGCGGATATGCAAGCGGCCCGACACTAAAGACTGCCGGAATGATGGGAGTACCGACATTAATCCAGGAACAAAACTCTTATGCCGGAGTGACCAATAAGCTCCTGGCACAGAAAGCAAAAGTGATTTGTGTAGCTTATGACGGAATGGAAAAGTTTTTCCCTGCCGACAAAATTATTATGACGGGGAATCCTGTCCGCCAAAACCTGACAAAGGATATGCCGTCTAAAGAAGAAGCATTGCGCTCCTTCAACTTACAGCCCGGCAAAAAAACGATTCTGATTGTAGGCGGCAGTCTGGGTGCACGTACCATCAACAATACGCTGACAGCCGGACTGGCAACCATCAAAGAAAACACGGACGTGCAATTCATCTGGCAAACGGGCAAATACTATTACCCGCAAGTGAAAGAAGCCGTAAAAGCTGCAGGTACACTTCCGAACTTATATGTAACGGATTTCATCAAAGACATGGCAGCCGCATACGCAGCAGCCGATCTTGTGATTTCCCGTGCAGGGGCAGGTTCTATTTCAGAGTTCTGCCTGTTACATAAACCTGTTATCTTAGTGCCTTCGCCCAATGTAGCGGAAGACCATCAGACTAAGAATGCCTTAGCATTGGTGAATAAACAGGCAGCGATCTACGTCAAAGACAGTGAAGCGGAAACAACCTTGATGGATGTAGCATTATCCACCGTCAATGACGAACAGAAACTGAAAGGACTGACAGAGAATATCGCCAAGCTGGCTTTGCCCGATTCTGCGAGAATCATCGCACAGGAGGTTATCAAACTGGCGGAAGCAAAGAGCTGATAAACAGAAGAAAAAACAGATAAATAGATTATCGGATTGCATACAGGTTGAAGTAGCGGTATAACTCCGGGATCAAACGACGTAATCCGTACTAAAATAAAAAACAGAAGAAATGAATATAGAAACGATAAAATCAGTCTATTTCGTAGGTGCCGGCGGCATCGGTATGAGTGCACTTGTACGCTACTTCCTCTTCAAAGGCAAGGTAGTGGCCGGTTACGATCGTACCCCTACTCCATTGACTGAAACCCTGATTACCGAAGGCGCACAAATACATTATGAAGAAAACGTCGACCTGATTCCCGAAGCCTGCAAAGACAAGGAAAGCACGTTAGTCATATACACGCCCGCCGTTCCGCAGGAACATGAAGAAATCGTTTATTTCCGCAACAACGGATTCGAAATACAGAAACGCGCCCAAGTATTGGGAACAATTACCCATTCGAGCAAAGGTCTGTGCGTCGCAGGTACTCACGGAAAAACAACCACATCGACAATGACAGCCCATTTGCTCCATCAATCGCACGTGGAATGTACCGCTTTTCTCGGAGGAATCTCGAAGAACTACGGCACCAACCTACTACTCTCTCAAACAAGCCCTTACACGGTGATTGAAGCAGATGAGTTCGACCGTTCTTTCCACTGGCTGTCGCCCTATATGACCGTAATTACATCTACCGACCCCGATCATTTGGACATCTACGGCACAGAACAAGCCTACCTGGAAAGTTTCGAGCATTATACCACGCTTATCCAACCGGGTGGCGCACTGATTATCCGCAAAGGCATCTCCCTGCAACCCAAAGTGCAGCCAGGTGTTCGTGTCTATACTTACTCACGTGACGAAGGCGACTTCCATGCAGAAAACATCCGCATCGGAAACGGAGAAATATTCATCGACTTTGTTGCCCCGGACACCCGTATCAACGATATTCAACTGGGAATTCCGGTTAGCATCAACATAGAAAACGGCGTAGCCGCCATGGCATTGGCACACCTTAACGGGGTGACCGATGAAGAAATAAAAAGAGGCATGGCAAGTTTCCGCGGAGTAGACCGCCGGTTCGACTTCAAGATCAAGAACGATCGTATCGTCTTTTTGAGTGACTACGCCCACCACCCCTCTGAAATCAAACAGAGCGTGTTGTCTATGCGCGAACTTTACAAGGACAAGAAGATCACAGCCATCTTCCAGCCGCATCTCTATACCCGCACCCGCGACTTCTATCAAGATTTTGCCGATAGCCTGTCGCTACTCGACGAAGTGATTCTGGTAGACATCTATCCGGCACGTGAAGCACCGATTCCGGGCGTCACCAGCAAGCTGATTTATGATAATCTCCGTCCGGGCATTGAAAAAAGTATGTGCAAAAAGGAAGATATACTGAACATTCTGAAAGATAAAAACATTGAAGTATTAATCACTTTGGGGGCTGGAGACATTGACAACTATGTCCCTGAAATAAAGGAACTATTAGAAACAAAAAAATTAAGAATGAATAATGAAGAATGAAGAATCTCTATCCAGCGTATTGATGCGCAGCAATTCTTCATTCTTCATTCTTAATTCTTCATTAATAAAAAAACTATGGTAAAGAGAATCCTTCTATCCATCGTCATGCTGGTGCTTATAGCCTACCTCGCCGTAGCTATCACCGCATTCAACCGCAAGCCTGCCGACCAGACCTGCCGTGACATGGAATTGGTTATCAAGGATACCGCATACGCCGGCTTCATCACCAAAGAAGAGCTGAAAGGTATCCTTCAGCACAAAGGGATCTACCCCATCGGAAAGAAGATGGAGCGCATCTCTACCAAGTCACTGGAACGGGAACTAAGCAAACATCCGTTGATTGACGAAGCCGAGTGTTACAAAACACCCAGCGGCAAAGTATGCGTGGAAGTGACACAACGTATCCCTATTCTTCGGGTGATGAGCTCCAACGGTCAGAATTACTACCTTGACAACAAAGGAACCGTCATGCCACCGGATGCAAAATGCGTCGCTCACCGGGTAATTGTCACCGGAAACGTAGAAAAGTCGTTTGCAATGAAGAATTTATATAAGTTTGGTGTATTTTTGCATAATAATAAATTCTGGGACGCCAGATAGAACAGATCCATGTGTTGCCCGACCAGAACATCGAATTGGTGCCGCGTGTGGGAGACCATCTTGTCTATCTCGGAAAACTGGAAAACTTTGAAGATAAACTGGCACGTTTGAAGGAGTTCTACAAGAAAGGGCTCAACCGGGTAGGCTGGAACAAATACTCACGTATCAACCTCGAATTCAACAACCAGATTATCTGCACCAAACGAGAATAGATAATAAATGATAGTTGATAATTGATAGTTGACAGACGAGGAGTGAACAATCTTTTTTCAATCGTAAATTGTAAATCGTAAAATCGTAAATAAATATATATGGCAACAACAGAATTTATCGCCGCTATTGAACTTGGTTCATCGAAGATAACCGGTGTGGCCGGAAGAAAGAACAGTGACGGAAGTATGCAGGTATTAGCGTATGCCCAGGAAGACTCTTCTACGTTTATTCGTAAAGGAGTTATTTTCAATCTGGACAAGACAGCGCAAAGCCTGACCTCGATCATCAACAGACTGGAAGGTGAGTTGAAAAACTCAATTGCCAAGGTATATGTAGGCATCGGCGGACAATCACTCCGCACAGTCCGCAATGTAGTAAGCCGCGACCTGGAAGAAGAAGCCATCATATCCGAAGAACTTGTAAGCGCTATCGGTGATGAAAACATTGCCATCCCGGTGGTTGATATGGATATACTGGACGTAGCTCCGCAAGAATACAAGGTGGGCAATAATCTGCAAGCCAACCCGGTAGGTCTGGTAGGAAGCCACATCGAAGGACGTTTCCTCAACATCGTTGCCCGTGCTTCCGTACGCAAGAATCTGGAGCATTGCTTCCAGCAGGCAAAAATCGACATTGCCGACCAACTGATCGCCCCGCTAGTAACAGCCAACGCCGTACTGACAGAAAGCGAACGCCGTTCGGGTTGTGCACTGATCGACTTCGGAGCAGATACGACTACCATCTCTGTATATAAGAATAACATTCTCCGCTTCCTCACCGTATTACCTTTGGGAGGCAACAGCATCACGCGTGACATCACCACCCTGCAAATGGAGGAGGAAGAAGCCGAACGCCTGAAAAAAGCCTATGGTGACGCCCTCTACGAAGAAGACCCCGAACAAGAGGAAGAAGCTACCTGCAAACTGGAGGATGACAACCGTATCATCAAAGTGGCAGACCTTAATAATATCATCGAAGCCCGTGCCGAAGAAATCGTTGCCAACGTATGGAACCAGATTCAGCTATCCGGCTACGAAGACAAACTGCTGGCAGGACTTATCCTAACAGGAGGAGCCGCCAACCTGAAGAACTTGGACGAAACCTTGCGCAAACGCAGCAAGATAGAAAAAATACGGATGGCGAAACTTCCACGCAATACGGTCCATGCCCCCAACAATATACTAAAAAAAGACGGTTCACAGAACACATTGTTCGGTCTCCTGTTTGAAGGGAACCAAAACTGTTGCCTGACTGAAACCGCCCCGCAAGCTGCTGCTCCTGTACCGCCAGTCTCCAAACCGGAGCCGGAAGTGCATAGGACCGCAGACATATTTGAAGACGACCAGGAGCTGAAGGAACAGGCCCGCCTCGCCCGCCTCAAGAAAGAGGAAGAAGAGCGTGAAGCCAAGTTAGCTGCTAAAGAAGCGGAAAAACTTCGCAAGCAAAAGGAAAAGGAAGAGAAAGAAAGACGGAAAAGAGAAGCCGGTCCGAGCTGGATTCAGCGCAAGATCGACTCGTTGACGAAAGAAATCTTCTCCGACGACGATATGAAGTGAGTTATGATTTATGAATTATGATTTATGAGTTGGCTGCGCGCTATATCATAAATCATAACTTATAAATCAAGATTCAAAAATCAGAGTTCAGAAACCAGAAATCATAAATCAGAAATCATATTATTATGGACGAGATAGTACAATTCGATTTCCCGACAGATTCACCGAAGATCATCAAAGTGATTGGTGTAGGTGGTGGTGGTGGTAACGCTGTAAACCACATGTACCGGGAAGGCATCCATGATGTAACGTTCGTTCTTTGCAACACGGACAACCAGGCATTGGCCGAATCACCTGTCCCGGTGAAACTGCAACTGGGCCGTAGCATCACGCAAGGGCTTGGAGCCGGCAACCGTCCCGAACGGGCACGCGACGCCGCTGAAGAAAGTATAGAAGATATCAAGGCACAACTGAACGACGGCACCAAGATGGTATTCATCACCGCCGGAATGGGAGGAGGAACCGGAACAGGAGCTGCCCCGGTCATCGCCCGCATTGCGAAGGAAATGGATATTCTGACTGTCGGTATCGTCACCATCCCCTTTATCTTTGAGGGAGAAAAGAAAATCATCCAGGCACTGGACGGCGTCGAACGTATCGCCCAGCACGTTGATGCCCTATTGGTTATTAACAACGAACGCCTGCGCGAAATATACGCCGACCTTACCTTTATGAATGCCTTCGGCAAAGCCGATGACACTCTTTCCATCGCTGCCAAGAGTATTGCCGAGATTATCACCATGCGTGGTACGGTCAACCTCGACTTTGCCGATGTGAAAACCATCCTGAAAGATGGCGGAGTAGCGATCATGAGTACCGGATTCGGCGAAGGAGAAAATCGTGTGACGAAAGCAATCGATGATGCCCTGCATTCTCCGTTGCTCAACAACAACGATATTTTCAATGCCAAGAAGGTTATGTTGAACGTTTCTTTCTGCCCGTCATCGGAACTGATGATGGAGGAAATGAACGAGATACACGAGTTCATGAGCAAATTCCGCGAAGGAGTGGAAGTGATCTGGGGTGTTGCCATCGACAACTCACTGGATACAAAAGTAAAGATCACCGTATTGGCAACCGGATTCGGTGTAGAAGACGTCCCCGGAATGGACAGCCTGCATGCTGCACGCAGCCAGGAAGAGGAAGAACGCCAACTGCAACTGGAAGAGGAAAAAGAGAAGAACAAAGAACGTATCCGCAAGGCATACGGCGAAAGTGCCAGCAATATCGGAAGCAAGAGCCTCCGCAAACGCCGTCACATCTATCTTTTCAACACGGAAGATTTGGACAACGACGATATCATCGCCATGGTAGAAGATTCTCCCACGTACATGCGTGATAAGACGACTCTTACTAAAATCCGGACAAAAGCTGCATTGGAAGAAGAAGTGGCAACAGAAGAAGCTACGGATGATAACGGCGTAATTACATTCTAAACAAAGAGTTTAAGAACGAAAATTATAGTCCCACAGCATCAGGCTTCAGATCTAATTTTTAATCTTCAATTTATAATTATAATAGTATGGATTTATTCGATCAAGTCAGCGAAGACATTAAAAACGCAATGAAGGCGAAAGATAAAGTAGCCCTCGAAACCTTGAGAAATATAAAGAAGTTCTTCCTCGAAGCTAAGACAGCTCCGGGAGCTAACGATATATTGACAGATGACGCAGCTCTGAAGATTATCCAGAAACTTGTAAAACAAGGAAAAGATTCTGCTGAAATCTATATCGGACAGGGTCGTCAGGACTTGGCTGACGTAGAATTGGGTCAGGTAGCCGTTATGGAAAAATACCTGCCGAAACAAATGACTGCCGAAGAACTGGAAGCTGCTTTGAAGGAAATTATCGCAGAGACAGGTGCTACGAGCGGTAAAGACATGGGTAAGGTCATGGGAGTTGCCTCCAAGAAGCTGGCAGGACTTGCAGAAGGACGTGCCATTTCCGCAAAAGTAAAAGAGCTTTTGGGATAACTTCCGGAACTTCCACAGAACCTTTTAGTGTTCGATTTTATCTTGCACCTTACACTAACCAGAGTTTATCTATTTGATTAATAGCAGTATAAACCTGTGCAAGATACCGTTGCAGATGCGTGCAAGATGTTTTATCTTACACACATCTGCAACTTTTCTTTAAACATGACATTCACCTCCTTCACCACTCTGAAACATCGATGAATAAAGGGATTTCGGGTGAAGGTCTGCCTTTCACATAGGTTTCACCCGATTCACTATACCTTTCTGCCGAATTTTGATTAATAGACTGATTCCAATCTATTAGATATAAACTTATTCTCTATTGATGCCAAACTTCCTTTTCACTAATAGAAAAGATTACTAACATTAAAGGCAATCTCTAAATGAAGCTTTTGTTTTTATAAACAAAGCTTTCATTTATAAAATCAAAAGCTTCATTTATATAATTGCAACTTGCAATTATAGATTGCGATTAATGAAAAACAAGTTTAGAATTATAGTAAAGTAATTTAGGTATTAATAGAAAGGAACTTTTCTCACTATAAATAAGAAAGAGTCTATTAATAGCTGGGAAATAATCAAATTAGATCACATGAACTTAATAAAGTAAAAGCAGATTTGAAATTAATTTAATGTATGATATAGACAGTACTAATTATTATTTCCCCCGAACTAAAATAATCTCCCTATAAAAGAGCATAATATAGAAAATAAAGATTACTTTTACAACGAAACTAAACCACGACAGACAAATGAGAAAGAGTATTGCTATAATTATAACATCTATATTAGTGCTATCAGGATGCAACAAACAACAATCCGTATCTGACAGACTGCTAAATGAAGTAGAAAAAGCCATTGCCATAAATCCTGACAGTGCATCCAACCTACTAAAAGGTATATCATCTCCTGAAAAACTAGACAACAAAACCTTTGCACGCTGGTGTATGTTATCAGGAAAGATTACAGACGAAATTTTTAATAGCATCCTACCAACTTACCAATTAGAAAGAGCCTATGACTGGTATTCCTCACATGGTAGCCCTGACGAACAAGTGCAAATCTTGATTTATTTAGGTCGATCCTATTTTGCTGATGGAGATTATGATAAAGCAATGTCTATTTATACCAATGCACTGGACATTGCAGAAAAGAATAAGCTTAATAACCTCACCGGATATACATATAGCTATATAGGCGATTTATATGGAGAGAAATTCATGCGGACAGAAGCTATCAAAAGATATAAGGCTGCTGCCGAATGCTTCAAAAAAGAAAATAATACAGATAGCTATGCTTGCGCATTAAGAGATGTAGGACGCGAATATGCATGCATAGACTCGTTATCACGCGCTTTAAAAATTCTAACTATAGCTGATTCTGTAGCACGTAATACTAAAAATATCGAAGTCACTGCATCAATAGACAATGCCTTAGGGAATATTTATGCAATGCAAAATAAATATGATAAAGCTGAAGAATACTTTCTCAAAGCATTGGTAGGAAGAGAAACAATGCCCGATTATATGGCACTGATAGACTTATATATTGCATCGGGGGCTATTAACAAAGCACAAGAGCTACTATCCAAAATACTACAAGATAATCCAAAGTATACATACAGCATTAAATATTTATACTACCAAATCTATAATGAAGAAAAGAATTATAAAGAAGCTCTTACTAATCTGAAAGAATACGTCGAAATAACTGATTCAATCATATATGCTGATAACCAATCTAAGATATTGAACATAGAGTCTAAATATAATCATTTAAAGATCAGCAAAGAAGTAGATAGATTAAAAATTAAACAGCAAAGCTACATTATAGTTTTAGTTATATGCATTGGAATACTATTGTTAATAATAATAGGATATCTACTATATCGAAAGAAAGCAAAAGAGAAAATCCAAAGACAACAAGAAGAGTTGAACCGAATAAAGACAGATTTGCTTTATGTTTCTTTAGAACTGGAAAAGAAAAAAAGATTGTTAGATACATTTAAGGAGAAAAATGAGAGCTATGAGGAAATGCAGGAAGAAATAAGTCTCCTAACCACCAACTATAAACAATTGCAAAATAAAATTCTAGAGAATTCACCTTTACATAAAGAACTAATACACCTAGCCAACCAAAATAAGCCCAGAAATAACAAGCCATTAATAACAGACAAGCAATGGAAACTCATTGCAGATGAAATAACATATATTTATCCGAATTTACGTAAATACATATATAGTCGATGCCCAGATTTACCAGAGCAAGACTTTTGGTATTGCTGTTTATATATATCAGGGTTTGACACTAACACAGAAGCAAAGTTACTAAACATTACAGTCGACTCAGTAAGAAAAAAAAGACTCAGACTTAGACAAAAACTGAATATAATATTACCAGATAATAATGCTACATTGTATGAGTATTTAATTGAAAACATGCACTAATACCTCTTCTCAGGAAGAAATAATCAGCAACATAAAAGGATGTCCACGCAAAACATCATAAGCGACTGATTATCAAGCACTGTTTGTCCACGCTGAAAAACTTCTTTTATTTGCATTCCCCCTCATATCTCCATAAATTTGCAAAAAACAATCAAAGATATGAGAAAACTAAGCATTTTACTATTATTAATTGGCATTCCATTCATGATAATAGAAGCCAATAATCTATCAACACAAAGAACTAAAATTATAAGATGGCATAAATGCCAAAAAACACCAAATTCTATCCCAATAGAAGCTACCCAAGACGAAAACTCTATTGAAGTTCGTTTTCTTGAAGACATCGACGATCAAGTTACTTTCCAAGTAAAAGATCAACTGGGAAATATTATCTTCCAAGATGTGATATTAACTCCTAATGAGCAAAAAACTTATAAGATTGATTTGAAAGGCTACAGAGTCGGTCATTATGAACTTCTCTACATAGAAAAAGACATAACTTTCATTGGAGAGTTTGAAATCGAATAATCAACGATAAATAATAAAAATATCAAACTTTATAAACCCTATAAAACTAATAATTATGGGAAACATTTTTAGATTCTTATTGGTGCTGCCTTGCATCACCTTGTTATTGTACTCTTGCGAAAGTGAGATTGAAAATGAGATCCAGTCATCTACAGAAAAACTGAACTTATCAGGATTGGAATCGGATAGCCTTCAATTAGAAAGTTATGAATTGTCTGAAATGACAGATGAGCTAAAAGCATTAAAAGAAAGGATAGATGAACTAAAGAAAGCGAAGACACGATCAGTAGCTTCAAGTAACTATAGCCAATATTTTTCAGAAAATATGTGGGCTATTAGAGAGTTACCCTTCACACTTAGCACTGGAGGTGGATATTTATCATGTACTGGTTGGGGACAGAGAGTGACCTATGAGGGATATAATCCTGGCTCTTATGGTAAATTCTATGTCCAAATTCCCTCATCAATTACCGGCATACCCTATTTAATTTATTCAAACTACTCGAAAACTCGTCTAGCTGTAGGACATTACACTAGTAATCCGGAATCAAAAATATTACTTGCAATGAGCAGTAATTCCACTACAGGAGCCATGGATTCCTGGGACATTATACCTGCTACTAATAATCCAGGAACTTATGTCCTTCAAAATGAGCTATATCTTGGCCAAGGAAGTAGTGGTTCATGGTGGGATGTATTCAATTATGTGGTAGATATACAAGCTAATAATGTTGGTTTCAGCCAATATACACAAAGAGCCCAACAGGAATTTACTATCACCCCTGATGCTGTATTCACACTGAAAAGCCTAGAATTTATCAATCCATATTCCGCAACTGTGACCCAAAGGGAGAATGTCTCTATCAAACGAGCCATAACAAACTCTTCATCCCAATTTATACGAGAGAACCTCGTATTTGAAAAGGCTATACAAGAGGACTCCTATTTTAAAGAAGAAAAGGGAATAGCATTTAAGGTTCCAGCTTCAGATATGCTATTTGCACGCCCTACAGTTACATTAGGAGAAATAGATCTTGTTCCTAATGCAAGTATACCAATTGATACAAAATACCAGCCCAATGTACGCAGAGTAATGGAAAATACATTAAAGCATATAGAACCTGTCAAAGTTTCTCCACGTACAAAACTCACGGTGACCTATTATTTTAAAGAGTATGATGTATCAGTAGACTATGTTGCCACAATTGAATATAAAGAAAAAGATAAAGATGCTAGAATAGCCAAATTGCCTGGACGTTGGAGCGGAAGGATTCATGTAGATGAAATATCCGATGTTGATTTAGAAGAGACAAACTTGGATACTCAACAAAGTGTAAAAAGAAGAGTGAACACCAGAAATGCAAGTCAATCATCACCAATCATATTAAAAAAATAGACCTATATGAGAAAATTTACTATATTTTCATGTATCATATTGTTTGTTATAGCATCATGTAACAATGAAGACGAAATAAGTGATTCTGCTTCGCTAAACAATCAGGATGATTCAACATCAGAAATCATCTTGCAAGAACGTGACCCGAATCTACCAAAAGTTTGGTCTAAAAAGATAGCACCCAGACCCAGTACTAGGACATCATTTACCGATGCTACTGATTTTCTTGGAAATTCTTATGCCATAGAAAACGGAACATCAATTATCGGGGACTTTTCAAATGCGAGATTTCCAATTGTTAATATGGAAAAGCTACTTGAAAGATATCCTTCATATATAATTGCCAAAGAGTTAAGGACAACGTCAACAGAAGCCATGTCATACGCCAGCTTCGAACGCTTAGAAACAACTTCATCGTTTACTAAAACTGTCAAATCCGGATTCTCACTAAATATTGGTCCGTTCAAACTGGGAAGAAAGAAAACTGTAACCGATATTTTCAAGCATAACACAAGTAATTCCGAACAAGCAGTACACGGAGAACTTAGTGTTGAAGTTATTAATGGAATGATATCCTTACAAACAGCACCTAGTGCATTGAGAAGAATTTCGGCAGATTATTTGGACGAATTATTTGTAGATGCCCTTTATAATTCATCCATGGTAGAATTAATTCAAAGTTACGGAGAATTTGTCTTAACAAGCTATTATACAGGTGGGCGGGCATCGGCTTTATACTATGGTCTTGACACACAAAGTACAGATTTCAATAGTAAAGAGCGCGACATGGATAAATCAATAAACGCAACTTATTCATGGAACAAGGACTCTGTTTCAGGAGATTTTTCTGTTGGAACAAAAGATGGCAATTCTTCTACAGAGACTAAATCTTTTTCCGAATTACATGTATCTATCAAAACATTGGGCGGCGCTTATGGTTATAATGTTGCAACACCTCCTTATGACGTTAAAAGTACATCCATTAATTTAACGAGTTGGCTTCAATCATTAAATGATTCAAGAACACATACAATGATTGACATTCAAGATGGTGGGCTCTATCCAATATCGGATTTTATTTTGGAAGAAAACTTTAAGCAAAGATATAACGACACCCACATGGATTTTCAGCACCAAGAACAACTTGAAGAACCGTATATAGAAATAATGAAAGTATACGTCCGCAAAAGTAGCTCGGGAGAGAAATTATATGATATTGTACCTGTGCTAAATACAAGACAAGGAGATAAGCTCATTTTCTCAAATTCAAGTGCAGCAAGTCAATCCGATGCAGAATTAAAAGCGAACAGTGTTGCCACAACCTTTACCGAAAAAAGTAATGCTATAAAAGATGAAAAGAGCAAATATTATAAACTAGCTATCAAAGCTAATCCGAATAAAGTAATAAATCCTATCCTACAAACCACATTATCATTTTCAATAAACGATGTAGATGAGGCTGGAATGTACAAGTTTAAAAATACAAACACCAATATTTGGTATATCTACAATCCGACATCGTTATATTGTTTTGCATACTACGACGATGACTATATTCTTGATGCATACGGAATCTTAGATTGGGTAAACAGCATACCTGTAAAATCTGTTTCAATGACGACTTTATATCAACGATATAGAATATTCGGTTTGTAATGAAGAGCATTAATAGATATTCACCAATAAAAAAGACAATCCTTTTAAGGAAGAGGTAAAATACGTATCATTTATTAATTCAAATTATCCGCTTATGAAAAAATTATTGTTACCTTTGACCATTCTGCTGTTTTTCGGATTAGTCGTATCATCATGTTCTTCAGACGATGTACTTCAAAGAGAAAACAACGAACAGCCAAACATTGTAAAAAGAAACAATGAAAAAGCTCGTGAGGCTGGTATAAGATTATTAGAATCATTTGGAATGACAAAAACTCGTTCATTAAGTACTAGTGACTATCCGGACTATTATGGGGGAAGTTATATTAACGGGAATGGTAAACTTGTTGTTTTTCTTAAAGGAGAAATAGAAAGTACCAAAGCCACTCTTATAAGGTTAATAGGTGAGAATGATGTCATATATACACAAGGCAATTATTCTTATACGGAGCTGAATAATGTTCTAACCAAAATAACTTCATTTATTAGCAGTAATAAAGATTCTCAAATTGCCAAGAATATAAGATACTATTATCTGAATGATTTTGAGAACTGTGTCGTGGTAGAACTTGACAAATCTAATGAAATGGAAATAAAAGAGTTTAAATCAGAAGTAGTGAACTTTTCAGGAATTGTATTTAAACAATGCACAAGAGAATTTCAAAACCACTCATTATCGCCAGGAAGTTCTATAGGCACACCTAAAGGCACTGCGTCAATGGGATATAGAGCTACTAGATTTAACACTGACGGTTTTGTTACTGCAGGACATGCTTATAACACGGGTGACCCGGCATATTATAATAACACACTAATCGGTAGTTGTGACTTTTCAATCCAAGGTGGTTCCGTTGATGCAGCATTCATTAGTATAACTAATTTCTCCATCGTTCCCAATAATGGAAATCTTACTGGAGAAGAATATAATATTTGGGCAGGAGATAATGTAACCAAGTTAGGAGAGACTATAGCTCAATCTGAAGGTTATATTACAAGTACCAATGCAAATGTAAATGCCGATGGAATATACTATACAGATATGGGTGAAGCTACATATTTAAGTGCGTTCGGAGATAGCGGGGGACCAGTATATCTTACAGATAGTAAAAAAGTAATAGGTATACATAAAGGAAGCACAGCTTTCACATCTATATTTGTTAAGGTTGATAATATAGCATCAAAACTAAATGCTCATTTCAACTAATAATTACCAATGGATTGGATAAGTAACTTATCCAATCCATTTCATACTTAACTTATGCTCAAATTAATATCGATTTTGCTAACCAATGGAATTGTTTTATTCATGCTAATCAGTTGTCATAATAAAACAGGCAATTCTAAAAGCACTGTAAACCTTGAATATGAAAATAGTATCGACTCTCTTAATTCATATAAAATGGATATATCACATTTCATTAATTCCATCGAGCCAGGAGAAACGATTGTAGAAGAAAAACAAATGCAGGGGGAAGAATTTATTACAAGAGAAAATGAGAATATAAAAGTGCGCTTTTTATTAAAAGCCCCCTGCTCAAAAGACGGATTCTTGAAAACAGAAATTACTAATAATACAAACGATACAATTATCTATATTAGCAATACTTTCTTGCACTATAGAGAAAGTAATAATTCATGGATTCCTTTAGTTTATCCGGATAATTATGTAAAAAATGATCTTGGATATTTAATACCTTCTCATGAAAGCGCCAAAATAAGGTTCTTTTTACCTTCTCAAGAAGAATATCCTAAAGGGAAATACAAGCTTCAACTATTATTCCGCAATACTTCAAAGAGTATTGACTATTATATCGATAAAATATTTCTAAGCAACAAGTCAAACTAAGTTCCTGATAAATTAAGAAATTAAAAAAATGAATACAAAGAAAATAGTTGGGATTTTCTTATTATCCCTTTGTACTATGTGTTTCGTTAATTGTAGTGATGATGACACACCAGATGATCCGGCAGACACCATCACACTCAATATGCTTAATGAGCATAATGGAAAAACCTATTTAGGTGAATCAAATGTTTACATCAATGAAGCCAATAATTTTATCACATCTAAAAATTTCATTTCTGACGTAGGAAATGGCGCAGGAGTTGGAGCAAATATTCTGCCCTCGTTAACCAACCTCACACACGAAGTGGCGGTTACACCCGGGCATATTTATCAGATTTTTAATAAAAATACACTGATAGATTTTCCGTCAGGCAATTACGCTATTCAAGTAGAAACAAGTTATTATCAAGCCTATGTTGTATCTAAAATAGTAAATAGTGACATGAATATCGGTGCAATTGTAAAATATATATCTGTTTTCCCTAACAATAATGGACTGCCTGCATATAGGTATAATATTGGAAGCCTTTACCGCATAGGTGAAACGGTTGAATTAGCATTACCCCAAGATATTGAGTTTTTCTTGAAAGAACATAGCGCAGGTATAAAAGGATTAAATGTAACATATGCCAATAACAAATTAAGAATAACCCTAACTAAAGCACCTGACATTGTCAACGGACCTTATGGAACATTTGACCTTTATATCCGTTCAAACAATGTCTTTACGATCGTAGAAGTCCACGTGGAATAAGCAATAAAGACTTTATTAGCCAGTAAAACAAAGGGATTATCACCCATATTAGCATATATTTGCAACAAACATTTAAAAGTATGAGAATTGATAGATTTTTACTATTCGTATTATTACTGGCATCTTCGTATGGTTGCTCTGAAGAACAACCATACGAAGTTGAAAAGGAATCAGTTTCTATATGGGAAGGAGACACAAGGCATGTCATCATAGAAACAGACTTAACAGAGCACAACTATAAGTTAGAATCAGAAAATCAAGAAATTGCAACTGCAACTCTTGACGAAATGGGCGTATGCATCGCTACATACAAAAGTGGGAGCACCATGATACGACTTATCGATACTGATAATAAAAAAATAGCATGTGAAATCTACGTATATGTCAAATACTTCAACAGTCCGGAAATCATCAATTGGGGAATTCCATTAAAGGTAACCCTGATTATCCGGGAGTAATAATAAAAGCTGTAGATCTAAAAATCCCCCCAGAAATAGAAGTTGAATTACGAGAAAAAGAGAAACCATTCATTGGTGCCACTTATACATTCAATCAGGAAACCAAGAAGTTCACAATGGAAACTGATTCGGGAATATTCAAAGAAGGTACATACGAATGGAACATTACCTCTTTAACCCTAATGTATGATAATAAAACAGAGAAATTCGGTTTTAAATTTGCCACAGGAATGTCATACGGATATATCCTACAGAGTGATAAAACAGTAGAATATCAGCAACGGTATCCTGATGCCGGTATCACAGAAGTAAAAGTTAATTATATTTGGAAGGATAATGGAATAATTCAATTAGGAGGGCTTACATTTTAATTAAATTGAAAAAAGGAAGTTATTAACAAGCGAAGATTACTCTTTCATCGCTTATCATGAAATCTATATCCAAGCCCCAACATCAGATTGTTGGGGTCTTTAAATTTGCTCAACTGATACCCCACGTGTAGAAACAAATGACGGGTGACATAAGTCTTGAGAGCCAGAACTTGATAGAACCCTTTTGTATCATCACCGCTGTATATCAGGTTCCGACCGACGCCGACATTGATAGAGAAAACAGGCATCACCAGCTCTGCCCGAAGAGATAAACCTACGGAAAACTGCTCGCGGAAAGGAGGACGATGAAACTTCAAATCGCCCGAGTAATACTCGCCCACTCTATACTCTTTAAGATTGGCACTCTCATCATATTGCGCATCGGCAGAAAACCCTGCCCGAAAATAGTTGTTGAAATTATACATCGGGGCGAAATTGACGCCCGCCACGCCAAACGAACCGGGAATCATACTCGACACATCGTCTCCAATCAGTCCTCTTTTGCGGGTGGCTCCGTAGATCACCAGATCATAGCTGACGTGAGGTTTTATAAAGAGCCGTCCGGGAGTGATGGGACCGGGTCCCTCATCCACGCCCAAAGTACGCACGATGCCGATTCTTCCTCCAATAACATTAAGACCGCCATTGGGATAATGCGTGTTTCCATTGGAAAAATGGGTGAGATCTACACCTGCCGCCAGTTTCCAGTACTTGTGAACTTGCCAGTTCAGCAAAAAGCCGAGATTGATGTACGCATTGATCTTGGAGCCAATCAGCACGTTTTGCGGATTGGATAGTTCATCATATTTCTTCCAGCCAAAAGAAGCCCCGAAGTTCCATTCGTAATCGAACGACAGACGGGGGGACAGTTGCGCGATACGTGACCCTTGAAAAGCGTATACCGACACGGGATTTCCCAATTCAGCGGGACTAAAGAAAGTATGGTAGGAAATGCCAATACCCTGATAGGTATGGGGAAAGAGCCTGCCGAGGTTGGATTCTTTGCTGAATCTGAAAGCGTACTTGAAATGGAAGGAAAGCGATTGGTCGATTTTCTTTTGCTGCGCATTGTCTCCTTGCAGAAAACTATGGGTGGAGACGATATATCCCGGACGGATGTCGAAGCCAAGCTGATGGCAGATCAGGGGATGGCTGACGCTATCGTTCCGTTGCCCAATGATTGTCTGGGCTTCCAGATTTGCGTTGATTGCCGGATGTACCAGAAGGCAAAGGAGGCACAGTAACCGTATGGCGTTCCTATTTCTAATCATTGATATATTAGTTGTTGATCGGTTAGTTGTTGAAAGGGATATCCTTGTGTGTTATGTAGTATTTTACAGGCATTTCGCTATGCAACGTGCCGGTTACGATTCGTTGTTTCTTGGTTTTGGGGTGAGAAACATAAAGGGTATATCTCGTTTCCAACCAATCATATACCATCGATAAGATGTAGTATCGAGAAGTCCTGGGAGGGATTATGTCTTTTTTCTGCTCCGTATTGGAGCAAGGCAACATTTGTTGCGCAGAAATGAATGGCGCCCGTTTACCGTTCATCCCTAAATATCCATCTTTCATGCTTGGTATTTCCACTGTCAGACCAGCTTCGCCCAGTAGTTGAAAGGCTTCGGGCACATCGCTTTTAAATCTCATAAAATGGTAAAAAGACTCGAAAGGAAAAAGCGTGTATGTAGACGAACCATCTGTTAAGTTATGAAAGGAGACGCCTTCTTTTTTCTCTATCTTGTTTTCCGGATCGTAAGAGTATGCATCCAAAGAATAAATGATACTATCCATCACATATCTGTCTGTCGGAGAAATCTCGACGCGTATCTCCTGCCACTCATACTCGTTGCTCGCCCTGAGCTGGAATTGAAAAGGAGCGGAAAGGGCATTCTCGCCCACCGTTATCTTCACTTCTTTGGGATGAACGCGTTCGATGGTGAAATCAATCATCTCTCCGGTGCACACAATCTTTCCCAACCCGTTCAGCGATGGACCTTGGTCGGTTGTTATCAGGCGATTGTCCGCATCATATATGTTATATTGAATGGGAAAATCGAAGGCTACATACATCCAATCCCAATTGGCAGCTGCAAATTGAATAGTGGCAACATCCCCGTTCCCGTCCAGCGTCAGTTCGGAATCGGAAGAACGGAAGTCGTCGACAAACACGTCTCCGTTACAACCATAAAACTTCCCTAGGATAAAAAAACAGACCGTCAGGTACAGGAATCTTTTCATATTGTTTCTCGCTTGTTCATTCTCTTTTGTTCTCTACCGACAAAAGTAACATATATTTTCAGGAACAGCATACAAACCTGCAAGAAATTACTAATTAATCAAACAGTTCTTTCAACACCTCCAATGATTTCAATGCCGGGAAGTCGGGCAGATGCAAGCGGTAATAATCATTCATAATCGTCAGGCAACGGGTACGCTCCGCACGGCTCATGCCAAAGAGATGCATTGTCTCATAGTTCATGCGCATCAGTTGACGGAGACGGGCAGCCTCTTCGGGATTGATATAGGAAGAATGCAGCTGGGGACGAATAGAAGTGAAGCAGGCATTCAATAAATCAAAGTAATCGCCGGTATGATAATCCTCCAGATTCGGATAAAGTCCCAGGAAACGGGAAAGACGCATCAGGAACACCAGATGGAAATTGGCAAAGCCGTCTCCACACTCATCCAGCCAAATGATGGAATGTTGCAGATAAGCAAATAACGGACGGTTCTCCGCCTCCTCCCGGATAGCCCTGTAAAGAAACTCCGACAGGAAAAGTGCCATCGAAGACTTATACGGATCGTATGGAATGGAAGAAAAAGGATAAAAGGATTTCGCTTCCTTCACACGATAGAGAGTTGCATTTGGGCGATAGTCGGCCTCGAACTCAATAAAAGACAACGGCTGGAAAAGTACGGATTTCACAGCCGCTTTCCGCGAACGGGGCACTGTTACAAGAAAAGAAGCCCTGCCGGACAACTCTGTATACATATCCACAATGATAGATGTATCATTGTATTTCAATGTATGAAGAACTATTCCTTTCGTTTTTTGCAGCATAACCGATATTTATCTCGTTTCCAATCCGAAGCAAAGCTACAAAAAAACACAAAATAATCGGAGACATACGGCGTTAAATATCGCTTCCACTTCCTTATCTTGCGCGTACATGAAACAAACCTTATAAATGATACGCTTATTTTGTAGCAGTATGCCTATAAATTCTTTGTTATCATTCATCGTCTCCGGTATTTGTTCCGTTAGTTGCCTAAAGAATCATTTAGTTACAAAAGAAGTTACCAATAAGCAGCTTTTTTATTTCGCTATATATAATAAGGTGGTAAGAAAAAATGCTTCCTACTGTTTTTCACAGGAGAGATTTTTTTATATAAAAATCACAACCATATATTTCACTGAATATCAGCCAAAAAGAAAGACATCTGTGAAAAAAAACACATATTCATTGAAAATTTTTCTATGAATCATTTGCCATTTTCAAAAAAGTTCCTACCTTTGCATCCGCAATCGAGAAACAAACACAGATTCGAGAAAGCAAAAAGCAGAAATGCTACAACAGGATGGCCCGTTCGTCTATCGGTTAGGACGCAAGATTTTCATTCTTGAAAGGGGGGTTCGATTCCCCCACGGGCTACAAGTTAAAAGAATAAAGAACTAAAAAAATAGATTAGTCGAGATGGCAAATCATAAATCATCACTGAAAAGAATCAGACAAGAAGAGACAAGAAGACTTCACAACAGATATTATGGCAAGACCATGAGAAATGCTGTTAGAAAGCTTCGTGCAACTACTGATAAAGCAGAAGCAGTTGCAATGTACCCAGGCATTACAAAGATGTTGGATAAGTTGGCTAAAGTGAACATCATTCACAAAAACAAAGCTAACAATCTGAAATCTAAGTTGGCTCTTTACATCAACAAGCTCGCTTAATAACAAGAATTTAACAATTCTATATAGCATCTAGGCTGAACTTTTAAGTTCGGCCTTTCTTGTTTATAACCCACTGAATATCAAACCTATTAACAATACAGAGAAACCGCCCGCATTCTTTATTTTTCACTGATTATTCTTCGTCAAGTCGACAATTTTCACTATATTTGCTCTGTTATTAAAGTTAGAAAGGCAATTATGAGCGAAGAACAAATCACTCCCAATAACGGGTCTTATTCTGCGGATAGTATCCAAGTATTGGAAGGTCTTGAAGCAGTAAGAAAACGCCCTGCGATGTACATTGGTGACATCAGCGTCAAGGGACTTCACCACTTGGTATACGAAATCGTTGACAACTCTATCGACGAAGCATTGGCCGGCTATTGCGACCATATCGAAGTAACAATCAACGAAGACAATTCAATCACAGTACAGGACAACGGACGCGGTATTCCGGTTGACTATCACGAGAAAGAAAAGAAGTCGGCACTGGAAGTAGCCATGACCGTATTGCATGCCGGAGGTAAATTCGACAAGGGTTCTTACAAAGTATCCGGAGGTTTGCACGGTGTAGGTATGTCCTGCGTAAACGCGCTGTCTACCCACATGACTACACAAGTATTCCGTAATGGCAAAATCTATCAGCAGGAATACGAGATCGGTAAACCGCTTTATTCTGTAAAGGAAGTCGGTACAGCCGACATTACGGGAACCCGCCAACAATTCTGGCCGGATGGTACCATCTTTACTGAAACGGTATACGACTACAAGATTCTGGCTTCACGTCTGCGCGAATTGGCTTATCTGACGCCGGTCTTCGCATCTCTCTGACTGACCGTCGGGTAGTGAACGAAGACGGAAGTTTCAAGAGCGAGCAATTCTATTCAGAAGAAGGTTTGAGAGAGTTCGTGCGTTTTATCGAGTCTTCACGCGAGCACTTGATTAACGATGTGATCTATCTGAACTCCGAAAAACAGGGAATTCCTATTGAAGTGGCTATCATGTACAATACCGGATTCTCCGAAAACGTTCACTCATACGTCAACAATATCAACACCATTGAAGGTGGTACACACTTGGCAGGTTTCCGCCGTGCGCTGACTCGTACGTTGAAAAAATACGCCGAAGACAGCAAGATGCTGGAAAAGGTAAAAGTTGAAATTTCGGGAGATGACTTCCGCGAAGGTTTGACTGCCGTTATTTCTGTAAAAGTAGCTGAACCACAGTTTGAAGGACAGACTAAAACAAAGTTGGGTAACAACGAAGTGATGGGTGCTGTTGACCAGGCAGTGGGCGAAGTATTAGCATATTATCTGGAAGAACATCCGAAGGAAGCCAAAACAATTGTCGACAAAGTGATTCTTGCTGCTACTGCACGTCACGCTGCAAGAAAAGCCCGTGAAATGGTACAACGCAAGTCGCCGATGTCGGGTGGCGGTCTGCCGGGTAAATTGGCCGACTGTTCGGATAAGGATCCTTCTAAATGTGAATTGTTCCTCGTCGAGGGAGACTCGGCAGGTGGTACTGCCAAGCAGGGACGTAACCGTATGTTCCAGGCGATCCTCCCATTGCGCGGTAAGATTCTGAACGTAGAAAAAGCCATGTATCACAAGGCTTTGGAAAGTGATGAAATCCGCAATATCTACACAGCTCTCGGTGTGACTATCGGAACTGACGAAGACAGCAAGGAAGCAAACATACAGAGCTGCGCTATCACAAGATTATCATCATGACCGATGCCGACGTCGATGGTTCTCACATCGACACACTTATCATGACGTTCTTCTTCCGTTATATGCCGCAAGTTATCCAGAACGGTTATCTGTACATCGCTACTCCCCCGCTCTACCTCTGCAAAAAGGGTAAAGTAGAAGAGTATTGCTGGACAGACGCACAACGCCAGAAGTTTATTGATACTTACGGCGGTGGTTCAGAAAATGCAATTCATACACAACGCTACAAAGGTTTGGGTGAGATGAACGCCCAGCAGTTGTGGGAAACAACTATGGACCCTGAAAACCGTATGCTGAAACAAGTAAATATTGACAACGCCGCAGAAGCTGATTATATCTTCTCTATGTTGATGGGTGAAGATGTAGGGCCACGCCGCGAGTTTATTGAAGAGAATGCAACGTATGCAAATATCGATGCATAATTTAAATAATACGTTTTTATAAACCAACCTCACATCTTACAACGAGGAAACGCCGATGGCGAAGGAACATCCTTCGATCGGCGTTTTTCTTTTATCTGAAGGGGCTTTCATGTTCGAATCGTTCAACCGCCCATCTCTTAATAAAACCTAACAGCAGAAACGTTTTCCATACAAAATCACTATCTTGCATAAAAAGCAAAGAAAACATAACTATGAAAATGAAAACTACTGCGCCCAATCCGTTATTTGCAAAGATCAGGTTGTTTCTTATTGTACTGACTTCCTGCGTGATCGCGACTTGTATCTTCTTGATTATTATCCATCCGGAAGCATGGGTTATGCCGGCATGCGGAATCATAATCGCATTGTGCATTTTGCTCTATCAGCTATATTGCATACGCAAGAACCGGAAGAGAATTTAAATATATTGTTGCTTTTTCAGCTCTTCAGCAACAGTAACCAGCTCTTTGTACCATTCTTCACCGAACTTACGGATTAAAGGTTCTTTCAAAAACTGATATACGGGAAGATTCTCTTTTTTCCCCAGCAAAACTGCTGCTTTGCATACGTCCCAACGATTATAATTCACCGCTTTATAGGGCCCGTAATCGCCGATCCGGATAGGATAAAGATGACAGGACACCGGTTTATAGAAGTCTGTTTTCCCCTCCCGATAAGCCTTCTCAATAGCACAGTAGCAACAGCCTTTCTCATCGTAGCAGGTAAACACACAGTCTTTATTATTAACAATAGAAGTCACTAGATCACCTTCCTCATCCGTATATACTACTCCTTGCTTTTCAATCACCGCACGTGCTTCCGGAGCCAGTTCATCCCAAATAATCGGCAAAACTTCTTCCAACTCCATCACCTCGTCCAGCTCTACCGGAGCACCGGCATCACCTTCAATACAACAAGCCCCCTTGCAGGCGCCCAAATCGCAAAGGAACTTCTCCTGAAATACATCAAGAGACACTACTACATCACCTATTTGTATCATTTTAAACCTTATGTGAGACAAAAAGGGCGGAGTAGAACTCCGCCCTCCCAATTATAGAAATCTAAATTACTTAATCAAAACGTTTCCGTCCATTTCAGCCGGAGCAGCCAGCCCCATAATCTTCAGAATTGTTGGAGCAACATCTGCCAAACGACCATCTTCTACTTTCGCAGCCTTGTTCTCTGTCACGTAAACACAAGGAACAGGGTTCAAAGAGTGAGCAGTGTTCGGAGTACCGTCTTCGTTCAAAGCATGGTCAGCATTACCATGATCGGCAATGATAATTGCTTCATAATCTTGTGCTTTAGCGGCTTCGATTACATCTTTCACACAAGCGTCTACAGCAACAACTGCTTTCTCGATTGCTTCGTAAATACCGGTATGACCAACCATGTCACCATTAGCAAAATTCACTACAATGAAATCATATTTGTTCTCGTTGATGGCAGCTACCAGTTTATCTTTTACTTCAAAAGCGCTCATTTCCGGCTTCAAGTCATAAGTAGCAACTTTTGGAGAAGGAACAAGGATACGTTCTTCTTTATCGAACGGAGTTTCACGTCCACCGTTGAAGAAGAATGTTACGTGAGCATACTTTTCCGTTTCAGCGATATGAAGTTGGCTCAAGCCTTTGGAAGCAAGATATTCGCCCAATGTGTTGGACACGTTTTCTTTGTCGAACAGGATATGAACGCCCTTGAAAGATGCATCATACGGAGTCATACAGTAATATTGCAGCCCCGGGATAGTATGCATGCCAACTTCCGGCATATCTTGTTGAGTCAGTACGACAGTCAACTCTTTGGCACGGTCGTTACGGTAGTTGAAGAAGATCACTACATCACCCTCTTTGATTGTTCCGTCGCAGTTAGCGTTTACAATCGGTTTGATGAATTCGTCTGTCACGCCTTCGTCGTAAGATTCCTGCATTGCCTGAACCATATCAGTAGCTTTCTTGCCTACACCGTTTACGAGCAGGTCGTATGCTTCTTTTACACGTTCCCAACGCTTGTCACGGTCCATTGCATAATAACGGCCGATGATAGAAGCAATCTTTCCTGCTGATTTCTCGCAGTGTGCAGAAAGTTCTTCGATAAAGCCTTTACCACTCTTCGGGTCAGTATCACGACCATCCATGAAGCAGTGGATAAATGTATTGTTGATGTTGTATTCTTTTGCGATATCGCAAAGTTTGAAGAGATGAACGAGTGAGCTGTGTACACCACCGTTAGAAGTCAGCCCCATAAAGTGAATATTCTTTCCGTTTTCTTTTGCATAAGAGAAGGCAGAAACGATTTCAGGATTTTTCATGATGCTGTTGTCCGCACATGCACGATTGATTTTCACCAAGTCCTGATAAACCACGCGTCCGGCACCGATATTCAAGTGACCTACTTCCGAGTTACCCATCTGTCCGTCGGGCAAACCTACGTTTTCACCGCTTGCCTGAAGTTGAGAGTGAGGATAAGTACTCATCAGATAATCCCAATAAGGAGTGGGAGTGTTGAAGATTACGTCGTCTTTCTTTTGGTCACCTAATCCCCAACCATCGAGGATCATTAAAAGGGCTTTCTTACTCATAATATTTTAATATTTAAATTATCACACTGATTTTCGGGCGCAAAGGTACAAAAAAGATGGTTACGTAAACGTTTAATCTATGTTAAGTTACAGGGCAGAAGTGTATCAGGCTATGGGTCTTTTTCTTACTTTGTAAAACAACTTTCAACATGTTTATCGAAAAACAGGATACAAAAGGCGGAACTTACTTCATTTTTCCGTACCTTTGCCTCGCTTTTAAATTAAAATCATAGAAATATGGACGATTCAAACCCGCGAACGTGCACAACTAGTATTAATTAAAGCGAACAGAGCCATTGAAGACTGATGCCTCTGCTCGTGTCAAACAAACGAAAGGAGGCAATAAGATGAGAACGTATCTTTATTGTGAGGCTGGCTTTGTGGAAAAAGCACAATGGCTTCCCAACAGCTGGGTAAATGTAGTATGCCCAAACAATGATGACTTTGAATTTCTAACTCAAACTCTCAACGTACCCGAATCATTTCTGAACGATATAGCCGACACGGACGAACGTCCGCGTACGGATACGGAAGGCAACTGGTTGTTGACGATTCTTCGTATCCCGGTAGTGAACAAACAGAATGGCAGTCTGCCTTTCGACACCGTACCGATTGGAATTATCACTAATAACGAGATTATTGTGTCCGTCTGTTATCACAACACGGATTTGTTACCGGATTTCATAGAGCATACCCGTCGAAAAGGGATCGTTGTACGCAACAAGCTGGATCTGATTTTCCGGTTAATCTATTCTTCTGCCGTGTGGTTCCTGAAATATCTAAAGCAGATAAACATAGACATCAGTGCCGCAGAAAAGGAATTGGAACGGAGTATCCGTAACGAGGATTTGCTTCGCTTGATGAGACTGCAAAAAACACTTGTCTACTTCAATACTTCCATCCGTGGAAATGAAGTGATGATCGGTAAGTTAAGGACTATTTTTCAGGATACGGATTATCTGGACACTGAATTAGTGGAAGATGTAATTATCGAGCTGAAACAGGCGCTCAATACGGTGAATATTTACAGTGATATCCTCACAGGGACAATGGATGCTTTTGCCTCTATTATCTCCAATAATGTGAATACGATCATGAAACGTATGACAAGCCTCTCCATCGTCCTGATGCTTCCGACATTGATTGCCAGTTTCTATGGCATGAATGTGGATATTCACCTGGAAGAAGTGCCCTTTGCTTTCTCTTTGATTGTGCTCTTTTCCATCGGATTGTCAACGCTTGCGTTTGTAATATTCCGGAAGATTAAGTGGTTCTAAAAGGAGGAACATAAAAAAACAGCTTACCATCTATGACCCTTTATAAGGATTCTTTATGACGGTAAGCTGTAATTATACGTTTTTTATTCTATAGAGAATTAATTAAAAGAGAATGTTTAGAGAGAAATTAAAATATTTATCCTTCTTTATTTGCTTTTCTTCCACCTAACGGAATAGATACCCCAACGAATCCATTAACAGAGTTAGAGTTCTTTCCTAAGAACATATAGTCAGTTCCGACAAACAGAGGACCTAACTTCAGACCCAAACCGAAAGATTTACCGGCTGACTGGATAACTGAATAACTAAGTGCTACATTGAACCAACTTTTCGGACGGTAGTTTGCAGAGAATGTTAATTCAGTAAGTGCATCGGGTTGCACAAAACGAGTTGTAGACAATGCGCCAACAGCCAGTTTGTTATTGAAAAATCCGTATTCTGCACCTATTACTAATGTAGAAGCCAGACGAGACTTGCGAGACTTGCTTGCTTCTTCCGTTCTAAGTTGCAACATTTCATAGTCAAGTACGTCACCGCCACTAACACGTTCCATATATCCATTGGCATCCGTCTGCAAATTCTTTATGTTATTTTCAATAGCAGTAATACTTCCAGGAATATCACTAGGATCAATACCTGATGTATAGTCACTTCCCTTCATATCAATACCTGATGCTTTAGCATTAGCTATTTGAGTGCTACTTTTCGACCATGATATAAATCCCAAGTCCAAAATAGAAGCAGATACAGTCAGATTATCCATAATCTTATAAGATGCTCCCAAGTCAATACCAAAACCGTAACCTGCGATTCCCATATCTTTACTCTCAAATTCGAAATCACTAATATAGTCTTGTCCATCTTCCTTTTTCAAATTCAACCCCTTGAAAGAACTTTCCAAATGAGCATCTACTGCCAGATTAGCATGGTAGCTCTCAATTTCACTTCTTAACTTCGTTATATCGTCAACACCCAAACCTGATAAATATGCAGGATCCTGTAATTGACTAATACGAGCATCACTAGGCAAACTAGCGTTCATTGCCACATTATTAAGTTTCAAATCCATATTACCAATACCCAGCAAAGCTTTCACTCTAGCACCCACCGTCAAACGACTATTGATTTGACGTGAAAGTCCTAAGCCAACTTCAGCGTAAGCATTTATATTCAGTTGTTGATTGCTAATATCATAGTTACTATTTCTCCAATTATCTTCTATTCCATCCATCTCATTCAAGAAGGTAAACATAGATTTTGTCAAGTTAGCACCGATATCTGTACGCAGACCGATATTGAATGACCAGAAGTTTTTACCTTTATACCATCCTGCAGAAAGAATTTCCGTACTGAAATTCACATTCAGCTTATTATTATCTTTCAGACGATTCATAAAATCTGGTTTAGTATAGAAATCGTCACCATCATCAATGATATCAATGATATCTTGATAACCTAATGAAGTAGAACCAACAGTTGCATTAACTGCACCAATTACCGGAAGGTTGAAATAACCTTTCGTCGGTGTTAAAGCCGGATTTAGTTGTTGACGATAATGAGTACCTTCCATGAAATAAGAAGTACGTAAAAACTGTGCATTTGCAGAAAGAGTGCAAACCAACATCATAAAAAATACCCCAATAATTTTAGAAGACCACAATAGTTTGTTCGTTGCCATGATTTTAAACTTTTTAATTCTTATTATTGTTTGCAAAGATATAGCATTTCAATAACAAATAAAAGCACTAGACAACACTTTTTTAGCCTAAACAGAACAATCTTAGGGTTATCCGTAACAAAATCGTGCTTATTTTGCAAAAAAATGTAGAAAATATGTGCAAAATGAAACAAAGTGACTTTAGAAGTTCAAAGTTAGCTGTCCATCTCCTAATAGATTGAACGTCATTCGATGGTAAGGAGTGGTTCCATGTTCGGCAATGGCGGCGCGATGTTTTTTAGTTGGGTAGCCTTTATTGTGATCCCAGTCATAATAAGGAAACTCTTCGTGGAGACGGTTCATATAATCATCTCTGTATGTCTTGGCTAAAATAGAAGCCGCAGCTATTGAAAGATATTTCCCGTCGCCTTTCACTACCGTGGTATGGGGGATGCCGGGATATTTAGTGAAACGGTTTCCGTCGATTAGTAAATGCTGTGGGCGGGTAGTCAGTTGATCCACTGCACGATGCATAGCTAAGAAAGAAGCCCGCAGGATATTTATTTCATCAATTTCTTCCGGTGACACGACGCCAACCGCCCAGGCTATCGCTTCCTTCTCTATTACCTCACGTAGTGCATAACGTTGCTTTTCCGACAGTTGCTTGGAATCATTCAACAGTTCATTCTTAAAATCTTTCGGAAGAATAACCGCAGCAGCGTATACTGCTCCCGCCAAACATCCACGACCGGCCTCATCACATCCGGCTTCAATCAGATTCTCGTTCAAATAAGGTAATAACATATTTATCGCTTCTATTTTGACACAAAGGTAATTCAAATTAAAAAAGGAGACTTGTTTTGCCTCCTTTTTCTTACTTCTTTCCTGCTTTTTTTAGAATAAACTCCAAGCAACAGTAAGCCCTGCCATTACAATGGCTACCATGCTCATTAGCTTTATTAAGATATTCAAGCTCGGCCCGGATGTATCTTTAAACGGATCGCCCACGGTATCTCCTACTACGGTTGCTTTATGAACTTCACCGCCTTTTCCTCCAAAGTTTCCTTCTTCTACATATTTCTTTGCATTATCCCATGCACCACCGGCATTAGCCATGAAGATTGCCAGTACGAAGCCACTGCTCAAGCCACCAATCAGCAAACCGAGCACACCGGGAACACCGAAAATAAGACCTGTAAGGATAGGGGCAATAATAGCGATTAAGGAAGGCACAACCATTTCACGTTGCGCACCTTTTGTTGATATTGCAACACAACGTTCGTAATCCGGCTCCGCTTCTCCTGTCAAAATACCCTTTATTTCACGGAATTGGCGACGTACTTCATCTACCATGTGCCCTGCTGCACGTCCTACGGCATTCATTGTCAATCCACAGAACAGGAAAGCCATCATGGAACCGAGGAACATACCCGAAAGAACTTTCGGATTCATCAGATGTACTTCATAATAATCCATGAAGTCGATAAAAGTAGCATTCGCCACACTGATGGAACTACCATCCGCAAAGGTCAAATCTACATTACCAAGCCGTGTCAGGCCGATTCGGATTTCTTCAATATAAGAAGCCAGCAAAGCCAACCCTGTCAATGCAGCGGAACCGATTGCAAAACCTTTTCCGGTGGCAGCAGTCGTATTCCCCAATGAATCGAGCGCATCGGTACGTTTGCGGACTTCGGCACCCAAGCCGGACATTTCTGCGTTACCTCCTGCATTATCCGCAATCGGGCCGTAAGCATCCGTTGCCAGAGTGATACCTAAAGTAGAAAGCATGCCGACAGCCGCAATACCGATTCCATACAGTCCCATACCGACATTGGCAAAATCGCCGGCGGAAGCCAACAGATAGGAAGCAATGATACCAATCACGACTGCAATTACCGGAATAGCCGTAGAAAGCATACCTAAACCGATACCGGAGATAATTACGGTGGCGGGTCCGGTCTTACCGCTTTCACTTAGTTTCTGGGTAGGGCGATAGGATTGGGAAGTATAATATTCCGTAGAACGTCCGATGATAATACCTACCACCAGTCCGACTACTACGGCACAAGAAATCCAAATCCAGTTATCAAGTTGCAGAAGCCACAGAATAAGGAATGTAGCAGCAACAATTAATACGGAACTAAGATTCGTGCCGAAAGCCAACGAACCGAGCAGGTCCTTCATAGTCGCATTCTCCTTGGTACGGACAGCAAATATACCTATAATAGAAAGGATAATACCAACAGCCGCGATCAGCATCGGGGCGATCACTGCCTTGAATTGCATCACTGTATCTGCCGAATGGATAAAAGCAGCAGCACCCAGTGCGGCTGTTGCCAGAATCGAGCCACAGTAAGATTCGTATAAATCGGCTCCCATACCGGCCACGTCGCCTACATTATCGCCCACATTATCGGCAATAGTGGCAGGATTACGAGGGTCATCTTCCGGGATTCCGGCTTCTACTTTGCCTACCAAGTCGGCTCCGACATCGGCTGCCTTTGTATAGATACCACCGCCTACACGAGCAAAGAGCGCCTGGGTAGAAGCTCCCATACCAAATGTCAGCATGGTGGTAGTGATTACACAGAGTTTATGAGTAGGTGTCAGTGCATCAGCAGGAATCACTGCATTCAGCAACAGATACCAAAAAGATATATCGAGCAGTCCCAGGCCAACGACCACCAGTCCCATCACGGCACCACTTCGGAAAGCAATTCTTAATCCTGCATTCAGAGAAGTACGGGCAGCATTAGCGGTACGAGCGGACGCGTATGTTGCCGTCTTCATCCCCAAAAATCCGGAAAGCCCGGAGAAGAATCCACCTGTAAGGAAAGCAATGGGAACCCAGGCATTCTGTACATGAAAGCCGTATGCCATAATTGAAAACAAAATAACCAGCCCCAAGAATACCCAACCTACTATTTTGTATTGTTGCTTTAGATAAGACATAGCTCCTTTGCGCACAGCAGCAGCTATTTTTATCATTTGGGGTGTACCTTCACCCTCTTTCATCATTTGCTTATGAAAGTAATAAGCAAAGCAGAGGGCTAACACGGAAGCGACTGGAACGAGCCAGAAAAGAATGTTGTCCATAGGGTCAATTTTTAAAGGATTACGGAGGCTAAAAGTATGGAAATCAATCGAAATAAGCAAGTAAAAAAGAAAGAATTTACAGAGTTGAATCATTCTATTTTTTATACGTCTCTTTGGACAAATGAGCAGATGGTAGTTCTTTTTAGACATAAGAACAAAAGAACATAAAGCTGCGCTTTGAAAATTATTTCTGTTGCTTATTGAACTGCTATTTTATTTTTTTGTTCTTATGTTCTTCTGTCTGAATTAAATTCCCATTTAACCAGAAATTGCCTAGTTTGGGATCAATTGCCACTAATGATTTTATTAGTTATTTTTAAGCAAGCGTTTACCTATTAATAGTTATTTCATTGCCTAACAAATTTTCGTTTGACTATAGTCAAGCGATAGTTCAACATATGTCAAGCGTTCGTTCAACTATAGTCAAACGAAAACTCCTTAGGCAATTGAAAAAATAATATAAGCAAGAGAAAGAAATAAAAGCTGCATACTGACGAGTTATTGCCAGCAATAGTATTGGGAGTTATTTCCGTATAGAAATGAACTAATTTCAGTTCAAATTCAAACAAAGAGATAACGAACAATAGTCAATAACAACTAACTATATGCCATTCTCTACTTATTCTGCTGGGCAAACTCCGTAGAAGTAACTTTAAACTGTTTCTGAAATACTTTGGCGAAGTAAGAAGGTGACTGAAATTCTACCCTGTCACAAATTTCATTGGTGCGCAGTTCTCCCTCCTGCAACAATTCCGCAGCATGTTTTAGCCGGATGATACGGATAAAATCGAGTGAGGAAAGGTCGGTCAATGCCAACGGAATGATCGTAAAAGAGATCCCGCAGATACTTGTCGAACTCGACCCAAGCTACAACATCACGAAAGACTTACGCCTCTAGCTTAGTTTCCGCTATTTCGGCAAGACGTACGCCAATCTTCAGGAAGCGCTCTACTTCAACGGGCGCTGGGAAACGTTCGGAGGAATCAACTGAAACGTAAACAAGCACCTGTCTCTGGGGGCAACAGTCATCAACTTCCTGAATCAGAAAGGAGCCAGCGGAACCATCAACGGTTCGGAACTGATTACGAAAGAAGAAGCTGTCCAATACGCCGGAAATTATATGAGTGGAAACTATTTACGCCCATTCACCGTAGAATTTAGCGCAAGCATCAAATTCTAGTTCATACCAAACGAATTATAACTATCTTTGTGGCATTATATGCCCACAAACTAACTAATACCTAATTAATTATTAAAAAACCATGAAGAAACTTTTCGTATTACTTACGGCATTGTTTACCCTGGCACAAATGGACGCCCAGGAAAAGAACGTTATCCGCATCGCAACGGACAACACAGACCTAATTCTCCAAGTAGCTCCCAACGGACGACTTTATCAGGCTTATCTGGGCGATAAGTTGCTGAACGAGAAAGACATCAACAACTTTTCTCCATACGTGAAAGGAGGCAGTGACGGCAGCGTATCCACCCGTGGATGGGAAGTATATCCGGCTCCGGCGCCGAGGATTATTTTGAACCGGCTGTAGCAATCACGCACAATGATGGAAACCCAAGCACGATTCTCCGTTATGTATCTTCCGAACAAAAAGCAGTGGCAGGCGGCACGGAGACAGTCATCCAACTGAAAGACGATCAGTACCCGGTGGAAGTCACGCTGCATTACATCGCTTATCCGAAAGAAAACGTCATCAAGACGTGGAGTGAAATCAAACATGCTGAAAAGAAACCTGTCACCATCTGGCGTTACGCTTCGACCATGCTTTATTTCTCGGGAAACGAGTATTATCTGACTGAATTCAGCAGCGACTGGGCTAAAGAAGCACAAATGAGCACACAACCTCTATTGTTCGGCAAAAAGGTGATCGACACCAAACTGGGAAGCCGTGCCGCCATGCATACCCACCCGTTCTTCGAACTTGGTTTTGAACAACCGGCACAGGAAACACAAGGACGTGCCATGCTAGGGACTATCGGATGGACAGGCAACTTCCAGTTTACCTTTGAAGTGGACAACGTAGGCAACCTCCGCGTCATCCCCGCCATCAACCCGTATGCATCTGATTATGAACTAAAACCGAACGAAGTATTTACCACTCCCGAATTCATCTTTACTTTCAGCAACAACGGTACGGGCGAAGCCAGCCGCAACCTCCACGCATGGGCACGCAACCACCAACTGAAAGACGGACAAGGCGACCGCATGACTTTATTGAATAACTGGGAAAATACGTACTTCAAATTCGATGAGAAACTGCTTGCCGAACTGATGAAAGAAGCCAAACATCTGGGTGTAGATATGTTCTTGTTGGATGATGGCTGGTTCGGCAACAAGCATCCGCGCAACAGCGACAATGCCGGACTGGGCGACTGGGAAGTGATGAAATCCAAACTGCCGGGCGGTATTCCCGCACTCGTGAAGTCTGCCAAAGAAGCCGGAGTGAAATTCGGTATCTGGATCGAACCGGAGATGATAAACCCCAAAAGTGAATTGTTCGAGAAGCATCCTGACTGGGCTATCACACTGCCCAATCGCGAAACATACTATTACCGTAACCAACTGGTGCTCGATCTTAGCAATCCGAAAGTACAGGATTTTGTGTTTGGCGTAGTGGATAACATCCTGACAGCGAACCCGGAAGTGGCTTTCTTTAAATGGGACTGCAACTCTCCCATCACAAATATTTATTCTCCCTATTTGAAGAATAAACAAGGACAACTTTATATCGACCATGTACGTGGTATATATAATGTATTGGAACGTATCAAAGACAAATATCCGAACGTACCGATGATGCTTTGCTCCGGCGGTGGCGCCCGTTGCGACTACGAAGCATTGAAATACTTCACAGAATTCTGGTGCAGTGACAATACAGACCCGATAGAGCGTCTGTTTATCCAATGGGGATTCTCACAAATCTTCCCTGCCAAAGCAATGGACGCACACGTAACCAGCTGGAACAAGAAGACAAGCGTGAAATTCCGTACCGATGTAGCAAGTATGTGTAAACTGGGCTTCGACCTCGGACTGAAAGAGCTGAATGCGGACGAACAGACTTTTTGCCAAAACGCAGTTGCCAACTGGACGCGTCTGAAGAAAGTGATTCTGGATGGTGACCAGTACAGACTGGTTTCTCCATACGATGGTAATCACATGTCTGTCATGTACGCCGCACCGGACAAGAACAAAGCAGTGCTTTATACCTACGATATCCACCCACGTTTCGGTGAGAAGCTGCTCCCGGTTAAACTTCAGGGACTGGATGCAAAGAAAATGTATAAGGTGAAAGAAATCAACCTGATGCCGAATTCTAAATCGAATCTTGCTGCCAATGAGAAGACTTATTCAGGAGATTATCTGATGAAAGTAGGAATCAATGCTTTCACTACCAATCAGGCTTTCAGCCGTGTGATTGAACTGACTGCCGAATAATATTCACCACAGAAGTACGGAGGACACAGCGTTTTATACCATTGATACTAAACAAAGTATATGCGCTGCGTCTTCCGTGTTCTCTGTAGTAAAAAAAACAATAATCAATTAATCCTCTTCAATCTTTACGGCTGTGCCGTTAGCAGTCACCATCAGCATACTGCCACTACCTCCAACTGTCTCATAATCCAAATCAACACCTATCACGGCATTAGCTCCCATTTGAGCTGCTTGTGCCTCCATTTCCTTCAACGCTGTATCTTTTGCCATACGCAGCACTTCTTCATAAGAACCGGAACGACCACCCACAATATCCCGAATACTTGCAAACAAGTCACGGAATACATTGGCACCTATGATTGTCTCTCCGGAAACTATTCCATAATATTTCACTATTCGTTTTCCCTCAATGATGGGAGTGGTTGTCATCAGCATAGTTTTTTCTTTATTAGTTATCTGTAAGTTATATGTATTTAGTTAGACGCAACTCCCCCTAAAAAAGTTGCAGCTACACCGTAATTTCTTACGATATAGCTGCGATTAATGTTAAAGAGAGAGAATTTATATAATATGAGCATGGTCTCACGACCCTCCTAATATTCAATGAACATTTTGTTTCTTTACCTATTAGACGCACAAAAGTTCAAATCACTGCACTTGAAAGCATCTTTTTTTAGTTAAAGAATAAAAAAAGCCGCCATCCCACAGGAATAGCGGCTTATATTGTTAGAACATCTTGCTGACGCGTTCAATTCCCGCCACCAATGTATCTATTTCCGATTTCGTATTGTACATGGCAAACGAAGCCCGTACAGTTCCTTCTATACCAAGACGTTGCATGAGAGGTTGTGCACAATGATGCCCCGTCCTCACGGCAATACCCAAACGATCCAGCAACGTTCCGAGGTCGAAATGATGGATATCTCCTACCAGGAAGGAGATGACTGCTCCCCGTTCGGCTGCTTCACCGAATATACGCATCTGGGGAATCTCTTTCAGCCGTTGCAAAGCGTAAGTTGTCAGTTCATGCTCATGGGCTGCTATCTGCTCAAGTCCATGTCCATTCACGTAATCAAGGGCTTTTGCCAGTCCGGTAGTTCCGATGTAGTCGGGCGTACCGGCTTCAAACTTGAAAGGAAGTTCGTTGAAAGTGGTCTTCTCAAAAGAGACATGCTGAATCATCTCTCCTCCTCCCTGATAAGGCGGAAGGCGGTCTAACCACTCTTCTTTTCCATAAAGCACTCCGACACCTGTCGGACCGTATATTTTATGGGCAGAGAACACCAGAAAATCAGCATCCAACTCCTGTACGTCCACTTTCATGTGAGGGATAGACTGTGCAGCGTCTATCAGGCAAGGTACGCCGTGCGCATGAGCCGTTGCAATCATTTCTTTCACCGGATTCACCGTACCCAGCACATTCGAAACATGAACCACGCTGACTATTTTCGTTCGTTCGGAAAATAGTTTTTCGTATTCATCCAGCAAGAGTTCGCCTTTGTCATTCATTGGAATCACTTTGATGGCAATTCCCTTTCGGGCAGCCAGCAGTTGCCAGGGAACGATGTTACTATGATGTTCCATTACGGAAAGAATCACTTCATCCCCCTCTTCCATAAATTCGTCACCAAAGCTGGAAACAAGCAGGTTGATGCTTTCCGTTGTTCCGCGAGTAAAGACAACTTCGTTCGTGCTACGGGCGTTAATAAACTGACGCACCGTTTCACGGGAAGCCTCATGCAATTCCGTAGCTTGTTGCGAAAGATAATGCACACCGCGATGCACATTGGCATTAACGGAATAATATTCATCCACCAACGCATCAACTACCAGACGGGGTTTCTGCGTCGTCGCACCGTTGTCGAAATAAACCAAAGGTTTACCGTAAACCGTACGGCTCAATATCGGAAAATCCTCACGTATCTTTTGAATATCCACGTTTATTAATTATTAGTGGTTACTTACAAATGGCACAGCCCTGACATCTATTCAGCTCGCCACGGAAACGTTTCTCTACCAATAGATGCAGGCGATCTTTCAGTGCCTCCAAACGGATGGTATCAATCACTTCATTGACAAATGCGAACATCAATAACAAACGGGCTTCTTTCTCTGCAATACCTCGTGAACGCATATAGAATAATGCACCCTCATCCAACTGGCCTACCGTTGCTCCATGCGAACATTTCACATCATCCGCGTAAATTTCCAATTGAGGCTGTGTGTACATTCTCGCATCACGCGTAGCACAAAGATTCCGGTTAGTTTGCTGGGAGTTCGTATGTTGCGCATCGGGACGCACCAGTACCAGTCCGGCAAACGCACCTACCGACTGATCGTCGAGTACGTACTTAAACAGCTCATTACTGGTGCAGTTCGGTACGGCATGGTCGATGCTTGTATGATTGTCTACGTGCTGGTTCTTATCGGCAATTGCCATGCCACAGAGGTTTATCTCAGCTCCTTCTCCTGCCAACAATACTTCAGTGGTGTTGCGGGTAGTACCATTATGCAAAGTCATTCCATTCAACAATACATTGCTGTTTGCCTCCTGCTTTACATACAGGTTACTGATACGAACGGTGCTTGTATGTGTTTCTTCCAGTTCATACATATCGAATACCGTGTTCTCACCTGCAAATACTTCAATCACTTGTGTTGCCAGGAAGTTCACGTTATCCATTGCATGGTCACAAATCAGCAGACGGGCTTGCGCGCCATCCTCCAGGATGATTAGTACGCGGCGGTTCACCATGAAGTTGACATCTGCACGCAGGATATTTACCAGCTGGATCGGTTTTTCTACCACTACATTCTTCGGCACATAAAATACAACGCCGTCTTGCGCAAAAGCTGTATTGAAAGCAGTCACCCCATCTTTGGAAGTATCTGCCAACTGACCGTAATACTTCTTCACCAATTCCGGATGCTGTCCGGCCACTTCTTTCAAGCTGCCGAAAATCACACCTTCCGGCAGATTGACTTTAGGAAGTGCTCTATTATAAAATGCGTCATTTACCACAAAATACAGAGCGGTACTCATATTCGGCACATCGCACTTAAACACTTCATACGGATTGACCGGAATAGCCAGACGATTCAAGTTTAAACCATAATCCGGTTCAAAATACTTGCTCACATCCGTATATTTGTACTTCTCCATCTTACGGGTCGGAAATCCGAGCCGCTCAAAATCGGCAAATGCAGCTGCACGAGGCGCATTCAGCACTTCGGCGCTATGCTTGCAGATCATTGCTTCCGTCTGTGAGAAGAGGTCTATATATTGTTGTTCAACTATCATAACTTATTATTTGTTATTCTCCTACTTCTTTCTTGATCCAATCATATCCTTTTTCTTCCAGTTCCAGCGCAAGTTCCGGTCCGGCAGTTTTTACGATACGACCTTTATAAAGGACATGTACAATATCAGGTTTGATATAATCAAGCAAACGTTGGTAGTGAGTAATAACGATTGTGCTTGTTTCAGGAGTTTTCAGTTTGTTCACTCCTTCCGCAACAATACGGAGCGCATCAATATCCAAACCGGAGTCTGTCTCATCAAGAATGCTCAACCGCGGTTCCAACATGGCCATCTGGAAAATCTCATTCCGTTTCTTTTCACCACCCGAAAAGCCTTCATTCACCGAACGGTTAGCCAACTTATTATCCAGCTCTACCACCGCACGTTTCTCACGCATCAGTTTCAGAAACTCACTGGCTGTCAGCGCAGGCAGACCTTTATATTTGCGTTGCTCATTCACAGCAGCACGCATAAAGTTGACCATGCTCACACCCGGAATCTCTACCGGATACTGGAAACTAAGAAAGATCCCTTCATGGCTACGATCTTCAGGACTCAACTCCAACAGGTTCTTTCCATAAAACGTGACCGAACCTTTTGTTACCTCAAAAGCCGGATTTCCCACCAATACGGAAGAAAGCGTACTTTTACCGGAGCCATTCGGCCCCATAATAGCGTGCACCTCACCGGGATTCACCGTCAGGTTAATACCCTTCAATATCTCTTTGCCATTAATGCTGGCATGCAGGTCTTTTATTTCTAACATGATTATATGTACTATTTTTCCATTTACTATTTACTATTAAAAACCTATACTACCGACAATTTACCTCCTACAAGCGCGCAGCCAAATAGTAAATCGTAAATTGCCAACTAGTAAATCACCCCACGCTTCCTTCCAATGAGATAGTAAGCAACTTCTGTGCTTCTACCGCAAATTCCATCGGAAGTTTATTCAATACTTCTTTTGCATATCCGTTCACAATAAGCCCGATAGCGTCTTCTGTCGGAATACCACGCTGGTTGCAATAGAATATTTGGTCTTCACTGATCTTGCTCGTTGTGGCTTCATGTTCCACCACTGCCGTTTCATTGTGAATATCCATATAAGGGAAAGTATGCGCACCACATTTATCTCCCAGCAACAGAGAGTCACACTGGCTATAATTGCGGGCATTATTCGCTTTCTCGGCCACACGTACCAACCCACGATAGGAGTTCTCACTATGTCCGGCGGAGATACCTTTACTTACAATCGTACTGCGGGTGTTCTTGCCCAGATGAATCATTTTCGTTCCGGTATCAGCCTGCTGATAGTTGTTCGTTACAGCTACGGAATAGAATTCAGCGGTCGAGTTATCGCCTGTCAGAATACAGGAAGGGTATTTCCAAGTGATGGCCGAACCGGTTTCCACTTGTGTCCAGGATAGTTTACTATCCACTCCCTTGCAGTTACCACGTTTAGTCACAAAGTTGTATACACCGCCCTTACCTTCCGCATCGCCCGGATACCAGTTCTGAACAGTACTATATTTTACCTCTGCGCGGTCGTGCACGATTATCTCAACGATAGCGGCATGCAACTGATTTTCATCCCGCATCGGCGCTGTACATCCTTCCAGATAAGAAACGTATGAATCGTCGTCCGCCACAATCAGCGTACGTTCAAACTGCCCCGTGTTACGGGCATTGATACGGAAATAGGTGGAAAGTTCCATCGGACAACGTACTCCTTTCGGAATATACACAAAAGAGCCGTCAGAAAAGACAGCGGAGTTCAACGCGGCAAAGAAATTATCCCGGTAACCTACCACCGAGCCCATATATTTCTTCACCAAATCAGGATGTTCCCGCACGGCTTCACTGAACGAGCAGAAGATAATTCCTTTCTCCATCAGCGTTTCCTTGAAGGTAGTCTTTACGGAAACAGAGTCCATAACGGCATCCACCGCCATTCCGCTAAGAGCCATCTGTTCCTCCAAAGGAATACCCAGTTTATTAAACGTCTTTATCAATTCAGGATCGACTTCCTCCATGCTCTTCGGTCCTTCTTTCTTCTTCGTCGGATCGGCATAATAAGAAATCGACTGATAGTCAATTTCAGGGATACGGAGATGTGCCCAAGTCGGCATCTCCAGCGTCAGCCAGTGGCGGTACGCTTTCAGGCGAAACTCCAGCAACCACTCCGGTTCGTCTTTTTTCGATGAAATCAGACGAATGACATCTTCATTAAGTCCACGCTCAATGATGTCTGTATGCACCTCTGTGGTGAAGCCGTATTTATATTTCTCCTCCGCAAATTTCCGGACAAACTCATTATCAGTCTTCTTTTCGAGTTCGTCTTTCTGATTGGGTTTCATTTTATTGGGTTCTTCTTGTTGCATCTTTATTCTCTAATATATATTGTTGCGTCATATTCTTCGCAGCAGGGAAAAAGATCCCCGCAAACGTTTCCATCGGATAATATAACAAAGATTCTTCCTTTTTTGTTGCACTAATTAACTTATTATCGCTGTCCACAAACTCTATCGCACCGATCACTACACTCGTTAACAACAGAAACTTAAGTGCTCCCAGCCCACTCCCTAACCAGCGGTTCAGCCAGTTCAGCGAAATTGCCTGCATTGCTTTTGTCAATAACGAAGCTATCAGTACAAAAATCAACGGCACGGCAATCCAAATCATGATAAAAGCCAACACCTGCGCAACTGTCATCGAATCCGTCACTGTCGGGCAAAGTTTCTCCGCCAAAGAGGCATATAAAGTTTTCGCCGCCAACAGCCCGACTATTAACCCCAAAATAGAAGCCAACTGGCGGATAAAGCCTTTTACAAAGCCTACCACCGCTCCGGCGCCTATTACAATAAGGATAATGATATCAATCGTTGCCACGTTGTGATTTATGATTTGTGATTTATGATTTATGTTTCTATGATTATGATCTGTGATTTATATTTCTGTCAGGTGATAAAACAATAAAGTGGTAAGGTGGTGTCCCATATAAAATAGTACCACATTACCACCCATCTATTGTTGCAACCATTACTTCGCGAATGGCCTTATACCCTTATAATTCATAAATCATAACTCATAAATCATAAAGTCTGTTTCACTTCTATTTCTTCGAATGTCTCGATCATATCGCCTACCTTCATGTCGTTGCAGTTCACCAGACTGATACCACACTCGAAGTTTGTACCTACTTCCTTCACATCGTCCTTGAAGCGCTTCAACGCGTTGATGTTTCCGGTAAAGATTACGATACCATCGCGGATCAAACGAGCCTTGTCGCTTCGTTTCACCTTTCCGGTCTTCACCATTGCACCGGCTACCAAACCCACCTTCGTAATGTTGAATACTTCGCGGATTTCGATAGTTGCCGTGATTTGTTCCTTCAGTTCCGGAGCCAACATACCTTCCATAGCAGCCTTCACCTCTTCGATTGCATCGTAGATGACAGAGTACTTACGGATGTCGACACCTTCCTGTTCAGCCATCTTAGCGGCAGCACCCGAGGACGTACCTGGAATCCGACGATAATCGCATCCGAAGCGGCAGCCAGAGAAACATCCGACTCGGAAATTGCTCCCACACCCTTATGGATGACATTTACCTGGATTTGTTCCGTAGACAACTTGATTAACGAGTCGCTCAATGCCTCAACAGAACCGTCCACGTCACCCTTAACGATGATGTTCAATTCCTGGAAGTTACCCAAAGCAATACGACGGCCCAACTCATCCAACGTAAGGATCTTCTGCGTACGCAAGCCCTGTTCACGAGCCAACTGTTCACGTTTGTTGGTGATTTCACGAGCTTCCTGATCGCTTTCAACAACATGGAATGTATCACCTGCAGCAGGTGCACCGTTCAATCCCAATACCAAAGCCGGTTCGGAAGGTCCTGCTTCTTTGATGCGTTGGTTACGTTCGTTGAACATAGCCTTCACACGTCCGTAGCTGGTTCCTGCCAGTACGATGTCTCCCACTTTCAGAGTACCGTTAGATACCAATACAGTAGCTACATATCCACGTCCCTTATCCAGTGAAGATTCGATGATGGAACCCGTAGCATTACGGTCCGGATTTGCTTTCAGGTCGAGCATTTCTGCTTCGAGCAATACTTTTTCCAGCAAGTCTTCCACACCCATACCTTTCTTGGCAGAGATATCTTGTGACTGATACTTACCACCCCATTCTTCAACAAGGTAATTCATTGCAGCCAGTTCTTCTTTAATCTTATCCGGATTCGCAGTCGGTTTATCCACCTTATTGATTGCAAATACAATAGGTACACCGGCAGCCATCGCGTGATTGATTGCTTCCTTTGTCTGCGGCATCACGTTATCATCGGCAGCCACAATAATGATAGCAATATCCGTTACTTTCGCACCACGTGCACGCATAGCGGTAAACGCTTCGTGCCCCGGAGTATCGAGGAACGTAATACGGCGACCGTCTTCCAGTTGCACGTTATATGCACCGATATGCTGTGTAATACCTCCGGCTTCACCGGCAATTACGTTCGCCTTACGGATATAGTCGAGCAAAGAAGTCTTACCGTGGTCAACGTGTCCCATCACTGTAACAATCGGAGCGCGCGGTTGCAAATCTTCCGGTGCATCTTCTTCTTCAACGATAGCTTGTGCCACTTCCGCACTTACATATTCTGTCTTGAATCCGAATTCTTCTGCCACCAGATTGATTGTTTCCGCATCCAGACGCTGGTTGATGGAAACCATGATACCAATACTCATACAAGTAGCGATAACCTGATTGACAGATACATCCATCATCGTTGCCAGTTCGTTAGCCGTAACAAACTCGGTCAACTTCAATACCTTGCTGTCTGCCATTTCCTGATCTTCCAGTTCCTGCATACGGTTGGAAGCCATTTCACGTTTTTCTTTACGGTATTTGGACGTCTTGTTCTTACCTTTGGTTGTCAGACGTGCAAGAGTTTCTTTTACCTGTTTTGCTACGTCTTCCTCGCTCACTTCCTGTTTGATAACCGGCTTCTTGAAGCGATCCTTATTATTGTTGTTATTTCTTCTGTTATTATTTCCTTGTCCGCCCTGACCGTTGTTATTACCATTGCCGCCTTTACCTTGTATATTAGGTCTCGGTGCAGCAAAGTTGGAAGTCGCAACGTTATTAACGTCTACCTTTTCTTTATTGATGCGGTTACGTTTTTTCTTAGCAGCATCCGCGCTTTCTTTCGGACCGTTCTTCACCACTTTAGAATCATCCTTACGGATTTCTTTGATGATGGCTTCCTTCATCAGTTTCTTCTGATCCTGACGGATTTTCTCTTTCTCTTCACGTTCGCGACGCTTCTCTTCCTTCGATTTCTTCTTCGGACGAGTAGACTGGTTCAATGCAGCCAAGTCGATCTGACCGATCACATTGATCTTCGCGCCTAATTCCGGTTGACGGATTTTGAAAACACCATCATCCTCCGGAGCTTTTTCTGCTACCGGGGTTACTTCAGCCTGTGCAGTTTCCACCTTTTTTTCTTCTTTATGTTCTTCCGCCTTCACAGGTGCAGTTTCTACTACCTCGGCTCTTCTTTTTTCACTTCTTCTACTACTTTTTCAACTTCTACCGGCTTCGTCTCCACTACAGGTTCCGGCACTACTACGGGCTCAACTACCATTGGAGTAGGCTCTACTACAGAAACAGGAGGTATCACCACCTCTTCTTTCTTCACCTCGGGTTCTCTCTTCTCGGGCTCCTTTTTCACTTCGGGTTTAACGACGGGCCGTTCTACAACAGGTACTTCTTGTTTCTGTTCCGGCTCTTTCTCCACCTTTTCAGGTTTACGACCATTCAGTTTATCCAAATCAATTTTTCCGACAGGTTTAAACTTCGGACGTGCATCCTCAGGTACGACTGTCTTAATCACATCTTCCGACTTCTGTTTCTCCGGCTGCTTTTCGAAGCCTTCAATCGAAACAGACGCCTTATTACGTTCCTTATTCTGACGTTCCTGTATGAAACGCTCCGATTCAAGTCTAAGGTTCTTATCTGTACTAAACTCTTTTACGAGTATAGCGTATTGCTCCTCGCTAATTTTGGTATTAGGATTAGCCTCTACGGTATGCCCTTTCTTTTGCAGGAACTCAACTACCGTCGCGATTCCTACGTTCAAATCTCTTGTAACTTTGTTTAACCTTATCGTCATATTTTAAAATTAATGAATAAATGGAGCTTTAAGAAGTTGAGAGTGGAGAATTGAGAGTTGAGAGTGGAATGAGTATGGATTTCTTTCACTCCCAACTCTCAATTCTCAATTTCTTCACCTTCTTCAAACTCCGATTTCAAAATGCGTATTACCTCGTCCACTGTCTCTTCTTCCAAGTCCGTCTTTTCAATCAACATCTCACGAGGAGCATTCAACACAGCCTTCGCTGTATCAATGCCGATAGCCTTGATGGCGTCGATCACCCATCCATCGATTTCGTCTCTGAACTCGTCGAGATAGATATCTTCATCCGCTACACTCTCATCCAACTCACGGAACACGTCAATAGTGTACTCAGTTAACATACTGGCCAGTTTGATGTTCAAACCGCCTTTACCGATAGCCAGCGAAACTTCTTCCGGTTTGAGGAAAACCTCCGCTTTCTTCTCTTCCTCATTCAGACGGATAGAAGAAATCTTAGCCGGGCTTAAAGCGCGCTGTATAAACAATGAGATGTTCGATGTGTAATTAATTACGTCGATGTTCTCATTGCGAAGTTCACGAACAATGCCATGAATACGACTTCCCTTTACACCTACACAGGCTCCTACAGGGTCGATTCTGTCATCGTAAGATTCTACCGCGATCTTGGCACGTTCGCCAGGGATACGGGCAATCTTCTTGATGGTAATCAAACCATCATTAATTTCGGGTACTTCCATCTCGAACAAACGTTGCAGGAAAACGGGAGAAGTACGTGACAAGATTATCTTAGGATTATTATTCTTGTTATCCACGCGGGCAACTACTGCACGGGCCGTTTCACCTTTGCGATAGAAATCGCTCGGGATTTGTTCGGTCTTAGGCAACAGCAACTCGTTTCCTTCATCATCTAAGAGCAACATTTCTTTCTTCCAGATCTGATATACTTCTGCATTGATGATCGTACCTACCTTATCTATATATTTATTATAAATACTGTCTTTCTCGAGTTCCAGAATCTTGGAAGCCAATGTCTGGCGGAGATTCAGGATAGCACGACGTCCGAATTTGGCAAAGATCACTTCGTCAGTCACCTCTTCACCTTCTTCGTAGGAAGCATCGATCTTCTGTGCTTCGCTCAACGAAATCTGCATATTCGGGTTAGTCAAATCTTCATCGGCCACAACTTCACGGTTACGCCAGATCTCGAAGTCACCCTTATCCGGGTTCACGATCACGTCGTAATTCTCATCGGTGCCAAACATTTTCGCGATTACGCTACGGAACGACTCTTCGAGTACGCTAACCATCGTCGTTCTATCGATATTCTTCAGTTCCTTAAATTCCGAAAATGTATCAATCAAGCTGATTGTTTCTTCTTTTTTGGCCATAACTATTTAAAGCTAATTAAGTATTTAGTATATTTTATTTGCTCATAAGTAAAGGTTTCGTCCTCTTCTTGCAGTTTCGGACGTTTTGCTCCTTCTAGTTTTACTTTCTTTTGTACCGCTACCGTAAACTTCTCTTCATCGGCATCTTTCAGTATGCCGGCCAGTTTGCGTCCGTCTTTAGTCAATACCTCCACTTCTTGTCCGATGTGGATATAATACTGTTGCAGTACTTTAAAGGGCTGTCCGATACCGGCCGACCCTACTTCCAGTTCATAATCTTCCTCTTCACGGTTCAGTTTTGACTCTATGTAGCGGCTAAGCTCCACACAATCTTCGATCCAAACACCTTCTGCATGGTCAATTTCGACCACAATTTTGTCATCCGGGCTCACAGTTACTTCTACTAAAAAGTAGTCTTTTCCTTCCAGCCACTCATCTACAATCTGACAAACAGTTTTCTTTTCTATCATTTATTAACTATATAAGAACAAAAAAAGGAGCTTAATTGCCCCTCCACCTTTCATCCGTTTCCGGTTGCAAAGATATAAATAATCTATTCGACTACAAAAGATTAAAGAAAAAAAGTATGAATTAACAGTGCTATATTCGTATCTTTACGCCACAATTCAAAAAATAACGACTATGGCACATCGTCTCAACACAAATAAACAGTTTATGGTAGGTAACGGAATTCTTGCTTTTGCCGTCATTTTTGTCGTGGTTATTTTCGTATACATGAGTATGCGGCTACAACGGGAAAAGCAGGAAGAACGTCATTTCATCGAAAGCTACACAATCAGTCTGGTAAAAGGTTTTGCCGGAGATTCGATTTCTTTGTTCGTCAACGACAGTCTTATCTCCAATAAAACCATATCAGAAGAGCCTTACACGGTAGAAGTAGGACGTTTTGCAGAACAAAGCGCTTTATTAATCGTAGACAATAACACAGAACTGGTCTCTACGTTTGATCTTAGCGAAAAAGGAGGGGCTTATCAGTTTGAAAAAGAATCGGACGGGATTAAACAATTAGCCAAATAATAAAGACATATCCCCCTATTACGTATCATAACGAACCATTATCAGGAATGTATAAGATTTAGAAGACAGCCAGAAATAGGAGCTTACAAGGCTTTACCAAGATAGAATAAACTAAGTTCGTGACAATGCGAGAATATTATCTTGGCTGTAAAGCATTTTATATTTCCGTACGGTACTTTCTCAATTCTCCCCGTAAGGTCAATGCTTTCCCTTCTGTATATTGATTAAGTAACGCCCAGAATCGTTCGCTATGATTCATCTCGCGGGTATGGCATAATTCGTGCAACAACACGTAGTCTATCAAATGAGAAGGCAGCAAAACCAGGTAATAGGATAAATTAATAGCTTTTCGAGCCGAACAACTCCCCCATCTGCCCTGACTGGAGTTTATTTTCACACTCGAATAAGGCAATCCGTATTGCTTGGACAAGAAGTCCAAACGTGAAGGCAGAATACTTTTGGCATTTCGTCTCAATGATTCTTCAATAACCTTATGCAACCAGCTTTGCAGTTTTTCATCTGCAAAATCGGCATAAGGCGGACAAACGATCTCCATGACACCCAACCGGGAATTAGCCAGAAACTGATCTTTCTCGCCCGACACCAAAGATAGTTTAAAATGCTCCGCATCAATCTTATAATTCAAATCAATCAACGGACGAGCGATTTTTTGCCGGGAGGCCAGAAGCTTTCCACGCAGGTTCTCTATGGCCAGTTTCACTTCTTTCAGGGTGGTACCGGGAGGAACTGAAACATAAACAGCATCACTCTTGGTACGAAACACAAGACTTCTCGCACGTGAATTGACGCGTATCACCAAGCGCCCTAACTCATCATCTTCTATAATCTTATCCATTATAATCCTCCTATCAACAGCCACAAAAGTAATAAAAAAGAAGACGCTAACGAAAAACTTTATGGAAGATGCAACTTTAGATCAAATTCTTCCGTCTAACCATTATATCAATCATAGAAAAGCGTAATTATGAAAACAAGTTTATTGCTCGTATTAGTCACGGGAATGTTTCTAGTACTTACTGCCGGCTCTTGCTTGCAGGGAAAACACATCGTAGGCAGCAAGAATTACATCTCCAAAGAAGTGAAAGCCGACCACTTCAATGAAATCAAACTAGTGGGAAGTGCCAACATCAGTTATTGGCAAGACACATGCAGCCATGTCGAAATTCATGGTTCCGACAACATCATACCACTTATAGAAACGTATGTGGAGGGTAGTACATTCATTATAAAATTCAAGAAGAATGTCACTATCTGGAAAGGAAAACTGGAAATAAAAGTTTTTGCTCCGGAGCTGAATAAGCTGTCGGTCAACGGTTCAGGAAATATAAGATTAATCAATGGGATACAAACCTCTAAAGATATTGAATTCCACATCAACGGTTCGGGCAACATTCAGGGAGAAGGATTCAATTGCCAAAAAATGGCCGTTTCAATTAATGGTTCGGGAGATGTAAGACTACAACAAATAGAGAGCCAGGAATGTCAGGCAAGTATTTCCGGTTCGGGCAATATCAATCTGAACGGCAAAGCCATTCAAGCGAGCTATTCTATTGCCGGATCAGGAAATATTCAAGCTGCCGATTTGCAAGCAGAAAACACAGATGCAAGCATTAGCGGCTCCGGCAACATCAGTTGCTATGCCAATCAGAAGCTGGTTGCCCGCGTCAAAGGAAGCGGTGATATTGCCTATAAAGGAGATCCTCAAGAAGTGGATGCTCCAAGAAAGAATATACGGCAGATCAAATAAAGACAGCTTAAAAACATAAAAGGGCTACTGCATCGCGCGGTAGCCCATTTATTTAGTTAGTTTCATTATAAAAATTTGAGAGAATTGAAAACTTCACAGTTTCGCCTTCGTTGTTGTTTTAATTAAGCACACTAACTATATTATATGTTTAAAGCAAATGAAAATGTCTATTCGTTTATAACTTGCACCTTGTGGTTGATCTTCGCCAGGCTATCCGCCAGGACCTGTTCCGCTTTCACATCATTTGAGATAGCGACCGACGGTGCAGTTACTTGTTTACCAATGGTATCCGTAGCCAATACACTTCCATCATCTCCGGAGAAAGAATGTTGTGCCACATTCCCCAAAGAAGGATGATTGCAATTACGGCAGCGGCCTTGAACAGAGGAATAAAACGACCGGTCAGTGTCAAACGTTTCGCTTTTACTACCGTAGGCTCCACCTCTGCCAGAATACGTGCATCAAAGTCTTCGCCCAGTCCTACTTCCTGCTGAACCTGCTGATAAACAAACAGATTCTTATAGCGAAGCAAATGAGCCGGAACTTCTTCCTTTGCGAAGAAGTCGCGCAATGTTGCTTCCTCCTCAACGGAAGTTTCGCATTGCCAGTATCGCTCGAGGAGCTGTTCTATATCCTTATAATCCATATTCGTCAATTTCTAAATACCTTTGTTTTACTTTTTGTCTGGCTCTGAAGAGATTCACTTTGACTTGTTCCTCTGTCAGATTCAGCAAGGTTGCAATTTTTTTATAGCTTTCACCTTCAATGTCCCTCAGTTGCATGATAAGCCGCTGTTTTTCGGGAAGTTCGTTTACCAGTCTATTAATGATGTTCATTCTTTCATCATGAATCATCTGGTCGTACGGACTGTTTGCATCAGGTTCTTCCTCCATTTCGGGGGTGAGTTCCACGTTTTGAGCTTCTTTCTTTTGACTCCGGTCTATCGCCAAGTTCTTTGCCACTGTCAGGCAATAGGCTTCGACCGATTCAAATTGAGACCACTCATCACGCTTGTTCCACACTCTTATCATGGTATCCTGAACGACATCCTCGGCTTCGGCCCTATCCAGGGTGATTCTGAGAGCCAATCGAAAGAGTTTATCCTTCAACGGCAAAATATCGTTTCGGAAGCTGATTTCTTGCATCTCTATAATAATGACGGGCTAGGATATGAAAAGTTACAGTCGCCCACTACTTTTTTTGATTTATTTTTTTATTCTCGTTCCTCCAGAGTCGTTAATCGCTGACGCTAAGGTAATTACCACTTCAGAAACTCCTGCATTTATTGCTTCAAAAGAATTTTCCAGCTTAGGAATCATACCTCCTTGAATAACGCCATCGGCTACATATTGTTCAAATTCGGCACGGGTGATTTGAGGAATCACACTGTCGTCATCATTCTCGTCACGCAACACACCTTTCTTCTCGAAACAATACACCAATGTCACATCAAACAGAGCCGACAACGCTTTCGCTGTCTCCCCGGCAATGGTATCTGCATTCGTATTCAACATATTGCCGTGACCGTCGTGTGTCAATGGAGCCATCACGGGAACAACGCCTTTATGTATCAAATCCGACAATAAAGTAGCATCCACCTGTTCCACATCTCCCACGAACCCGTAGTCTACGTCTTTCACCGGACGTTTCACCGAACGGATTACATTCATATCCGCTCCGGTCAATCCGAGTGCATTGACTCCGCGTGCTTGCAGACCTGCCACAATGTTTTTATTCACCAATCCGCCGTACACCATCGTTACGACTTTCAACGTTTCGGCATCGGTAATCCGACGACCATTTACCATTTTGCTTTCAATACCCAGTTGCGCGGCAATCTTTGTTGCCGAACGACCGCCACCATGAACCAACACTTTATGTCCGTCAATAGCGGCAAAGTCATTTAACAACTGACGAAGGGTGGCTTCCTCTTCTACGATTTTGCCACCCACCTTAATTACTGTTAGTTTTTCTCTCATTTCTTGATTTCTAATAAGTTCACCGAATGGAGAATCCGGCTCCGGCACCCTGCCGGTTATTCCAAATAAGTATATCCGTAAAGCCCCGAACGATAGTTGGAAAGGAATTCTTTTCCTTCTTCCAAGGAGATTTTTCCTTCTTTCACTGATTTCGTCACCCAAGTTTCGAGCGTACGTACCAGCTTCTTCGGATTGTACTGCACATAGTCCAATACCTCCGCTACCGTTTCTCCGTCGATAATCTGTTCGATATTATATCCTTTCTCGTTCACCGAAACATGCACGGCGTTCGTATCACCGAACAAATTATGCATATCTCCCAAAATCTCCTGATAAGCTCCCACCAGGAACACAGCCACATAATAAGGTTCTGTTTTCTTCAGTGCATGTACAGGCAGATAATGAGCACGTTACGGGTAGAGATAAAGTTGGCAATTTTACCGTCCGAGTCGCAGGTAATATCTTGTAAAGTAGCCGAACGCTCCGGTTTTTCATCCAATCGCTGAATAGGCATGATCGGGAATATCTGGTCAATTGCCCAAGAGTCAGGAAGTGACTGAAACAGCGAGAAGTTACAGAAATATTTATCGGCAAGCAGTTTGGACAATCCACGGAATTCATCGGGCGCATGCTTCAAACCGGCGGCAATCTGATTAATCTCACGTGTAATAGACCAATACAGACGCTCGATTTGTGCGCGGGTTTTCAGATCCACGATTCCATGACTGAACAAGTCCAATGCTTCCTCCCTGATCTGCTGCGCATCGTGCCATGCTTCCAACATCTTGTTCTGATTCAGCGAATCCCAGATTCCATATAACTCCTGCACCAATTCGTGTGCATCCGGAGCAATTTCCTCCTCGTCATCCCATTCGGGCAAGGTAGCGGTTTCAAGAACTTCAAAGATAAGAACAGAATGGTGTGCCGTCAATGCACGTCCACTTTCCGTTATGATATTCGGATGCGGGATACCATTTTTATCGCTCACGTCTACCAGCGTAGAGATAGAGTCGTTTACATACTCCTGAATGGAATAGTTTACGCTACCTTCGCTATTGGATGAACGAGTTCCGTCATAATCCACTCCCAGTCCACCGCCAATATCAACAAACTCCACCTTAAAGCCCATTGAATGGAGCTGCACGTAAAATTGTGAAGCCTCGCGCAAAGCCGTTTTGATACGACGGATCTTCGTCACCTGACTGCCGATATGGAAATGAATCAGTTTCAGACAATCTTTTAAGCCTTTGCTCTCCAGAAAATCGAGCGCTTCGAGAAGTTCACTGGAAGTCAAGCCAAACTTGCTGGCATCTCCTCCCGACTCTTCCCACTTTCCGCTACCGGAAGAAGCGAGTTTGATACGTATACCGATATTAGGCTGCACATTCAGCTGCTTTGCCATTTTTGCTATCAGCTTCAGTTCGTTCATCTTCTCCACAACGAGATAGATACGTTTACCCATCTTTTGGGCAAGCAGAGCCAGTTCAATATAACTTTCGTCTTTATATCCGTTGCAAACAATCAATGAGTCAGAGTCCGTATTGACCGCAATCACCGCATGGAGTTCCGGTTTAGAGCCGGCTTCCAGTCCGAGATTGAACTTCTTTCCGTGGCTGATAATTTCTTCCACCACAGGGCGCATCTGGTTGACCTTAATCGGATAAATAATAAAGTTCTGGGCTTTATAACCATACTCCTCGGCTGCCTGTTTAAAGCAGGATGACATCTTTTCAATACGGTTGTCCAAAATATCCGGGAAACGCACCAGCATGGGAGATGCCACATCACGCAATTGTAACTCATCGACCAGTTCTTTCAAATCAACGGATACTCCATCTTTACGAGGTGTAACAACGACATGACCTTTGTCATTAATACCAAAGTACGAGGTACCCCAACCTGTGATGTTGTAGAGTTCCTCAGAATCTTCAATACGCCACTTTCTCATTTTCTGTTATTCAGTGTTTTTAGTAAATAATTGGACGGCAAAAATACGGATTAATCTACATGTTGGCAATTAATTAGACATTAATTGTTTCAAACGGTCCATATAACCACTATTTCCGTTACGGGCGTCATAGCGCAGTGCCAGTTCTTCCGCCTGCTGATAGAAATAATTGCGAAGTTCATTAACCTGATAAATTCCATCCGGACGGTAAAGAGGGAATTCCTCCGGCAACGACAAGGAGACTTCCGGACGGGTCTCATACTTCAAGGCCTCTACCATATCGCAAGAGAAGCGATATTTCTTCAACGTATTCGTACGCAAACTCCAACCGATGCACCGCTCGGCATACTCCCAGCCTCTTTCCGGCTTCGTCATTATATTATAAGCAATAAACAATCCCAAGTAAAGCAAAAGATATTCATCCTTTTCTCTTCCCTGCAATGCTTCTTCGGCACGTGCACACATATCAGCGGCAACCTCCGGTTTGCCAGCTTTCTGTGCATAATAAGAGAGCTTCAAGTAGGCCCGCAAATTGGCTTCATAACAGGTGACCTGCTTATTAATCAATGGCTGCGCCCGGCTGTAAGCCTCATCAAACTGCCCTGTTTCCAAATAATAATCCAGCATAAAATTCAGTTCGCAAGCCTCACACGACTGACCGTCTATCTTTTCATTCAGCATCTTGTCAATGTATTCTTTTGCCTTGTCATACTGGCGCATCCAAACACATTCCACAGACCAGCGGTGATAATAACTCCGCAAAGAATATCCATTCCGGAGAATACGGGTTTTATAATCCTCACCGATCGCTTTCACCTGTTCCATCGGAATTTCCGGCAGATCGAACGTACAAGCCAGATCCATTTATATTTCCACAACAAGTCATCTTCTTTGATTACATCCTTGTGATTCTCGTAATCATCCAGGATTTTAGAGAACACGGTAATCTCTTCCGCATCTGCCGAAAGAAGATTCAGTTCATAGATAAGATCCAGTCTCAACTCCGTAGCCCATTCCACATCTTCGTTCTCATCAGCGATGCGGATAGCTTCTTTCAATAGATTGGCTTTTTCACGGGGATGCAGGCTGTCATTCTGTGTCTGCAACAGCAGTTTTTGTATTTCAAGTGTGTATCTCATACTCTTTTTTTAATTCAGGAAATTTATAAAATCATTCATTTTCGAAGTCATCAGTCGCTAAGCGAACGGTTGAAAAGCTCCATTTCTTCACTGTTCACCGGATATTTACCTTGCAAAAGCGACTGTACATACAATATATGCACCACATGCTGAAACAGTTTATTGTCTCCCTGTATTTGCAATAAAGTCTGCACCATTTCGTTATCCGCATTGAAAGTGAGTGTCGGTGGAATCTGCTTGGCAGTATTCACAGCCCCCAATACAGCCGCCAACGGATTATTGGCACTTTTAGCTACATTCTCCTTTTCCTCCGCCACAAAGATTACCGGAATATCCACCGGAGTAAAATGTTTCAGACGGCAGACACAGCCAAACCGCTTCAACAGCTCGTTTGCTTTCATTTCAAAAGCCTGAAACTCTTTATTCGCCTCCACTTCGCCAAACTGTTCCAGCAACCGTGAAGGAGATATTTCATCCAACGTAAGTTCCGGATTCAGGCGGACATACTTTTTCAACAAAGTTTCATCAAAGGTGTAAGCAGCATTCACCACCAACCATCCTTGCGCTCCGGCTATACGGCGCACCTGACGGAAATCTTCCAGATTCTTGGTATAGCATATCACATTGCTTGCCGAACGAATACTTCCAAAACCACGCAACCCCTTATTTGTTTCAAAAGGAAGGTAATCCATAAACAAACGGAGCAGTTCATTATCTTCCGAAGCAATCGCCTTGATATGGAAGTGATGAACATCCAAGATCCGGTTGAACATGGCGCGGTCATTCTGCACCAATCCCCGCAGATAATCCTTGATAGCTACCCCGATCTCTTTCCGTGCATCCTTCAACTGGTCATTGCTCACCAAAGACTCGCGGGAAGCAGTAGACAGCAATCCGTCCGCATTCACCAGACAACGGATAAAGAAAGCCCACGGCGGCAGCAGATTACAATCGTCCTCACTCAACAGCATACGTTTAAGGTAGACCTTATGAGAATTGCGTACTGAAAATTGTGTTCGGAAAGGCAAAACATAAAGCACCCCTTCTACCTTACCACTTTCAGTATAAATCCGGAAAGCATCAAGGGCAGACGACTGGAATACTTTTGCTCCATAATCCAGCAACTCCTTACGAGTCGCCTTCGGGTCAAGCCATACGGGCGAAGGCGTATTTACCAACTCCTCTTCCCCCTGATAATGCAGATAGATAGGATATGGCAACACTTCCCCATAACTGACCAGTATCTTCTTAAACGTTTCATATTCAAAAAGATGCATCCAGTCTCCTTTCGGATGCAACACCACCTGCGACCCGATAGGCCGTTCTTCGTCCGATAAAGTCAGCTGATACGTCCCATCTACTTTGCCACACCAGCAAACAGGTTGTCCGCCCATTGCCGAACGACTCTCCACGGTGATTTCATTAGTCACCACAAAACAAGATAACAATCCGATACCGAACCTTCCGATAAAATCGTCCGCATCGGGAGTATCCCGTTTTGAACTCTCTCCGATAACCGTCAGAAAGCGATAAACTTCCTCTTCTTTCAGTCCGACTCCATTATCCCTGAACACCACCGTTTTGTCTTCATTCAGAAAGACATCGATACGTCCTTTATAATTCTCGTCGATATTGCGTAGTGCCGTGATGGCATCTACGCAATTCTGCAACAGTTCGCGAACAAAAGTATTCGGGTTACTATAAATGTGCTCTGATAACAGGGCAATCATACCTTTAAGATTGACCTGAAACAGATTATTCCCTTCTTTTTCCATGTTCCTCTTTTACTTTCTCCTCCTTCCGGTAATTTTAAGAGCTTTCTCATTGCCATTCTCTGCGGCCTTTTCGAACCACTCCATTGCAATTTCATCGTTTTCTTCCACGCCTTTGCCCGTCAGATAGGCATTTCCAAGTTCAAATTGCGCTTTGTCGCTATTTTTTTCAGCAGCTTTCAGCAGCCATTGCACCGCAGCTTCCGGATCAGGAGTACAACCTTCGCCATACATCATCATCTTACCAAGATAATAAGTCGCAGCAATATTTTCATTCCCTGCCGCATCCGTAAACCAGCGGTAAGCTTCGGCATAGTTCTGTTTCACACCTACTCCGTTGTAATAGCAAAGTCCGGTACGATACATACTCATCGTATTTCCATTATCCGCAGCCAGCGTATAATATTTAAAAGCTTCCGTTTCATTATCTTCCACTCCGATACCCATTTCATAACAGATACCCAATCCTTCGCTATACCACTCGTATTCGGCAGCTTTCTTGAAATAGGCAAAAGCCTTTTCCGATTCGTTCAGACTGTCATAATCATACAGGTAATACTCACCCATACGCAACATTGCCATTGGAATTTCGTTGGCCACAGCCTTCTCATACCATTCCATAGCCTTTTTATTGTCTTCCAGACAGGGACCGCAACCAAAAAAATAATAGTCTCCCATCTTAAACTGGGCATAACCATAGTCCTGTTCAGCAGCTTTCATCATATATTCCACAGCCTTTTGCGGATTTTCTTCCACGCCATTGCCATTTTCATAAGCCAGGCCCAGCTCTGTCAGACAACGGGACTCTTCCTTCTCCGCTCCTTTGCCGAACCATTCGAGTGCTTATCCCAGTCTTCTGCCGTTCCGATTCCTTCTTTATAACAGCGTCCCAGAGCAAAGATCGCATCATTATCATCCGCTTCTGCCGCCTTTGTATACCAAGCGAACGCCTCTTCCGGTTTTGCTTCACCAAGAACACCCTTTTCCATATAAAGACCAGAACGGAACATCGCATAAGGATAACCCTGTCCGGCAGCCCTACTAATCAGTTCAAATGCTTTTTCATAGTTCTTCTCCACTCCATCGCCATTCTCATACAAGAACGCCAGTTCTACAAGAGCAAAACAAGAACCCAGTTCGGCTGCTTTTTCATAACATTCTCTCGACTTATCGGCATCTTTTACACCGCTGTATCCATTAGCCAGGTAAAGCGCCATCCGACAATATCCGTCGGCATTGTTCAGCGAAGCTGCCTTTTCATAATACTCTAACGCCTTCACATAATCCGGTTGTTCAGACAAGAAGCCACGCTCATACATCCAGCCTAGACGATAAGCTGCATTTCCCGACCCCAGCTCAATAGCCTTCTCCAACAATTCTTTCGCACGATTCATGTCCTCTTCCACCAATTCACCGTTGAAATAGATATTAGCCAGTCCTTCTATACCTTGTATATAGTTATCTTCCACGCAACGGTTCAGACACATTAGTCCACGTTCCACGTTCTTATATTCATCATTATACAGGTAGATCAGCGCCAGTTCATACGCACTGTAAGATTCACAATAAAGCATCCCCTTTTCCAGCCATTCAATAGCTTTCGGCATATCCAGCCATTCTTCTTCCTGATAATTATATCCCAGGAAGTTAGCGGCAGACCACACCCCTGCATGCCAGGCTTTTTTCCAAAGTTCAAAGCCCAGTTCTTTCGGTTTATTCAGTTCCGGATAACGGAAATAAAGGGTAGCCAGATTTTTAAGACTATAAAGATTGGGAACTATCTCCAGAGACTTTTCGTAGTAAGCAGCTTCCTCTGCCACACTGCCTTCCGCCCTGTCGAGCGCGTCTCCCAGTGCTGCATATACATGAGCACGCAAACGTTCTCCTTCAGGCAGTTCGGCAAGCAAGTCATTCCGTATCTGCAACGCCTTCGCTTTATCTCCTGTAAATTCTTCGACAAAAGCACGATAATGTTTTCCCCATAAAATAGCTTCGGGAGAAGTGAGAGTAGCAAAACGTCGTTCGCCCTCCTCTTTATTTTGTTCACAATAGAATCCCATGTATCGCCAATAGGCAACAGTTGCTTCCGCTTCAGCCCAACCCATATCGGCAGCCTTTTCGTAATACGGAAACAAATAACTCATATCCCGCTTTCCATAACGGGCTTCAGAATATTGCGCACCCTTCTGTGCCCATCCCGCACCGCTAAACACAGCTACACGGTCGCATACCTGCATTACCTTCTCCCACCAGAATTCATATTCTTCTGCGTTGAGATCGACCTCTACGTTACAGTCAAAAGCACTGAATATCAGTTCAAAAAAATCTTCTGTTAATTTCTCGTCTTCTTTTGTGTCCAAAGCATATTCACATACAGCCAATGCTTCCCACCAATTTTCCGCATTTAATAATGAGGCCGGTGTATACTGTGGAAACCATGCCCTTGCAGGCTGTCCGGACGCTTTTATTCTAGCGGATAACTCTCCAAATTTCTCTTTTAAAATTTTCATGATATAGACTTTACCTTAATTTTGTGTTATTAGTCAATAAAAAAAATCTCATAACGAGTGCAAGGTACTAATATTGACTGAATGAACAATAAAGAGTATCAAAAAAATAAAGTCTGATATACAATTTAGGCACAGATTATAATCCAAGAAGTTGTTGCAAACGTTGCACCGATGTTTCAATCTGCCAACGGTCTTCCAATTCGTCTGCATTAAAGATATATTGTGCCTGGTGATAAAAAGGTGCGCGTTTCTCAAGCGCCTGAACGATGAACGCTTTCAGTTCGTCATCCTCTTTCCCCTGAAGAATAGGGCGTTGCTGTTTAGCCACACGCAAGCGTCTGAACAGCACATCCGGATGCACATCGAGAAAAACCGTCTTTCCGGTCCGGTTCATAAAGTCCATATTATCAAAAAAACAAGGCGCTCCACCTCCCGTCGAAATTACCACATTCTCAAACTCGGCTACTTCATGAAGCATATTCCGCTCCAGTTCCCTGAATCCTGTTTCGCCTCGTTCAGTGAATAATTCTCCAACGGTTTTGTGAAAACGCTCTTCGATATACCAGTCCAGATCAACGAACGGTATATTCATTTGCCGGGCAAATGCTTTACCCAGCGTCGTTTTTCCGGCACCCATATAGCCGGTAAGGAAGATACGAACCATAAATGACTAATTTTGCTCACAAAATTAATCATTTAATGAAGAATGAAGAATGAAGAATGAAGAATTTTAGCCATTATGCCATCCAATTCTTCATTATTCATTCTTCATTCCCGATTTATTTAAAGATTCTCACCCGTTCTTCAAGCGGCTGAAATTCTTTTTCACCCGGTTTGCCAATAGGAAGTCCGAACGGCATTTCCGCAATCAGATGCCAATGTTCCGGCAAGTTCCATGCACGGCGCACTTCTTCATCAATCAACGGGTTATAGTGTTGCAGCGATGCTCCGAAACCTACATCCTCAAGCATCACCCAGATAGCCAGCTGGTGCATGGCAGAAGTCTGCAATGACCATCCCGGGAAGTTCTCCTGATAAGACGGGAAAGCTTCCTGAAGTCCTTTCACTACCTTTTGATCCTCAAAGAACAGTACAGTTCCGTAGCCACAGGCAAAGGAATGATCTATCTTCTCTTCTGTCTTTGCAAAAGCTTCAGCCGGTACAATCTTCTTCAATGTATCTTTCACGATCTGCCACAGTTTCTTATGAGATTCTCCCAACAGGAGCACCACACGTGTAGTCTGCGAATTGAATGCTGACGGTACGTGACGCACGGTCATATTAACGATACATTCGATCTCCTGATCGGATATAGGTGACTGATTAGTAATTGAATAGTAAGTCCGACGTTGTTTCAAAGCTTCACTAAAAGATCTTTCCATCATAGTTCCTTTCTTATTTTATATTCTTAAAACTCTCTTTTTTTTATAACAAGTATCCCCCCTAACTTGTTCAGTTAGAGAATATATTTGTACCTTCGCAGCGTCAATTCATTGACTATCTAAATTTATCGTCAGAAAAATGGCAAAACAAAAATTTTATGTCGTATGGGAAGGCGTCACACCCGGGATTTACACTTCCTGGACAGACTGCCAGCTTCAAATCAAAGGATACGAAGCTGCCAAATACAAATCATTCGATACGCGCGAAGAAGCGGAACGCGCGCTGACAATGTCTCCATACGCTTATATCGGCAAAAACGCAAAGTCTAAATCAGGAGGTTCCAAACCTTCATCAGATACTTTACCCTCTTGCGTGATCGACAACAGCCTGGCAGTCGATGCAGCCTGTAGCGGCAATCCGGGACCGATGGAGTATCGTGGAGTACACATTGCCAGCCGGCAGGAAATTTTTCATTTCGGCCCGATGAAAGGCACGAATAATATCGGCGAGTTTCTAGCCATCGTACACGGGTTGGCGTTGTTGAAGAACAAAGGTTTCGACATGCCTATTTACAGTGATAGTGCCAATGCGATCAGCTGGGTACGACAGAAGAAGTGCAAAACCAAGCTCCCCCGCACTCCGGAAACGGAAGAACTGTTTTTATTGATCGAACGGGCAGAAAAATGGTTGCAGGGAAATACGTATACCACTCGTATCCTGAAATGGGAAACGAAAGAATGGGGAGAAATTCCGGCCGACTTCGGCAGAAAATAAAAGAACATAAATTTCAATCATAAGAAAAGATGAAAACATTGACTTCAAACAAAGCTTTCTGGCTGTTATTAGTCATTTGCGTAGTTACTATCCTGCCTTTCCTCGGCTTGTCGGAATACCACACGAAAGGTGAGCCTCGCGAAGCTATTGTTTCCTATTCCATGCTGGATAGCGGAAACTGGATCTTACCCAGAAACAACGGAGGAGAAATGGCTTACAAACCGCCTTTCTTCCATTGGAGCATCGCTGCTGTATCAGCAGTAGTGAACGGAGGGCAAGTCACAGAAATGACCTCCCGCCTGCCGTCCGCCATCGCCTTGATTGCCATGACTCTCTGCGGCTTTCTGTTCTTTGCCAAAAGAAAAGGAGTGCAACTGGCGTTATTGGCCGCCTTTATTACCCTGACTAATTTCGAATTACACCGGGCCGGAGCCAACTGCCGGGTGGACATGGTATTGACAGCGCTCACCGTTGGCGCTCTATATTGTCTCTACAGATGGTATGAGAAGGGGCTTAAAGGTATTCCCTGGCTGGCCATTCTCCTGATGAGTTGCGGAACACTGACTAAAGGACCGGTAGGTACTATCATTCCATGCTTAGTTGTAGGCATATTCTTGTTACTCCGGGGTGTCAACTTCTTCAAGGCATTCCTGCTACTTTCCGCCTGGGCTATCCTTTCTCTCATCCTGCCTATCTGCTGGTACGTAGCTGCTTACCAACAAGGTGGAGAAGAATTCATCGCATTAGTGATGGAGGAAAACCTCGGCCGCATGACCAATACTATGAGCTATAATTCATGCGTGAACCCCTGGCACTATAATTTCGTGACCTTGTTTGCCGGATATGTTCCCTGGACACTGTTAGTCGTACTTTCCCTGTTCAGCCTGACTTACCATAAATTCAATATCCAGCCTGCCGCTTGGTGGAAACGTTTCACTGCTTGGATAAAGAATATGGATCCGGTGGATTTATTCTCTTTCACCAGTATTGTCGTCATCTTCGTTTTCTACTGCATTCCGCAGAGCAAACGCAGCGTCTATCTGATGCCTATCTATCCTTTCATTGCTTATTTCCTTGCCAAATATCTATTTTATCTGGTCAAGAAGCAATCCAAAGTCATCAAAGTATATGGAAGTATTCTTGCGGTAATCAGCCTGTTGCTGTTCACTTGCTTCATTGTATTAAAATGCGGGCTCATCCCTGAAACAATCTTCCACGGCCGTCACGCACAGGACAACATTAATTTCATGCGCGCCATACAGAATATCAGCGGTGCAGGAGCCTTGTTGCTGATTGCCGTTCCTACCGTCCTCGGTATCTACTGGTGGTTCTATCAACGGAAACATGCATTGAGCAACCGCTTCCTGTATGCCCTCGTCGTGCTTACCATGGGATTATACCTTGCATTGGACGGTGCTTATCAGCCGGCAGCATTAAATTCGAAATCCGTCAAATTCGTCGCTGCAGAGATCGAAAAGATTGCGCCGGAAAGCGAAGGGACTATGTACGAATTCATTGAAGAAAGTCTGCATGCAGCAGGTGACCCTGTACATTACTTCGAGATTAATTTCTACCTGCATAACCGTCTCGACAACTTCTACCAAAAACGTCCTGCCAAAGGTTTCTTGTTGATCGGCACCAATGACGCAGAGAAATATCTTCCTGAATTTGAGAAAGAGGGGTATCAGTTCGAACAGGTTTACGAATCTCCTAAACGAGTGCTCCGGCAAATAGCCAAAGTATACAAGTTCGTTAAAAACGAACAGCCTGAAAAAACCGAAACTACTCCTATTGTTGAGTAAAAGGGACAGAATTTACCGTTTTTCCATGCTTCACAAGGAACTCTGCCGATTGGAGCATGGAAAAACTATATTCTTTTAAAGGCAAAAAGCGATCATCCATCGGAACGGCTTTCAATTTGCCATTGTCTATATGATAAGTAAATTCCTGCTGCGTCTCGTAATTATAAAGATACAATAACGTATCATTGCGTCCCACAATCATATTGTCGGCAGTATAAAACATACAGGGACGTTCTTCTTTCAGCAAATCCACTCCAAAATTATTCTGTAGATAATCAATATTCAACAGCCCCAATATCGTAGGCTGTATATCTACCTGACCTCCAAAAGTGTTTTTCTCTTCCGGATGAATACGGCTGGAGTAAATCATCAGTGGAATATGATTATAAGATTCCGGTAGTTCACATTCGGCGTCTCCCACCAGTTTGCCATGATCTCCTTCCAATACGAATATCGTATTATCAAACCAGGGTTGTTTACGCGCCTCTTCAAAGAACTGACGCAAAGCCCAATCCGCATACTCAACGATCTGCATCTCCGGTTCACTTGTTTTCGGATGGAAGAAAGGAGGTATCACATACGGCGGATGATTACTGATGGACAGTAAAGTAGCAAAAAACGGTTGTCCGGTGGCAGCCCGCTGATTCAATACCGGAATTGCATAGTCATACAAGAAATCATCCTGCACTCCAAAGCTATTCACAACCTTATCAGCCGGATAGTCTTCTTGTGAAAACACTTCATCATAGCCGTTCGTCCGGAAGAAAGCGTTCATATTATCATACTGCCTTCATGCGTCATAAAGAAAAAGTTGTAATAGCCGTTTTCTTTCAGTACGGTAGGCAGTCCCGAATAGCGGGGAATGACAGAGCCTTTCATCAGGTTCCGTTTCATCATAGCCGGAAAAGAATACAAGGTGGCATACAAACCATGATTCGTATGGATTCCTGCCGAATAGAAATTACGGAAGCTAATAGAACGGGTATACAGACTATCCAGGAAAGGAGTCAGCGTTTCTGATTGCCCGAAATGCTTCATCAGTTTACTGGACATGGATTCCATCATAATCAAGACGACATTAGGACGGCGTTGTTGCACGCTATCCGCTTTTGCAGCATGCCTGTAGACAGCCAACGGGGAAACATTCGCATCTCCCTGACGGTTGAGCAGAGCTTGCGCCTTAGTTATGGCTTCCTGCTCATCCATCAGATGCAAGTATTTATTTTCAGGACGCATATCATCCATCACACTCGTCAACAGATTAAAAGTCGGACTTACTCCCAATTGATTCAGAAAAGCATCCTGACAGAAATATGCCGCACTCACTTTGATCGGATTATAACCTGTACGCCCCCGAATTCCAAAGATGCAGAGGCCGATCAGACAAGCTCCGACCAGAACCACAACTCCTCTCTTCCAAAATGGGAACGAAGCGGAAATAGTAAGGCTACGACGATGGAAATAACGCGACAGACAGACAAGCCATACTATGAACCCGGCCAAGAAGAGCAGGAATAATCCGATGGACAAGTAATAGGCACTTTCTCCCAATATCATTCCGGCGGTAGTTCCTGCATAACCGAACCATTCGAATATAGAAGAATTGATATGCTTAAAGAAATAGGCAAAGTAGGGTATGTCCGACGCACTGATTAAATAGACCAGCCCATAAAACACACTGAAAAAGATCGTGAAGAAACGGAACAATGCTTTCCCATAATAGTTGCAGACTCCACACACCACCGCAACTGCCAGCGGCAACAGAAGTATGTAGCAACCAATCACATTATCAAACCAGACACCATGTACAAAAGCAAGCATTGAAAGGCTCTTATCCGACAAGGCTTCAGAAGTCAATTGATGATAGGATGAGATAAAAAGTACCAGGCGAAACAGTCCTGCGATCAGCAAAGCCGAAATATGTATCGAAAGTATATATACAATAAGATTTAGAAAACGTTTCATAATAGCCTTTTCTTTTTATGAATTAAATGAAAGAGATTTAATAAAATTATTTTCTCCCTTTGTAGATATAAACGAAATGAAGAATTAGGAAATTGATAGGTACTACAATTATCATCACCAGTATCGGCGCCAGAAGTTCGCCTGCCCCTATCCAAAGAAAGAGATTCAACAAACCAATCTCAAGCAGATAATTAATCAGATGGCTAAAGCCAAACCCAACCGCATTGCGAGACGAGGGCTTGGAACGAAAAGTAAAAAAGGTAGTGAGGAAATAATTGCAAATAAATCCGACGGCATAACCTGCCGTAAAAGAGATATTGGCGTTTGCAACCAGTAAAACCAGACAATACACTCCGTAATGAATAGCCGAGGATACAGTGCCGACAACTCCGAAACGAACGAATTGCCAGAACTTATCCCGCCAGTCCGGATGCCTGTCAAATATAGCTTTACTTATCTTGGTCATCGTATAGTACTTCTTCCACATTATAGAGCGGACGACGTTTTACTTCTTTATAGATTTTCCCAATATACAACCCGACAGCTCCTATTGACATTAGAACAATTCCACCGACAAACCAGACAGACAACATCAAAGACGCCCAGCCATGCTCTGCCGTACCCGAAATTAAAGAGTACAATACATAAATTCCGATCAGTATACTGATAAAAACAAATATAATTCCCAGATAAACAATACCGTAAATAGGCTTCACCGAGAAAGAGGTATTCCGTCCAAGGCCAGGCTGAACATCTTTCTTACTGTATATTTGGAGGTTCCGGCTGTCCGTTCCCGGATTACGTCATCTACCGTAGTAGAAGGAAAACCCAGCAATGGGATAATACCACGCAAATAGACATTACGTTCTTGATAATGAGACAGCTGTTCCAGTACTCTCCTACTCAAAAAACGGAAATCCGCATGATTGTAGATTGTCTCTACTCCCATCCGGTGCTGTAATTTATAAAAAGCGGTTGCGGAAAGACGTTTCAGCATCGGATCTGCCTGGCGGGATACTTTCACCCCGTATACGACATCATATCCTTGTGTATAAGCATCGATCATCTCCTCAATCGCATTCAGATCATCCTGCAAATCGGCATCAATGGTAATAACGGCATCGCTCCAATCTTTAGCGGTCATCATACCGGCCATGATAGCATACTGATGTCCACGTTGCGAGCCAGGTTCATTCCTTTTATATATGGATTCGTCCGGTGCAGTTGTTTAATAATGCTCCATGTACGATCTTTACTGCCATCATTCACAAAGAGCACAAAACTGTCGGCGCTGATCTTTTTTTTCGCCACCAAGTCATCAAACAAAGCTGTCAAACGGGTGGTTGACTCTTCCAACACTTCCTCCTCATTATAACAGGGGGATACAATAGCCAATTTAATCATTTTTCGTCCAGTTTATTTAGTTCAGCCAGTTTTATCTGCGCAAACTCCGAGTAAGTCATAAAAGGATAGCCTTTTTCTTTCAGGTTGCGGATAAGCATATCCAAACGTTCCTCCATTCCTTTGCCGGAATGGTTGCGGATGATAAAAGGCATTTTAAATTCAGGGTGTTCACCCAACGGATAGAACTCCCACGGGTGGAAATAGGTCACAAAATATCCGTCATGTTTCAACACCCGGTTTACCAGGCTTTGATAAAGCCACATCGGCAGATTATGACAAGACAACCAAAATAGTGGGAAACGAATCCATGGAGTTACAGAAGCCGGGATCTGAAGTAGTTTACCTGTCATAAAGCAGGTACGCGGCTCTGATAAATGCATATATCTTCCGGGGATAAATGCGGGATTCAATGAGGAGTTGTACACATACCCCATTCGTTCAAGTTCCGTATCTGATACGGGAAACATACGCGGTTGGCGATAGCCTTCTATCGTTCTGCCGGTAAGACGTTCCAGAATTTCTTTTGAACGGCTGACATCTGAAGCCTGCGGCTGCCAATGGTCACATCCATGCGCAGCCACTTCATGTCCTTCGTCCATAATGCGCCGCATCACCTCCGGCGCATTTTCTGCAAAATTGCTTGTACAGAAGAAGGTAGCTTTCACCCCGTTTTTTTTCAGGCAGTCCAGTATCCGGTTCGTACCATAGACTGATACTTTCATCGCTTCATCCAACGGAAAGTCTACGCCATGTTCACGAGGTACATCAAATTCTTCTGTATCAAAACTTAATAATATCATTGCATTATCAAAAAATTACAATTGCCGCATTACAGTTGTTGCATATCATGCAGGCGTTTGTAATAGCCGTTTAATTCTATAAGTTCCTCATGCTTACCACGTTCTACAATCTCTCCTTCATACAACACGCAGATTTCATCTGCATTCTTAATAGTAGAAAGACGGTGGGCAATAGCAATCGTTGTACGTGTTTTCATCAAACGTTCCAACGCTTCCTGCACGAGACGTTCTGATTCGGTATCCAATGCAGAAGTAGCTTCATCGAGAATCAGAATCGGAGGGTTCTTCAGGATGGCACGGGCGATACTGATACGCTGGCGCTGACCACCGGACAATTTTCCACCACGGTCACCGATATTCATGTTATATCCTTCCGGTTTCTCCATGATGAAATCATGTGCATTGGCAATCTTTGCTGCCTCTACCACTTGTTCCATTGTCGCATTCTCCACACCAAAAGCAATGTTATTGAAGAATGTATCATTGAACAAAATAGCTTCCTGGTTTACATTACCAATCAGACTACGCAAATCAGCAATACGCACGTCGCGGATGCTCGTTCCGTCAATGGTAATATCACCTTCCTGTACATCATGGTAACGTGGCAACAAATCGACTAAGGTAGATTTACCGGAACCCGATTGCCCAACCAGTGCAATCGTTTTTCCTTTGGGAACTGTCAAATTTACATGTTTCAATACCTCTCTCTTACCATCGTAGCTGAAAGAGATATCTTTAAATTCAATCTTGTCATTCAAACCTTTCAACGGTTTCGGATTCGGAATCTCCTTTATCTTATTCTCTGCTTTCAGGATTTTATCAACACGTTCCATAGAAGCCAAACCTTTCGGAATGTTGTATCCTGCTTTAGCAAAGTCTTTCAACGGATTGATTACACTATACAGGATAACCATATAGAAGATGAATGTAGGAGCATCGATGGTTGCATTCTGTCCCAAAATCAATGTACCACCAAACCACAGTACGGCTACAATCAGAATGGTTCCCAAAAACTCACTCATCGGATGTGCTAATGCCTGACGTATAGCAACTTTATTCGAAGCATCACGCAATTCATTACTACATTTGGTAAAACGATTAATCATCTTATCTTCTGCAATAAAAGCTTTGATAATACGCAATCCACCCAATGTTTCTTCCAATTGCGACATCGTATCACTCCATTTTGACTGTGCCTCCAATGACTGGCGTTTCAGTTTTCTTCCGACCGCTCCCATCAGCCAACCCATTCCCGGCAATACAACGATGGTAAAAAGGGTCAACTGCCAACTCGTTATAACCAAAGTGATAAAATAAAGAAGAATCAGAATCGGACTCTTCATCAACATATCCAACGAACTAGTAATGGAGTTTTCAACCTCTCCCACGTCACCACTCATACGAGCTATGATATCTCCCTTTCTTTCTTCAGAGAAAAAAGACATTGGCAAGCGCATTACTTTTGCATATACCATAATACGGATATCACGTACCACTCCCGTACGCAATGGAATCATTACAGCTGAAGAAGCAAAGTAACAACCGGTTTTAAACAATGTCATTATCATCAGGAACAATCCTAAAAAGATAAGGGCTATAGTAGGACCATTATCCATTATCATTTGAGATATGTAATAATAGAAGTTATTCTTGGCAACATCTGCTAAATCACCACTACCCCATTCCATAAAATGGTATACTTTATCCGCTCCTTCTGTTTTAAACAGAATACTCAAAATAGGAATCAGGAAAGTAAATGAAAATACGTTGAATACAGCAGACAAAATATTCAGCAAAATAGCCCAGCCGATATACTTCTTATAAGGCGACACGAAACGTCGCATTAGTTGTAGAAATTCCTTCATTATTTACCATTAAAAAAGTTAAGACCGCAAAGATACAATAAAACTGATTAACAGGCAGTAGTTTCAGCTAATTATTAACGCGATTTATCGAAAAGCACGTTTCAACAAACAAAAAACGACTCAATAATTCTCTTTCAACCAAATACCCAAAAAACGATCATATATTTGATACACTCCCTTTTCCTGGGTCACAAAATCCTTTTCCAGTAACCCTTTCAATGCTGCCTGCACAGAACTGGCTGAAGCCAGTCTGTATTTCTTTATGAAAGCACCGGAAGTAATAGCTTTCGCTTTTCCCTCTTTAGTGATAGCAATCAGTAACTCCTTTTGCTTTTCCGGCAAACGAAAAAGGATTTCCGAATAAGTATATCTGAATGAATCAATAATCTGCCGAATAGCCTCTGACACCATTTCCACTTTACAGACTCCGTGCTCCGGGGTCATATCATAAAGTGTATTCAATACTTTTTGTATATACCATGTGACTCCTTCAAACTGTTGATAAACTGTGGTAACAGCACTTTCTTCCATTTCTTTGCCTGCACGTTTGAAATGCATACATGCAAAACGCATGTATTCTTCTAAAGGAATACTTTCCAAATGCATCATTGACACACTTTGATAAAAAGGTCTGGAAGGCGTCAAAAACATATTCCCCATCACATGCCGCTGGCTCCCGGCAAAAATGAAACGCGCATTATTACAATGCTGCACATAAGTCCGGAGAGTAGCCTCTACATTTTTCTCTGCATATCCGGTAATCTGCTGAAATTCATCAATGGCAATCAAACAAGGCTTATCCGCTTGCTCTAAATACCGGAAGATTTCATCGAGCGTAGTAGCCGGAGCTTGTATATCTCCTAATCCCAAATTCAAAGAAGGCATACCATTCACATCAAAAGAGATACTGGCCTGCAAAGATTTCACACATTCCCAAAAACCATGCAAAGCTTTCTTCCCTATAGGTTTCAGTACTTCCAAAATCTCTTTACTAAGTGCAAATACCAAGTCGCGCAATGACCGGCTGTCATATATATCAATAAAGAAAGTGTAATAGTCCTGCTTAATTTCAGGAAACTGAAAGCAATGACGGATCAGCCCCGTCTTTCCCATTCGTCGGGTAGAGACAAGAGCCAGGTTATTCCCATTCATCACTTCGCGTACCAACTGTTCGCTTTCCTGCTGACGGTCACAAAAATAATCAGCAGACACATATCCACTTGTTATAAAAGGATTTCTTATCATAGCCTTCATATATCTCACGTTATTACGCAAAGATAATTATTATAAAATAATAAAATGCACATCTCATGCATTATTTCATCATCACCCTTACCCAACAGCCACCACATGATAATAAACTCCGCGTGTTTTCCTGAATGACTTTACTCCCAGCCTCTGCAAAATACGCCCGAAATAATTAACCTGTCCGGAAGAAATCTTCATTTTACTTGCCTTTTGTATCCGCTGAAGTATATCTGCAGCAAGTAACCATTCTCCCTCTTCTTCCTCTTCCGCTACCCGGTAATACACCTGGAACAACTGCTCGATTGCCGGCGACTGCTCAAACTCCCGGTTCGCCTCCGTCATAATAGCCTCTTCCTTCTCATCAAACCAGTAGCGTTCATTACTGCGCAGCAGTGCCATTGCCTGTGCATACAATTGCTCATAATCAATAGGACGGACCACATCAATCACTCCAGTCACCTCAACACCGATAAAACGGCGACTACCGGAAGTATCCGTCAGCAAATCTTTATGATTACTCGTTCCTATAAAAGAGGCATACCGACGCAATTCCTCCACAGCCGAAGCATTCGGACGTCGTGTGTTGACAACGGGCTTTTGCAGAATATGCTTGAGGAAAGACTGCTGATTGATGCCAATCTGATCGAACTCATCCATATTAATCAATAAAAAGCGATTCAAGTATAACTCTGCATCCCGCTTCCGGCTGAAATCAATGCTATCCGTATAATAAGCCTGCAAGCATGGAGGCAAAATCAACCGGCAGAATGTAGACTTACGATAAGCCTGTGGACCTATCAATATAGGGGAAGTGCTATTTGCATGATTCTTTCCCATTCCACGCCAATGCGCTATCATACTAAGAAACCAACGACGAAACAATTGCGCCCAATGAGGATGATCGCAAGGAACTCGTTTGGCAAGATCGCCGATGTGATCCTTACCATCCCAATGAGGAAGGTCATAAAGAAATTCCTCGATAGGCTGATAAACCGGCACATGATCCGAATTCAGGTAACGTACCACGTCTTTATCCCACAGCTTAAGCCCTTCATAATGTGCATTCATTGCAATACTTGCCATCAACCGTTTATCCACCGGATGAAAATAAAAATTAAAGCTGTTCCGTTCACGACATTCCACTTGTGATGTCAACTGGTTGAAACGAAAATCATAACGCCGTTTCATAAACTCATCCATCTGCATGACAAATAATTGTTCCGGCAACAGACTACTTTTACTCGCAAATCCCTCACAAGTGCGGTATACATTTCGCACGGTTCCCCGAACCAATGTATCGTCCTTCGGCAAGCGATAATGAGCGCGAGACCATCGCACTGTATCTTCCTCTGGAATACCGGCACGGAAACAATGTCCTGCTAGATTAATCAACAGCGATTGTTTGTCTCCTTCCGGTTGATAATCAGTCTCTTCATCCAACGCACGTGCAAAAGCAGCTTCGAAAAGGACAGAAAGCGCATTACACTTTTCATATCCCGGCGCAAGCCGTTGTAACGGTGAAGTTTCCGTTTGCACCCGTTCGCGATAAGTCACCTCACCCGGCATAGCGGCAGGCTGCTTCATATAAATAGGCATTGCTTCGGGATTAAAATACAAGTGCGGGTCAAAAGTTAAACGACAATATTGCTCCAACGAAGGTACTTTCAGCTCGATATCATAAGGAAGTTGTGGCTGATAAAATTTCACTGCCAACCGATAGGCATGCGCATGAAAAAGCTCCGCTTCTTCACTAGTTGTCGGCAAACGATCATTGGGATAAGTAAAGCGTACCCATACTTTCACAGACTTTCCGGAAGAACCGGTGAAAGCTAAGTAAGTCTGCGGAAGCTCCTTTACCCGTTCTTTCACCTCATCCGCTTCCATACGTCCGGACAAGTTGTTGACCTGAATCATCACAATTCCATTGTATTCACTCATCGTCATTATGCCGCCTTTGCGAAAAAAGGCGGCTGCAGGTATCAGCTTCGGCACTTTCTGTACATAGTCATTTTTATCACCTGGAAGCATAAAAGGCAGGACTTCTCTCATTTTTGAGACAGGCTGTGTTTTAGTTTCTACTTTCATTTGCTCCACGAGCTGTTCAATTCTCAACGTACGCATAGTGTTCACCTTGCCATCGTCTCTTACCAGTGTTATTCTCATTACTTTATTTATTTGTCCTGCATGTGTTTTGTAGGGCGATTATTACGATACAAATATACTGTAAATATTCCACACAAACAACTTTTCAGAGAATACTTATTTCATCTTTCTACTAGAAAAGATTTTTCAATTCTATTTCTCATGTTCTCATAGATTTCAGATAAAGCACATATAATCAAAGAAGTACATTATGAGAAACGTTTTTAAAACAGGTGTTTCTCATACTATCCTCATCGATTTTCTTCAAAAAGCCGCTATTTCTCATACTCTTTCAGGGTATTTCTCATAGTCAGACACAACTATTCTCCTGTTTATCCGCCAAGCTTATCTTAGAAAACAGCTAGCTATTTCTTTCATGCAAACAACTAGTTAATTACTTGTTTTTCACCTAATAATGTCGTATCTTTGAAAGAGCATCCCAATCGTTCCACTGGAGTGCACAGACCTGTTCACTACAGTAAAAAGTTCTGTCTACTAGAGTGAAAAGAACCGTTCACTGTAGTGGAACAATCAGGATGGCGGTTGAATAATAAAAGAATAAAAGCAAGATACACTAAGAGCATCAGTACATAACATATAAATAACCATTAAATTAAAACAAAGATGGCAATACAATTCGAGTTTTATAAGAATCCCCAACCGGAAAAAGAAGGGGAAGAACCTAGTTATCACCCACGGGTGGTTAATTTTCAACATGTGACCACTCAAAAGCTGGCGAGAGAAATCCACATGGCAACTACTTTCGGGAAAGCAGAAGTAGAAGCCATGTTAATGGAATTGAGCAGATGCATGGGCAACCATCTGTGCGAAGGAGAACGAGTACATCTGGATGGAATCGGCTATTTCCAGATTACATTGCAAGCTACCGAACCCGTGCACTCGCTTACCACTCGTGCTGACAAAGTGAAACTTAAGTCCATTAATTTCCAGGCTGACAGAGATTTAAAGAGTTTGTGCATGAGCACTCATCTACGACGTTCGAAATACAAGCCACATTCGGCTTCTCTTTCAGAAGAAGAGATCGACAAGAAACTTACTGCCTATTTTGCAACTCATCCTGTATTAACCCGTAGTAATATGCAGTCGCTCTGCAGTTTCACTCAAAGTATGCCCAGTAGGCAAATCCGTCGCCTAAAAGCAAAAGGCAACTTACAGAATATAGGTAAGCCCACACAGCCTATTTATATACCAACACCGGGCCATTATGAGAAATGAGTTCAACAGGTATGAGAAATAAGCCAAATCAAGGTCTATTTGCGAATAAAACTATGAGAAATACCAATTTTAAAAGTATTTCTCATAGCTTACTTTATTAATTATCTGCTATTTAAATCAAATCTATGAGAATATGAGAAATGAATATCTTATTTCCGGCGCAGGCAATTCAATTTTCGACCAACCACTTCTCTATATTTCTCGTTTCAGCACTGAAATTCACACCAATCTTAAAAAGTTTTCGTGAATCCGTTTCAAATGGTCGGGAATAATGCTTGTCATTTATCTGTTGCAGAGCTTCTTCCGCTGTACCATTCAGTTTAAATTCCATGATGTAAATGAACTTATCAGTTTGCAATACCATATCCACACGGCCTTCACTCGTATGATATTCCGCTTTTACATAAAAACCGACCAGTTTACATACAATATAAAGTACATTCTGATAATGTAACTCCAGTTCGCGGGCAAGCTCGTATGGAATATCAGAAAAGAAACTTTGCAGACGACGGAAAAAAGATTCGTAATCACCAGCACGTACCTCACGAACGAATTTCTGAATTTCAAAGGGAGATTCCACTTTATTGACGTTCGCATAATAAGGAAGCAGAAAACGGATAAATCCTTCCTCCACTTCACGATTAGGAAAACCTAAACGGTAAATACCAAATTCTTCATCATACCCTTTAATGGTAAGGTACCCGCTCTGATAGATTACCGGAATAGGATTGGTAGATTCAGAATCTATACTGTTCAGTACCTGTTCATCAGTTTCTTCATGAGCCATCCGATGAAGGTCGTAATGGTGTTTCTTCAGCAATTCCACCAAATAAGTAGGAGTACCCGTTTTAAACCAATAACTCCCAAACTCATTCCGATTAAAAGCATGAAGCAGGCTGAAAGGATTGTACATTCCCTTAGAATTGTGCGTAAAATGATAACCATCATACATCTCTTTCAGCCGGACACATATCTCCTCATACGTCACTTCCTGCACATTGGCAAACTCATGAAGCTCGGCATCCAGATTATCGTATAATTCCTGTTCGCTCACACCACAAATATCTATATACTTATTCCACATTGAAATGTCATTCAGGTTATTCAAATCACTGAACACACTAAATTTACCGAACTTGGCAACTCCCGTCAGCATAGCAAACTTAATACAGCCATCCTGACTTTTCAATGCACCATAGAAAGCTTTCAATGTATTGCGAAAGCTCTTTTGCAAGGCATCATTACCAATGGCCTGCAACATCGGCTTGTCATACTCATCCACAAGAATAGCCACACACTGTCCTTCCTGCCGGCAGGCACGTTTAATAATCCCCTCAAAACGCATCGCTAAGGATTTCTCCGAGGGCTCCGCACCATATATCTTCTCCCATTCCACCAACGCCCCATTGAGTTTGTTCTCCAGACTTTCCGGAGTATCATATTTTTCCGTATTAAGATCAAGATATAAAACGGGATATTTTACCCAATCTTTTTCCAGTTTCTCCATAGCCAGCCCTTCAAAGAGTTCCTGCTTTCCTTGAAAGTAAGCTTCAAGCGTAGAAATGAGCAGACTTTTGCCAAAACGGCGCGGACGACTCAAAAAATAGTAACTTCCGGTTTTCACCAATTGATAAATCAATGCTGTTTTATCAATATAAAAATAGCCATCATTACGAAGACTTTCAAAGTTCTGTATACCGATAGGGTAAATCTTGCCACTCATATTTCAATCCGTCTAAGTTCACATCATACAAATATACATAGAAATATCTGTATCGCAACAAGTCCAACAAGGAAAGAATTGCAAAAAGCAAGATATAATGGCAGAGATAGATAATAGACTTTGAATAAAAAGAGAACCATTTACCGCTTAAGACAGCAAAAGCAAATATCACATCCACAAAATACTTTCCAATTTCCTACAACTAGGAAAACATTAATTCTTCGCCAGCCACTTTTCACATTCCTTTTTGAATATTGAAATAGAATAGTGCATAACTTTTTATAGATATTTATTTAGGAGTTATGCCAAATATAACTATCTTTGTAAGGATAAGCAAAAAGAATACTTACACACAATAAATTGCAAACAAATATAAAGATGATTCAGCTATCAGACATTATTGAATATATCAAAGAATACGTTATTAATGTATCACATGATGTAGAGGACTTAGTTGTTAAAAATATCTCGACATTAGATTCTTCATTACCCGAATGTATGGGATGGATAGCAACATACAAAAAAGAGAAACAAAAGTTAGCTGAGCAATCAAATGTAAAATATCTAATAACTGACACAGAGGTTTTAATCACTCCGAAACTTTTCAACAAAGTCATCATCCATGTCAGCAATCCGCGTCTTGTTTTCATTCTCATTGCAGAGAGATTTTTCCATCCCAATTATTATAAGCCTATTGACATTCAAAAATCTATCGGCAAAAACGCACAGATAAGCCCATCTGCAACAATTATGAATGCTTCCATTGGAAATAATTGCATCATTCACTCAAATGTTGTCATTTATGATGGCGTTGAAATAGGAGACGATGTAATCATTCATGCTGGAACAGTCATAGGTCATTCCGGATTAGGCTGCGAAAGAGATCAATATGGAAGCTTACACAAATTCCCGCATTACTCAAACGTCATTATAGGCTCCAAGGTTGATATTGGCCCTAATTGTCAAATTACCAAAGGCACATTATCACCTACAACAATAGGAGATGGAACTAAAATAGATGGTTTGTGTTCTATTGGGCACAATACAGTTATTGGTAAAAATAACTGGATAGCAAGTTCCGTCACAATAGCCGGTTCCGTCAAAGTCGGGAATGAGTGTATTATTTATGCATCCAGCAATATCAAAGATCAAATTCGTATAGGGAATAATGTTATTATTGGTATGGGATCATTAATACTCCAAAATATACCTGATAATCAGATGTGGTATGGCGCACCGGCAAAACAAATTAAACAACTATGAAACAGTTTGATATAGTCGTATTAGGCGGAGGCATATATGGTTTATATACTGCCCTTTTTTTGTCGCAACGTGAAGTTACCGTTGCTGTTATTGATATAGATCAAAATTTCTTCTCTCGAGCATCAATGGTCAATCAAGCCCGCCTCCACAATGGCTTACATTACCCAAGAGGTCAAAAAACAGTAAACACAATACTAAAATATAAAGAGCGCTTTATACATGACTTTGGTGAAAGTATTAATTCTCAATTTAAGGCCTATTATGCTATCGCAAATAATGAGTCGTTAACCAACAAATCTGAATATGAAGATTTTATGAATAGAAATAATATACCATATTCTGAAGTTGATCCTAATACACTATTTAACTCAAATAAAGTTGAAGCATTATATCTTACTAAAGAATACTCATATAGCTATAAGATTGTTCTAAATAAACTACTAAACCACATTAGTGATGTTAAAAATGTAGATACGTTTTCGGGAACGAGGTTATTTCAATTACAGATAAAAATGAACGCTATCAAATAGAAATAGAAAACGGCGAGTATATTGAATGCAAAGGAGTGGTAAATGCAACTTATGCTTCTACCAATATAGTAAGCCAATTATTCAACAAACCGGGATTCAACTTAAAGTACGAACTTTGTGAAGTTATTTTATGCAAAGTACCAGACACTTTGAAAGATATCGGCATTACTGTTATGGACGGCGAATTCTTTTCAATCATGCCATTCGGCTTTAGTAAATATCATACACTAACTTCTGTCCACTACACCCCACATACCGTTTCATCCCCAGAGCCATCATTTCCATGTATGAAAAATGGTAGTTGCAGTCCTCACAATATCGGGAACTGTAACCTATGCCTACATAAACCACTAACTGCATATGAAGCAATGAAAACACAGTATGAGGAATTTATACACCCCCAATTACATGGTATCGAATACATCTCTTCCATGTTTGCAATTAAGCCCATTCAGATTTCATCAGAAAAAACAGATGAAAGAAATACCCTTATTCAAATGGCAAAGCAACCGCCATTCTATATTTCTGTCCTCTCTGGTAAAATATCGACATTTTATGAGCTTGATAGCTATTTAATAGAACTTATCAACCTATTAAAAGGGGCATAATTTCATGCTATTTTCATTATTGCTTATTTGCTTCTAAAATTTCATGATATCCTTCTTTGTCGGTCCCGAGCAAATCAAAATCATTCAACAAAGAGATCGTTTGGGCCAAATGCTTGGATTCTGGAGATATCTTATGAGTAGATATAAATTTATCCAGTTCTTTGATTGGAATAAACTCCAGGCATCTGGTTTCAATCTCTGCATCTTTAGCAAAACGATAACCATGAATAAAATCCTCCAATGTGAATGCCTCCGACAAACACACTCGAACAAATGAACACACCTCAAATTCCAGTCTATTATCATTTCCAGCTGTACGGATGACACCCACATTTAAAAAAGTAATTTGAGATGTAGGGATACATTTTTCCTGAGTTTTTCTTAAAATCCCAAGTTCTTCACTTAACGCCCTCCTCAAACATGTCATAAGGTTTGGTTGATCATCCTCATCCGACTTGTCATCTTCCGTAAATGTCTCATCATAAGAAAAGTGCCAATACCCACCACTTTGGCAATTCTCCCCACGAAACCCAGTAACAAGTTCATCACCATTTCCTCGATCGATTATAACAAAACCTCCAACAGCTACTGAATTATAAAAAGGTCTTACTTGTGCCACATTTACATTAAAATCCGGAAAGCATGATTTAACTGGAATAGTAGCCAACGCATTATACAAATTAACAGTACACTTATATGTAAAATAGTCTGAATTATAAACAGAAATTTCACATTTATCATCCTCATCCACTCTCACATCATATATACCATATAGATATTTATTAAACCGCAGTTTCGCTTGATGCATTTCATGTATAAAAACATCAGCCGTCTCTTCAGAAAGCCTAGTTATAAATTCTGGGATTGAGTAATTTTCTCCTCTATAAGTCAATTGTTCTCCATAATACTTGCTAATATAATTATAAAGACTATTATGCAAACATTGATTTTTATTCTTTTTATATACTTTTCTAAATCCCAATTCCTCCAATTTCTTCTCTCTTGTTTCAGGAAATGGAATAATAAATTCGTCATCATTAATCTTATTAACCCGAAAATACTTATCCTCCAGACAAACATTTTTAACAAGCACTTTATATTGGTCTTCCCGTATTATTTTAGATTGATATTTCTTCAAATTATACCTTTTCAAGAGTTTCTTTACAAACTTATATACAAGTGGAATAGATATTCCAAAGAGTAATGGTGCAAACAAATTATCCCAAAGCAAATTCCCAACAATATCAAAATGGGTAGTCACTGTTTGAACCTGCTCTAAAACAGGTTGGACTTGCACTATAATAGTATCATCAACAAGAGTATCTTTTAAATTTATGTTCATAGATAAGCTACTTATTAAATGAATAAAAACGATTATTATTCGCCCTTTGCCTGATATTAGCAGCATATGACAAAGCATGTTCTAAAGAACTGTCTTTATTGAATGCTTCTTGACGAATACTATCAAGAGTAAAATCCAGCCACACAGAGTCACTGTCAGAAAAGGGAGCAAGATTATCAACAAGCAATACACCTAGAATCTCGACATACAGGCCATCTAAATATGATATGGCAATATCAGTGAATTGCTGTTCTCTAACCTCTAAAGACGGCACTGCTTTACATAGCATTTCTTTTAACATCAGCCCGTTTACTTTAATTCTAGAAGTTCTTATTATGCTTTTTAATGTAGTTTCTGAGAACGAAATTCCATATGAGAAACCTTGTTTTTTATTATAAAACAACTGATATTCTTTATTAACTTTCTTAGTACTTATGATAAAGCCATTTAAACTAACCTTAGTCATAAATCCAATCAACTCAGTCACCTCTTTTGTTGTATTTTCCAACCGTTTATTTGTCTTATAATTAATTTCAAATAAATCCGGATTCTTTCCTTGAAAATATAAGTACAATCGATCAATCAACTGAACTGTATCAGCAGTCATCCTAACTAAATCAAGCTCAAAAACTGAGGCTTCAAGGCGTTTTACAGAATTTCTCCCATTAATATAGTCTTTTCTACTTTTCCGAATATCATTAACCACATAAATATTATCCCCTGAATTTCTAAGCACCCCCGGCACTATTACAGTTCTAACAACTTCGTCAAGATTTATTTCTGGGAAGTTAATATTAATATATTCTTTAATTAGCTCGAGCTTAGGTATTCTTTGACAATTTTGTGAGAACTCTTCCTCAAAATTATACTCATAGAGAGTTTTGTCTAATCGTATAGTTATTAAATCATCAATATACCCGCCATCATCATGATCAAAATAATCATGATGATCAATTCCGAATTTAACATTATCCTTATTGATATAGCCTCTTTTAAGATTTTGTCTGCGTTTATAATCTTTCCACAAAAACCTTGGATTTAACTTCTCTGTCAGTCTCCAAGTTACATAACTAAAAAAGATAGTTAAACCCAGCTTAAATAGAGGAGTTTCCAAAAATTCTACAAGATAGTCAGTCATAGCTAATATTACTCAAAATATCTTATCACCTTTGCAGGATTCCCCATAACCAATGCATTTGCAGGGACATCTTTTGTTACAACTGAACCAGCAGCCACCATTGCCCATTCACCTATAGTAACACCACATACTATAGTTGCATTCGCCCCAATAGAAGAACCATACTTTAGAATAGTTTCGCTAACCTGCCAATCGCCCCCACTTTTCAATGTTCCATCTTTATTGATAGCTCTTGGATATTTATCATTTGTAAAAGCAACTGATGGACCGATAAAAACGCCATCCTCAATAGTCACACCATGTGGAATCATCACACCGTCTTGAATCTTAACCTTATCGCCTATCTTAACCCCCTCATCCACAAATATGTGGCGATGAATCTTACACTGACTACCGATAATAGCTCCTTTCAATATAATAGTACCCTCTTCGATAATGGTTTCAGCCCCTATTACAGCTTCCGGAGCAACATAGTTTGGAAATTTTAAATTGTACATAAAAACGGTATTACACCTATCGGCGGAATTAAATATTTTATTATTAATAAGTTGCGCACTATTACTGTCATTTAGCATAATAGAAGCACCCAAGTATTTAAATCCAACAGGCGTATACACAACTAAGATGCAATATTCGCAAATAATCTTGATATTTGCAAACTGTTTGTCAATAATTTAACGTGAATTCGATATAATGACAATAATTCTCTTATTGAATAATAAAACAATAGCAAAATATTAATTTTATAGTATTAACTATAGCTTTCAAAGGTGTTTTTATTAGAAGATTAGCAAACCTTCAAAAATACCAAATAAAAGCCACAGAAGACTTACGAACTAATCATCGTTTATCAGTTCTATCTTCATGCAAAAGTATCCTACAAATTATTGCGTTAAATAAAACTAAAGTAAAAAGTTCATTATTAAACTTTCATCTTATATATATACCCTAGCTAGAAATTGAATTATACAATATCCATATGGCATTTGAATTATTTACAAAAAATAAAAATCATCATATATTACATTAAAAATCATCATATATTACAT